>CAKREL010000024.1 GCA_934317205.1 uncultured Eubacterium sp.
CAGTTGCGTATTGTGCATATTCAACTGATTGGGTAATATTTTACTGCACTGCTTGACAATTATAATCATTTTTCGCAGATATGTCAATAGTTTTTACAAACTTTTTTACAAATTATTTAATCTGTTCTCCCAGTGCTTCTTTTGCTGCTGCGATCGCGTCTGGAATTCCTGCCGGGTTCTTACCGCCGGCCTGAGCCATATTCGGACGTCCGCCGCCGCCACCGCCAACTTTTGCTGCGATTGCTTTGATCAGGTTACCTGCATGTGCTCCCTGTTTCATGGCTCCGTCAGTTGCCATAGCTACTAGGCTTACTTTTCCTTCGTTTGCAGATGCCAGAACAACGACACCCTCACCAAGTTTCTCTTTTAACTGATCGCCCAGATCACGAAGTCCGTTCATATCAACGTTCTCCAGTGCAGTTGCCAGAAGTTTTACACCCTTTACTTCCTCTACACGATCCATAACATCACCGAGTGCATCCTGTGCCGCTTTGCTCTTTAAGGATTCATTCTCACTGTGAAGTTCTTTCACTTCTGCCTGCAGATGTGTGATTTTCTCTGTCAGACCAGCTGCATTTGTTTTAAGTAATGCTGCAGCCTCGTTGATGATCTCCTCTAATTTATCATAGTAAGCATATAATGCGTCAGAAGTCAGTGCCTCAACACGTCTTACACCTGCTGCGATGCCGGACTCAGATACAATCTTAAATGCAGAAATCTCGCTTGTATTTGCTACATGTGTACCACCACAAAGTTCGGTAGAGAAATCGCCCATTTTTACAACGCGGACTTCATCGCCATATTTCTCGCCAAACAGTGCCATTGCACCTGTTTTCTTTGCTTCATCGAGAGTCATAATGCTTGTCTCTACCGGAAGAGCCTCTGCAATCTTCTCATTTACGATTGTCTCTACCTGTTTCAGTTCTTCTGCTGTCATAGCGGAGAAATGAGAGAAGTCAAAACGCAGACGATCCGGATTTACATCAGAACCTTTCTGCTCTACATGAGAGCCAAGCACGTTACGCAATGCTTTCTGCAGTAAGTGCGTTGCACTATGGTTCTTTGCAATCAGTGCACGTCTCTTTGCATCTACTTCCAAAGTAACTGTATCGCCAACTTTGATCATGCCTTTTGTAACACGACCGATATGTCCGACTTTACCGCCAAGCATTTTTACAGTATCTTCTACACGGAACTCACCTTCTGCAGTGCGGATATAACCAGTATCAGCTGTCTGTCCACCCATGGTTGCATAGAACGGTGTCTCCTTTACAAAAATAGTACCTGCTTCACCATCTGTCAGAGCTTCCACCAGTTCTGTCTCGCTAGTCAGAACAGTAACTTCTGAATCGTGGCGGAAACGATCATATCCTACAAATGTTGTTGTAACAGACGGATCGATAGAATCATAAACAGTTGCATCAGCACCCATGTAATTTGTTACTTTTCTTGCATTACGTGCTTTGGTACGCTGCTCTTCCATCGCAGCCTCAAAACCTTCCTGATCAATCGTAAATCCTTTTTCTTCCAGAATTTCTTCTGTCAGATCTACCGGGAATCCATAAGTATCATACAGGCGGAATGCATCTTCTCCAGAAAGAACTTTCTTTCCTTCTTTCTCCATCTCTGCCTGCATGTCAGCCAGAATTGCCAGTCCCTGATCGATTGTTTTATTGAATTTTTCTTCTTCCTGTGTCAGTACACGGAAAATAAATTCTTTTTTCTCTTCCAGTTCCGGATAACCGTCTTTGCTCTCGTTGATGACAGTTTTGCTCAGTTCTGCAAGGAAAAGTCCATCGATACCGAGCATTTTTCCATGTCTTGCTGCACGACGGATCAGACGACGGAGTACATAACCTCTGCCTTCATTTGTCGGCATGATACCATCAGATACCATGAATGTAGCAGAACGGATATGGTCTGTGATCAGACGGATGGATACGTCATCCAGCGCATCTGTCTGATAAGTTTTGTGAGACATCTCACATACTTTATCACGGATTGCTTTCATAGTATCAATATCAAATACAGAATCTACATCCTGCATAACAACAGCCAGACGTTCCAATCCCATACCAGTATCAATGTTTTTATTTTCCAGTTCTTCGTAATTTCCTTTTCCATCACCGTTGAACTGTGTAAATACGTTATTCCATACTTCCATGAAACGGTCACAATCACAACCAACTTTACAGTCCGGGCTGCCACAGCCGTATTTCTCTCCACGGTCATAGTAAATCTCAGAACATGGACCACAAGGACCTGCACCATGCTCCCAGAAGTTATCACACTCACCATTCTCATCACGATAAAAACGTGTAATTCTCTCTGCCGGTACACCGACCTCTTTTGTCCAGATTTCAAATGCTTCCTCATCCTCGCCATAAATAGACGGGTACAGACGCTCCGGGTCCAGTTCCAACACTTTGGTCAGGAATTCCCAGGACCATGCGATTGCTTCATGCTTAAAATAATCACCAAAAGAAAAGTTACCAAGCATCTCAAAGAAAGTCAAATGACGTGCTGTCTTTCCTACATTCTCGATATCACCGGTACGGATACATTTCTGGCATGTCGAAACTCTGCGCTTCGGTGGAATCTCTGCTCCTGTAAAATAAGGTTTTAACGGTGCCATTCCTGCATTAATCAGCAATAAACTGTTATCATTATGCGGAATCAACGAAAAACTTTTCATTACAAGATGATCCTTGCTTTTGAAAAAGTCAAGATACATTCTTCGCAATTCATTTACACCATATTTTTTCACTCTCGTGTTCCTCCATCTATATGTTATTTTCAAGTCAAACGCGCGTGAGACCTGGTACATGATTCTTATCAGTAAAAACTGACATATTCTTCTTACAATCACTGCACATCCTCACGGAGCGATTACATACTTATACAATAATAGCATAGCATTTCTTCCTTGTAAAGCAATGCATTTCTGCCTATCTTTTATTTGTTTCTGTCATCTCATCCACCAGGAGATTGCCACCATCCGCAGCAGTGGTGGCCAGACGGTCACAACGCTCATTCTCCGGATGTCCGTCATGTCCCTTTACCCAGTGAAAGGTCACCTGATGCGGTTTCATTGCTGCCAAAAGTCTGATCCAGAGGTCTTTATTTTTTACCGGAGATTTATCGGATTTCTTCCAGCCACGTTTCAGCCATCCGGCAATCCAATGCTGATTGAAGGCATCTGTCAGATATTTGGAATCGGAATACAACTCAACCTCACATGGTTTCACCAGTGCTTCCAGACCTACAATTGCAGCCATCAGCTCCATGCGGTTATTTGTTGTCTTGCGGTAGCCGGCACTCAATTCCCGCTCATGCAGTTTTCCCGTGGAATCGATAAACTGTAAAACTGCACCGTATCCACCTGGCCCATCTGGATTTCCTCTGGCCGCACCATCTGTATATAATGTTACTTTCATAATTTTTATCCTTCCATAGAACGAATAATATGATTTGCTTCCTTATAAATATCAGCCGGTTCAAACCCGATGGAGAATTTCTGATCTTCATACAAAATTTTTCCATTTACCATCGTCAGTTTCACATTCTGTTTACTTCCGCTATATACAAGATTTTTTACAATATTGTTCTCTGGCTGCATGTTCGGCTGTTGCAGATCGATCATGATCAGATCCGCTTTCTTTCCTGCTGCCAGACGATCACAATTATCAAGTCCCATAGCATGTGCACCGCCAGCGGTTGCCATATATAAAATTTTATCTGCGCTGATACACTCCGCATCCATTTCTCGTACTTTTGCAAGTGCGCTGGTCAGGAACATTTCTTTAAACATATCCAGACTGTTGTTGCTTGCCGGACCATCAGTACCTATGGCCACCGGAATGCCTTCCTCCACAAACCGTTTCAACGGTGCGATTCCGCTTGCCAGTTTCAGGTTTGATGCCGGGCAGGTAACAGCTGTAAGCTGACGTTTTTTAAAGATTTCGAAATCTTTGTCATCAAAGTATACACAGTGGTATCCACCGCCTCCATACTCATACATACCAAGTTCTTCTGTCAGCTGTGTCGGCGTCTTACCATAACGCTCCAGGCATTCTTTTACTTCATTCTGTGTCTCAGAATTGTGCAAAAAGACTGGGGATTTGTATTTGTGCGCCAAATCTGCAATTTCCTTCATCAGCTCCATTTTTGTCGTATACTCCGCATGGAAACCGATCATAAATGAAGTCAGATCACTTGTCTCATTGACTTTCAGATAGTTTTCCTCAACAACTGCCGCACTTCCGCCAAAGCTATTTACACCTGAGACCTGTACTGCACGGAATCCACACTGAGCTGCCACCTGGGCATATACCGGTGGAAAATAACACATATCAAAACTTGTAGTAATACCGCTTGTCAGATATTCCATGATACCAAGCACTTCCAGAGGACGGATATTTTCCGTATCCAGCTTGTCCTCTTTTGGGAAACACATCTGGTATAACCACTCCTGCAGCGGCAGATCATCTGCATAAGAACGTAAAAATGTCATGTACGTATGTGCGTGTGCATTTTTAAATCCTGGCATGAGCAGATTGCCTTGTACATCCATCTCACGTTCCCATTTCGGCAGCTCAAGCTTCAGTTCTGCGCAGATTTCTGCCGGATTTTTGCTTTCTCCAACATAACAGATAGAATCTCCATTTACCCAGAGTTCTCCATCAATGATTTCAAACTGCTCCTGCTCATTTAAAGTCAGAATTTTGGCATTATAAAAACGAATGTTCATCTTCTTTCCTTTCTTATCCCGTATCTATTATTCTACGGTTTTTGCAATATTTATTACAGATGCTGTGATCAGCTGCTGAAACAGCGGTGCTACCCGATCCGCTGTCTCCTGAATCTCTGCATGTGTCAGCGGATTCTTTGAAATACCTGCCGCCAGATTGGAAATACAGGAAATACCGCAAACACGCATTCCCATATGACTTGCCGCCATCGCTTCACAGGCCGTACTCATGCCTACTGCATCTGCGCCAAGCATTTTATACATGCAAATCTCTTCCGGAGTCTCATAATTCGGTCCGGTTGTCTGCACATACACACCTTCTTTTAACGGAATCCCACAGTTCTTTGCCGTATTCCGGATAATCTCCTGCAGATCCTTTTTATAAACCTCACTCATATCCGGAAAACGGGTTCCGAGTTCTTCGATATTCGGTCCGATCAGTGGTGACGGCACAAAACTTGAAATATGACCGGTAATGAGCATGAAATCTCCCGCATGCATGCCATCCTGCATTCCTCCTGCAGCATTGGTCAGAAATAATACTTTTGCTCCAAGCATTCCCATCAATCGTGTTGGAAGCACCACATCATGCATATCATATCCTTCATAAAAATGTACCCGTCCCTGCATGATCACCACCGGAACATCCTGAATATAGCCAAATACGAATCTCCCCTTGTGTCCAAGCACCGTAGAAACCGGGAATCCTTCAATGTCATGATAATCCAGAACAGCTTCCACCTGAATCTGCTCTGCATAATCACCAAGTCCGGAACCGAGAATCAGAGCTATCTGTGGTTCAAAACTAATTTTTCCCCTTACACTGTGATAACATTTCAATAGTTTGTCATATACCTCACTCATACCAACAATCTCCTTTTCTATCTATTTTTCAAAATAAATGTTTTTTCACATGGATAGTAAATTATAATACCACAAATCAAAAAAATGAACAAGTCCCGGACCTTTTACAGTCCGGGACCTTTTACATGCCATTTACATCATTTACATACCATTTCGATGTTACACTCCACTCCCTTCTTGTCACAAAATAATGCACACAAGTCCACCATTATTATCATTTACAATCTTTTTCATCGTATCCTGTAATTTTTGCTGACTTTCCTCATCCATCATCGTAATTTTACGTCGGATACCATCTTCCACAAGTTCTCCGAGTGATTTTCCAAAAATGTTTGTTTTCCACAGACCCTCGGATGTATTTTCGTTTTCCTTAATATAAGACATCAGATCTTTTGCCTGCTCTTCACTTCCAATGATCGGTGCAATCTCTGTTTCTATATTTGCCCGAATCATATGTATGGATGGCGATGAGGCTTTCAGACGCACCCCATACTGACCGCCATGCCGGATCAGCTCAGGTTCTTCTACCGAAATGTCTTTCATTGACGGTGAAACCACCCCATAACCGGTACGTTGTACATTTTCCATTGCATCGGCAACCAATGAATATGCTTCTTTTTTTGCTGACAATTCCCGAATCAGTGAAATCAGTTCATATTCGCCATGGATCGGGACTCCTGCCAGTTCACTGATATTTTCATAATAATAACTTTCATCCACCTGAAAACAGATTTTCACTGTTCCGCTTGCCAGATCTGTCACTTCCAGCCGGATAGAAGCAATTTCTTCCTGCTCTGGTAAAAGTGTCACTCCGGCAATATCTTTCATCTGTTCCGCCTGATTTAGAATCCGGCTTGCTTCCACAATTGCCGCCTCCTTCATTTTGTGAGAAACTGGCAGCATTTCCACCCATTTGGGAAGATAAAAATCAAGTTCCATCACCGGAAACTCATACAATGCTTCTTGTAAAATTTTACAAATATCTTCCTGCTTCAGCTGTTCGCAATTGACCGGCAACACGGAAACTCCATATTTTTCCTGCAGTTCCTTCGCCAGCTGCTGCGAAGCATTGCTGTGTGGTCGTGGTGTATTTAACAAAACTACAAAAGGCTTTCCTATTTTTTTCAATTCCTGTACTGTATGCTCTTCTGCCGGAACGTAACTTTCCCTTGGAATGTCTGTAAAACTCCCATCCGTCGTCACCAGAATTCCAATCGTAGCATGCTCCCGTATCACCTTTTCTGTTCCGATCTGCGCTGCTTTCGCAAACGGAATCTCATGATCAAACCAGGGGGTCTTCACCATCCGCTCATTGCCATCTTCCAAATGACCATTTACGCCATCAATCAGATATCCCACGCAATCGATCAGCTTTAAATTTGCTGAAACCATATCATCAAACTGAATTGTCACTGCTTCCCTTGGAATAAACTTCGGTTCTGTCGTCATGATTGTCTTTCCCTGGGCTGACTGCGGCAATTCATCCACTGTCCGCTTCTTTGCCGCAGAATCTTCCATTCTCGGCAACGCCATTACATCCATAAAACGCTTGATAAATGTCGATTTTCCGGTTCTCACCGGGCCAACCACACCAAGATAAATCTCTCCACCGGTTCTGGCAGTAATATTCTGATAAATATTCATATTCGTCATAACAGTCGTCCTCTCCTCTTCTGCTTATGAATATGCAGCAGACGTCCAATTTATACCAGATAGAACAGAAAAAAAGAGAGAAAACGTATCCCGTAAGGCATCTTAGCCCACCAAATACGTTTTCTCTCTTTTTTCTTGCTTTTTAAATTATCATCTATTTTTCCAGAAGATATTCTCCAAGAATGCGAATGCCATCCTCAATGCATCCATCACAACTGCGAAGAACTTTCCCGGTATCAACACCTTTCAGTTCACGACAGACAATTGAGCCATTTTTTTCCTTGAACTTTGCTGCCAGTTCACGCACTTTTCCCATTGTCTGCGCTTTCGTATCACATGCTTGCAGATCACCGGAACTGTTTGCCAGACCAAGTGCCATAAACATGGCTGTCACTGCACCGCAGGTTTCCATCATGCCACCCATACCGGCTCCGAATCCTTCTGATATGCGAAACAAGGTCTCTTCATCCATTCCAAGTTCATCTGCATAGGCACAAAGAACGACCTGCGCACAATTATATCCTTTTCCATGTTTTTCCTTGATTTCTGCCACACGTTCTTCGATTGTTTTCATTTGTATCCTCCTGTGCTTTAATATTAATACACCTTTAAAATCATTATTATTGCAAAAGTATAACATATTTTATGCCTTTTTTATATTTTTTTTATATCATTGCATTGAATTTTCTTTCTGAAACTGATACACTATAGTTACTCTTTTGATACTACATTACTTTTTTAAACCAAACAATAACAAAAGATTAACAAAGTGAAACATCACGGAGGTGAAATACATTACATGCAGCATACTGTCAACCCCTACCATTTTGCTACAAATTGTATATCCGGTAAATGGAAAATGACACTTCTCCACCATATTCATCATTATGGAAAAATACGTTTCAATGAAACGAAAAAGACATTGGGTGTCAGTGAGAAAGTATTAAGCCAGCAGTTAAAGGAACTTACACACGATGGACTGGTTCAGAGGATCCAGTACAATACGATCCCCTTAAAAGTAGAATACATTTTAACCCCACTTGGCGAAGATTTGATTCCGGCTCTTGATATTCTCTATATCTGGAGTGTACGCAGACTGACAGAGCTGAATCTTCCAATCGATCCGGATGCCTTTAAGGTACATACAGAACTCAAGTACCGTGATCAGTTAAAAGATGTTATGGATACATATATGAAAAAGCATCCATCTATTGAAAATTCATAAAATAAGGCAAACAAAAAAAGCTGCTTTTGCAGCTTTTTTTGTATTAGGATAGGATATTATATAGCTACAAACAAGATGGTTTTCCCAACCTGTGTAACTTACTTTGGATATTCTGTGACTTATTTGTTTGTCACATACTCATAAATTGCATGTGCTGCATGTTTTCCGGCACCCATTGCAAGGATAACGGTTGCGGCACCTGTAACTGCATCACCACCGGCATAGACACCTTCTTTTGTTGTCTTTCCGTTCTGCTCATCAGCTACAATACATTTCCACTTATTTACTTCAAGTCCTTCTGTTGTTGAAGAAATCAGCGGATTCGGAGATGTTCCCAGAGACATGATAACAGTGTCAACATCCAGTACAAAGTTGGAATCCGGAATCACCTGAGGACGTCTTCTTCCAGACTCGTCCGGCTCACCAAGCTCCATACGAACACATTCCAGACCGGATACCCATCCGTTCTCATCCTCATGAATTTTAACCGGGTTTGTCAGAAGATCAAAGATAATGCCCTCTTCTTTTGCATGATGAACTTCTTCCACACGGGCCGGAAGTTCTGCTTCACTTCTTCTATATACAATATGAACTTCTGCGCCAAGACGAAGAGCAGTTCTCGCAGCATCCATTGCTACATTTCCTCCACCAACTACAGCTACTTTCTTGCCCCCGTGGATTGGTGTGTCATACTCATCGCGATATGCGCTCATCAGATTATTTCTTGTCAGGTACTCATTTGCAGAGAATACACCGTTTGCATTCTCACCGTCAATTCCCATGAATTTCGGAAGACCTGCGCCGGAACCGATAAATACAGCTTCAAAACCTTCTTCATCGATCAGCTGATCTACGGTTACAGCTTTTCCGATTACTACGTTTGTTTCAATTTTTACACCCAGATCCGTTACATTATCAATTTCTCTTGCAACGATCCGTTTTTTCGGAAGACGAAACTCCGGGATACCATAACGAAGTACTCCACCAGGCTCATGCAATGCCTCAAAAATAGTTACATCGCATCCCATTCTTGCCAGTTCGCCTGCACAGGCCAGACCTGCCGGGCCAGAGCCTACGATCGCAATTTTGTGGCCATTTGCCGGAGCCGGATCCTGCTGACGATAATGGAATTTTGCAGCTGCATCCGCAACAAAACGCTCCAGTTTACCGATGGAAACAGCCTCGCCTTTAATTCCGCGGATACATTTTCCTTCACACTGATTTTCCTGCGGACATACACGTCCACAAGTAGCAGGAAGAGATGTGTATTTAGAAAGAATTTTGTAAGCTTCCTCAATCTCTCCAACTTTTACTCTGCCGATAAATGCAGGAATGTCGATAGAAACCGGACAGCCTTCGATACATTTCGCATTTTTACATCCGAAACATCTCTGTGCCTCCATCATTGCTTCTTCCTTATTATATCCATAACAAACTTCTTCAAAATTTGTTGCTCTTACCTTCGGATCCTGCTCTCTTACAGGAACTTTCTTTAACATATCCATTAGTTGTCACCTCCGCAGTTTCCGCATCCACCATGATGTGTATTACCTTCACGCAGTTTCAGGATTGCACGTCCCTCTTCTGTCTTGTACATCTGCTGACGTTTCATTGCCTGATCAAAATCAACCAGATGTCCGTCAAACTCCGGTCCGTCTACACATGCAAATTTAATTTCATCGCCTATCTGCAGACGGCATGCACCGCACATACCTGTTCCGTCTACCATGATTGGATTCATGGAAACAATCGTAGGAATGTTCAGCTTTTTGGTAAGCAGACATACGAATTTCATCATGATCATCGGTCCGATTGCCACACATACATCATACGGCTGCTCGGATTTCTCAGCCAGTTCTTCGATCGCTGTAGTAACCATACCAGGGATACCATAACTTCCGTCGTCGGTACATACATACAGATTGCCTGCTACTGCTTTCATCTCTTCCTCAAGAATCAGCATTTCATGATTCTTTGCTCCGACAACAACATCTACCTCTATACCATGTTCATGCATCCATTTAACCTGTGGATAAACCGGTGCTGCTCCAACACCACCTGCCACGAACATAATTTTTTTCTTTCTTAATTCTTCTACATCTTCCTCAACGAGTTCAGATGGGCAACCAAGCGGTCCAACAAAATCCTGGAAAGAATCACCCTCATAGAGAGATGTCATACGTTCTGTGGAAGCACCTACTACCTGAAATACAATTGTAACTGTTCCTGCTTCTCTATCATAATCACAAATTGTCAGCGGAATACGTTCTCCAACCTCGTCCATTTTTACTATTACAAACTGTCCCGGCAAACAGGATTTCGCTACTCTCGGTGCATTTACTACCATATAATAGATTTTATCAGCTAATTGCTTACGATCTAAAATCTTATACATAAGGACCTCCTCTATTGTTAATTAATTAACTTGCTTCTTACATTGTATACATATTTTTTGCTATTTTCAACCATTTTCTGCTTCCGTCTATGTTCTTATTTATATACATGACCTATACGCTGATAATTATGCACTTTCCTGCATAAAACATTGATATTTTTTAAACGATATGTATACAAAGAATACACTTTTACGCATCATTTATTTAAAAGAAAAGCCCTGATTTCTCAGGGACTTTTCTTTAGATAGGTATAATTTTAGAATTACAGCGTCAATAGGTCTGATTCCACCTGTGCTTGCACAAGAGGCAGATTGAACACACTTGAGGCATGTCTTATTTGTTTTTACCGGCACTTACTGCAGCTGCCAGTGCAAGGGAAAGGAATTTTTCTTTTGCAGAAGATCCTCTGGAACAGAATACAATCGGAACCTGGGCACCAACTACAAAACCTGCCATATTACCCTGTGCAATGATTGTGATAGATTTTCCAAGGATATTTCCAACCTGAATATTCGGAACAAGGATTACATCTGCATCACCTGCTACCGGGCTCTCGAAACCTTTGATATCTGCGCACTCTTTATCCAGAGCAATATCCAGTGAAATCGGTCCCTCGACAATACAATCTTTGATCTCACCGCGCTCGTTCATCTCTTTTAACTCGCGTGCTTCTACTGTCTCAGGCATTTTCGGGTTTACTTTCTCTACTGCTGCTACAGCTGCAATCTTCGGATTCTCATATCCAAGAGCTTTCAGAGTCTCAACAGTATTCTCAATGATCTGTGCTTTCTGCTCAAGTGTCGGATATGTCATCATACCACCATCTGTAGTAACAAGAAGTTTATGATAATGCGGAAGCTCATCAAATACAAAGTGAGACATTACACGGCCTGTTCCAAGACCTGTCTCTTTGTTTACAGCAGGTTTTAAAATCTGTGCTGTCTCCATTTTTCCTTTCATCAGGAAATCACCTTTCCCTTCATGGATCAGGGCAACGGCACGTTTTGCAGACTCGTCTACATCCGGAACATCATAGATATCTTCTTCCGGTACAACCAGACCAATCTCTGCACAGATTTTTTCGATTTCTGCTTTATCTCCAACCAAAACTGGTTTTGCAATTCCTTCTTCCTGTGCATGCTTAATAGCCTGTAACGTATGCTCATCCTGAGCAGCTGCAACGATTACACGCATCGGCTCCGGGAATCCTTTTACGCGTTCAACAATTTCATCAAAGTTTTTAATCACTGCCATAACAAAATCCTCCTGCTGTTCATATATTTTTGCGAATTCTCTCTTGAAACTCTTTTCTCATTGATTGGCTCTCATTATATCGTGATTTCATCACTCAATAATTTCGCCGTTCGTCAATCATGCGAGCATGTTGACTCGCTTGCGCTCATTATGTCGTGATTTCATCACTCCATAATTTCGCCGTTCGTCATAATTGTGCGAGCACATTCTGACTCGCTTGCGCTCATTATATCATGTTTCTTTTTCCATCGCAATAAAAAAATTTGCAAATTATACTTTATATTTTGTATCTTGCACGATTTTTTTGTTTTATTTTTATAAAACTGAATGAACAATGTAAAAGCAGAAAATCCAATGTAAGACGAAAATTTTCCGTGTCTACACTTGACTTTCTGCTTCAGTTTGTTCTTTGCATAATCAATTTTTAATATCTGCTTTTCACAGTTTCCAGGTTTTTCAAAATATAATCCCGTGACCACAGCTGATGAGCTTCCAGGCCATCACAGATTTTGGAAAAGTCTTTATTGGCCACTGCCTCATGGATCTGTTCAAAGTAAGTGATACCGGAATGATACTGTTCGCCACTGCCACCCTTTTCTCTTGGCATCGCAAACAGTGCATGTAAGATCTCATCCATTCCTGTCATGGATGTTACTTTTGTCATCAGCATCTCGTTTTTGGAATTTTTGTAAAATACATCCATGATATTGCGGATACATCTGCAACTCTCGATAACGCCATTGGAAGAACGATACTCTTCGATATATTTTTCGATCTTATCTGCCATCTGCTGCGCATCGCCATTACGCAATGCATTTCTTGCAGCAAGCATCTGATATGCAAAAGCAATCTCCTGAATCTCACGTACATCCTCTTCCGTAATATCAATTACTCTCGCTCCAACATTATTTTCAAATTCAATTAATCCTTCATTTAACAGGCGATTTAATGCTTCACGGACCGGTGTGGAACTAACACCATACTCCTCCTGCAATTTACTTACATTCAGTTTGCTTCCGAATGGTATTTTCAACTGAACAATTCTCTCCCGTAATTTTTCATATACCTGATCGACCAGGGATACCCTTTTAATTACTGCCATTTTCTTCTTCTACTCCTGTCTTTATGCTTTTCTATGCAATGCATATTTCACATTTTGCATGATGCCAAATATATAGGTTATTATGCCACAGAAATGTATACAATGCAAATCATTTATCGCACAAAAAAAGAAACACGACCAAAATCTCTTCGATCTTAATCGTGTTTCTCTCTTACTCTACTTCAAAGTATTCATTATCATCTACCTGACGGGCACCTTCTTTTTCATAGACACCCATGACATGGCACTCAGGACAAAAACCGAATTCATCACCGAACTCTGTCATAACATCCAGTGCATACTCAAATTTCATTCCACATTTCGGGCAGTGATAATACATATATAAAGCTCCCCAGGTCATAAGAAAAAATCTCCTTATTTAGCTAAGTTAAGGATCTGACGTGCCTCATCCGGTGTAGCAACTTCTTTGCCATACTCTTTGATAACACGAACAGCTCTCTCGATGAACTGAACATTGCTCTCTGCAAGCTGTCCTTTTGCATACATAACGTTATCTTCCATACCTACACGGATATTTCCGCCAAGTGCTACTGCACCGTAGAGCATTTCCATAGCGCTGTGTCCAACACCAAAGCAGGACCATGTGTAATTTCCTTTTCCTACTAACTCATCAGCTGTCTCTTTCATGAAGATCAGGTTCTTCATAGAACCAGCGATACCATTTGCACATCCCATGCAGAACTGGAAGTGTACCGGTGTTTTCAGAACACCTTTTTTGATGTAGTAAGCAGCATTTCCGATCATACCCGGATCAAAAGCCTCGATCTCCGGTTTAACACCTAACTCCTGGAATAACAGACCACAATCTGTTAAGAACTTCGGTGTATTTAAGAATAATCCGCTATTTAACCAGTTCATGGAACCACAGTCATAAGAAGCCATCTCCGGTTTTAATTTTTTAACATGTGCAACACGGATTTCATCATCAGCATGAATATCTCCAGATGTTGTAAGATTTAATACGATATCACAATCCGGATATTTTGTATGGATCAGGTTTACAGTCTCTTCGAATTTAGCTGTATCCATTGTTCCGTTACCTTCATCATCTCTCATATGAAGATGAGCTACTGCAGCACCTGCTTTCCAGCAAGCGTAAACGTCATCAGCGATCTCCTGCGGAGTCATCGGTACGTTCGGATTGTTCTCTTTTTTTGGCCAAGCGCCTGTTACAGCAGCTGTGATAATGACTTTATTTTTTAATGCTTTGTTATCCATTTTAAGTGTCCTCCATGTATTGTTCTTAAAATTTACCCTTGTACAATTCCCTACAAATTCGATACTATGCTATCTTTTGTTAATTGTCAAGTCAATCTTTGAATAAGCCCACTGCAAGGATTGCAATGGGCTTATTATTAATTTAAATTACATTTCTGCAAATTATTTATTACGGTTGAAAAGTCTCTGGATATAGTCAAGGCAGCTGAGACCATACTCTTCAGCATCACCATAACCAGTTCCGCAATATTTGTATTTTCTTTCCGGAACAGTCGGGTCAATGTTCTCTTCGTCAACATAAGCAACCGGATGAGCCATAGAACCATCACCCATGTACCATCTGATTGGGTAGCAGTGGAAATCGAACCATTTACCTGGAATGATCTTATCAAGGTCACCACCAAGGTTCTCAACACCTACGATACCATGACCAAGCATCTCTTTATGACATGGCTCCCATGTTCCCCATACACCGATATTCTCTAAATCACCGAATTTCTCGTCATATGCTTCCTGACCATGGATACGGATATACTCGAATTTATCAAACTCAGCATAAGCTTCCTCACCAAAGAGCTCTTTGTACTCTTCAACGATTGTCTTACCTGTTGCGCCAAGAAGGTTCATTCTTGTCATACCGTTGTTACCCATAGCTGTATGAAGCGGATGATCCAGAGCCTGTCCGTCCATAGCTACACATTTAACGCCCTGTTTTACAAACCATTTACCAGCATCGATACCTGTACCTGCTGCATAATGATAGTAAGCTTTGGAATCATCGAAGTAACGATGCATTCCGGAGTTAAGGCAAAGGATTTTTCCTTTCAGATCGCCATCTTTAAGACCATACTCTTTCATACATGCATCAAGATGTTTGTCTGTGATCAGTCCCCAAGGCTCGATATCGATTTTGAATACGATAGCCTCTCCTGCATAAGCATCAGCCGGCATCTCATGTGTATAACGAGCACGTTTGCCATCGAACTCATACTCCATAACGTGACGCGGTGCATCACAGTGTGTACCTGTATGCATTGTACATGTAATTCTCTGTGTTAAAACGCCACCTTTTGCCATGGAATGTGCACCAACGATTTCTGGTTTGTCGAAGTATGGCCAACGCGGAATCTCTGCACTAAACGGATGAGCTAAATCTACAACAACTTTTCCCATTTTATTATCCTCCTAGATTTAAAAATAGTGTTTAATATTAAAATATATACATAAACAAGCGAAAGCTATCAGCTTATTTATTGTAAAGCATCTTGATCAGATATTCATTCAGACCACCATTGATCTCGGCAATTTCTTCATCTGTGTATTTCATGAAACCTTCATGAACTCCGTCTACTTTCTCTGCACGGAAACCATTTTTGCCTTCATCAAGCATCTGTTTCAGTAATGGAGAAGCATCATGTCTGTCTTCCAGATCTTTTAATACATAATTATGAATATTGGATGTAAGCTGAGTACTTACCATATCAGAATTTACTAATGGCGGTAAGTAAGGAAGTCTCAGACCAAAGCTGTATTTACATGCGTCATCAACAGTTTTTGCATCAGCGATACCACGCTCAACAATAGAAATTGCCTCACGCCATAATGCATGCTGCATTCTGTTTGCAATGAATCCCGGAACATCCTTTTTACAAAGAACCGGTTTCTTTCCAGCTTCTGTCAGAACATCGATAACAGTCTGTGCAACCTCATCTGTAGTAGCATCTGTCTTAACAACTTCTACTAACGGAATAAGGAACGCCGGATTCCAGAAATGTGTACCGCAAAGTCTCTCACGGTGTTTACATTTTGTAGAAATTTCTGTCGGGCTCATAACGGATGTATTTGTACAGAAGATACAATCATCTGCCACATAATCCTCTAACTGAGCGAACAGATTCTGTTTCATCTCCATCTCTTCTAATACACACTCAACAACCATCTGCGCATTTTTTACACCTTCGTCGTTCAAATCCTGTGTAAAGCTGATTTTGGAGACAATTTTGTCTACATCTGCTTCTGTAACGATTTCTTTTTCAACAAGAAGTTTCATATTGTTGCGAACTTTTGCTTCTACATCTACCGGGAACACATCATATACAGTAACCTTTGCATCATCAAGTCCTGCAAGGATCTGTGCGATAGCGCTTCCCATCATTCCGCCGCCGCATACTAAGAAATTCTTAATTTTACTCATTTTTTTTGCATCTCCGTCTTATTAATCATTTACAGGAATTCCGGTTTGGCACCGGAATTCCTTATTTTTTGTAATAAGTCTGCAATTATGGTTTTCAACGCCACATTACATGACCTTATCCATTATCGAAAGATAATGATTAGCAGGTTAAGTAACCGCCGCTGCAATCGCAGTTAGCGCCTGTGATGTAGTTAGAAGCATCAGAGGAAAGGAAGATAGCATATCCAACGAAATCTTCCGGCTCAGCCAGACGTCCGATTGGCTCACGTTTCATGAAGTTCTGGTATACTGCTGATTCTGGATCAAACATCCACTCTGTTAAATCGCTGCGGAATACAGTCGGGCAAAGAGAGTTTACATTGATGCCGTATTTTGCAGAAAGGTCACATGCCATGGAAGAAACCATAAGGTCTGCACCACCTTTGGATGTACAATATCCTGTATATCCAGCCATACCACGTTTAGAACGCTGAGATGTAACAACTACCATCTTGCCGCCTTTGCCCTGAGCAACCATCTGCTCTGCAACATATTTGCATACAACATATACAGATTTGCAATCAGCATCCATAATGTACTGCCAGTCAGCTACAGACTGCTCTAAAATATTCTGAGGTTTGTTGAAACCATGGCAAACAGCAAGAATATTGATTTCGCCATATTTCTCAACAGTAGCTTTCATTAAAGCTACAACATCCTCTTCTTTTGCAGGATCTGCTACGCAATATGCACACTCGATATTCTCTGCTTTAAACTCATCTTCAAGCTCCTGCAGTTTTGCTGCATTACGTCCAGTCATCATAACTTTTGCTCCTGCATAGCCATAAGCTTTAGCAAGAACTTTTCCTAATGCTCCTGTTGCACCTGTTACTAATGCAACTTTTCCTTCCACTGAAAACATGTTGTCGACAAAGTCTTTCTTTAAATTTACCATTTCCCAAAATCCTCCTTTAATTTGCTTTTTGGTTTATTCTTCATTTCAAATACCCCAAATGCGGCATTTAAAAATAAATACTTGTTTGAAACTGACTGTTTTTCCCTTTGTCATTTTCATCAGCTTTAGTATAGTTCATGTCTCTTTTTTATGCAATACATACAATATTGTAATCAAGTTACTGTACGGTAATTCAGTTTCCATTTTGTACATTATAACCAATATTTTTTTATTTTTTTCTCATGAAATTGTTGATTTTTCCTTATAGAGGTTGTATACTGTGTTTGTAAAAAATGTCAGAAAAGAAAGGAAGGTCTTAAACTATGGCTGGCTACAAAATTACTAAAAAAGATGCTTATTATACTTACGAGGCACCAGGACACAAAGAGTGCAAATTATGCAGACTTCATGATCCGCAGGATATCGATGGTGGAAGACTGATCAATGGTCTTTCTCACTTCCTTCCAAGCGGCGGCGGCACAGAGTTTGCTGACAACGCTATGGAGTCCATCTACTACATCGTTGAAGGAACAATGTTATTCAAAGGCGATGACGAAGTTGAGACAGTTCTGGAAGCAGGCGACAGCGTACATATTGCTCCGCACTCCAAAAAGAGCGTTACAAACATCGGAACAACAACAGCTCAGATGTTAGTAATCCTTTTACCGGAAGCTGCTAAATAATTTATTTCAATTTAGTAAAAAATGAAATATAACGAAGAACCCGAATCAAATTGATTCGGGTTCTTTTTCATCATTATGTTATTATTGTTTATCAGGACAACAGGATACGGTCATTGTCTAACTGTGCTCCCACTCCTTCTTTAAATTTTTCAAGCAGATCTGAAACAGTCAGTCCTTTTCGTTCTTCTTCTTTGATATCCAGTACAATCTCACCGGAATTCATCATCAAAGTACGGTTTCCAAGTTCCAAAGCTGATTGCATATTATGTGTGATCATCAGACATGTGATCTTATTTTCTGCCACAATCCGTTTTGTCAAATTTAACACTTTTTCCGCTGTCGCAGGATCTAATGCCGCTGTGTGCTCATCCAGAAGCAAAATCTTTGGTGTTACCACTGTGGCCATCAGAAGTGTCAACGCCTGACGCTGACCACCAGAAAGCAGTCCGACCGGATTTTTCATACGGTCTTCCAGCCCCATATCTAACAGAGCAAGTTTTTCACGGAACATCTGCTTTTCTTTCTGGGAAATTCTGCTGAAAAATTTTCCTTTTGCAGAAGAAGCCCTTAAATATGCTAATGCCAGATTCTCCTCAATACTCATATTCGGAGCTGTACCTTTCATCGGATCCTGAAACAGATGTCCAATGTACTTACTTCTCCTATACTCTCTCTCATACGTAATATCCACATCATCCAAGATCACAGCACCTTCATCCACAAAAAATGTTCCGCAGATTGCGTTAAACATGGTAGATTTTCCGGCACCGTTGCTTCCGATGATCGTTGCGAAATCACCATCCTCCAGCTGAAGGTTCAGATGGGATAAGGCCTTTTTCTCATTTACAGTTCCCGGATTAAATGTTTTTGATATATCAATTAACTGGAGCATTACAGACTACCTCCCCGTTTTCTTTTTGCGATTGCCGCACGTTTTGTTTTTGCAAACGCTGCTTTCTGTTTCAAATATGGCAGGGAAATTGCCACTGCTACAATAATGGATGATACTAGTTTCAGACATTCTGCCGGTACATTAAAACGAAGCGCAACTGCCACTATAAAACGATACAGACAGCTTCCAAGGATAACACCAAATACTCGTTTTGCCACATGTCCTTTTCCAACAAGTGTCTCACCGATGATCAGACTGGCCAGTGCGATCGTAACCTGACCAGTTCCAATATTGATATCGCAGGAACGTTGATACTGTGCCAGTAATCCGCCGGATAATCCGGTCATTGCGTTTGCTACGCACAATCCCACAGTGATTGTAAATATCGGGCTGATGGAAGAAGCGCGCACCATAAACGGATTATCTCCGGTAGCCCGGATGGATAGTCCAAGGCGTGTTCCCAAAAACAAAATCAGGAAAATGGAGACAATGGCAATTACAATCAGGATAGTGATAATTTCATACCATTTTCCGCCGATAGCCTCCTTTGCCAGTGTAAATACTGTTTTATTGGCAAACAGATTAATTGTGGAAGAAAATCCCATCACTGCAATATTAATGGTGTAAAGACCGGTATTTACAATAATACCGGCCAGAATAGACTCTACGCCAAGACGGGTTTGTAAAAATGCAGTTACAAATCCGGAGATCACTCCTGCTCCCATGGCTGCCAGTAATCCGAGGAATGGATGGCCCTGCAGCGTTACCATAGCGCACACGGCGCAGCCCAGTGTAAAACAGCCATCCGTAGACAGATCCGCGATATTTAAAATTGAAAATGATACAAACAGTGCCAGTGCTACCAGCGCATAGATACATCCCAGCTCAATGGCACTTTGTGCCAGAGAGACTGTAAAAATTGATGACAACATAATGATTTATACTCCTGATTGTTTGTTTTATTCAAATTCCTGAGCAGTTTTTGTTTCTTTTACCTGCTCACACATGTCAGCAAACATGCTGTAATCCAGACCGATTTTTGCTGCTGTATCTGTATTGATAGTTGCAATACCATTGTTCATGGTCTGTACTGGAGTTGTTGCCGGATCAGCACCATTCACCAGAATATCTACAACCATATCTGCTGTTGCTTTTCCAAGTTCTTCGTAATTAACACCATATCCGCAGAATGCGCCGTTTAATGCAAAGGAATCTGCACCACAGTACTGTGGAATCTTTGCATCCTGGAATTTTTCAAAAATTGCAAGTTCTGCTGTCATAACTGTGTTATCAGTTGGTGTAAATACTGCATCACAGCCTGCTGCGATCAGTGCATCTGCAGCAAGGGATACCTCATCATTGGTTGTTCCTGTTTTCTCTACGTACTCTATTCCTTTTGCGTCCAGATATGCTTTTGCATCTGCAATTGGCTGTGTAGAAGAATCCTGACCTTTGTCATATAACAAACCTACTTTTTTTACATCAGGCTGTGCTGCCAGCATTAGATCCATGATTGCTTTCGTATCCAGCATATCAGATGTACCTGTAATATTGCTGCCCGGTTTATCCATACTCTCTACCAGACCGGTGATAACCGGATCAGAAACTGCGGAAAAAACAACCGGTGTCTGTGTTTCTTCTGTAGCTGCCTGCATTACCATTGCAACCGGTGTTGCTACCGGAATGATCGCATCTACGTTATCATTGATCAGGTCACTTGCAATCTGGTTCATAACGGTTGCATCTGCCTGACCATTATAAGTATGGTCTGCATAATCAAATGTCACACCAAGTTCTTTTCCTTTTGCATCCAGTTCTTCTTTGACTGCTTTTACAATCTGATTTAAAGAAGCATCATCAACGTACTGAACGATTCCAACCTGATAAACTTTATCACTTGCTGTTTCTTCTGTTGCAGAAGTTGCATTTTTTGCATCTTTCTGATCATTTGACTGTCCACCACAGCCTGCCAGAACAGTTACTGCCATTGCACATCCAAGTGCCATTGCTAAAAATCTCTTTTTCATTTCTTTACTCTCCTCTTCTTTTAATTACGCTTATTCAACGCCAGCCATCTCCATATGGCTTCTCGCCTGGCTTTGAATATAGCAAAAAACCGTCTCAGGATATACTATTCCTGAGACGGTAATAAACTGAATTATTATCGCGGTACCACTCAAATTGGCGTGACGCCCACTTTAATTATGTACGATTCATACATACCGGCTGGATAACGGGTCCGGATCCCGGCATCCCCTACTCTCAAATCAATTTCAGGAAGCCCTCAAAAGTCCATTCAGCTTTCTCCTCATGCTGCACTCACACCAACGACAGCTCTCTGAAAATCGGTTCGACATTTCTGTCTCCAGCTTACTACTCTTCTTCAACGGTTTCATCTTGTTTTCTTATATGTGCTTTAGTCTATTACATTCTTGAAGTTTTGTCAATCAATTTTCTGATTTTTTTCATATTTTAGGAAAAATATACAAGACCATCTTCTGGTTCTTCTGCTTTTACAACTTCTTTTGCATACAGAACAGGACCTTTTCCGCGGTATTCTTTCGCAAATTCATTGTGGATTTCTGCAGTCACATAAATCCAGGATTTATGCGGAATCTCCATGGCTTTGTCATACTTGCATTTCAAACCGATAAACTGGATATCCTCTGCACAGCAAGTCATGGCAAAACGTCCTGGTACCATGATCGGCTTTTTGCCAAGCTTATCCGGTCTGTATACAAGTCCAAGAAAACGAATGGTCTTTCCTTCGTATTTCTGCGGATTATCCTGTACATCCAGGTAAAAAATACCATAATCTGCATCTGTAATCTCGATCACATCCTGATTCAGATCATACGGAAGCTCATCTGCATCACTTTCATCGATGGTTCCGTCTTCCCTTTCATACACAATCTGTGCACGACGGTTTACAGCTTTGATCGTTCTGCGGAATTTTGCTTTTGGAGTGTCTTCGGTGCAGCGGTTAAAAATAACTACATCCGTGTTGAAGACCTGTTCCATCATCATAGCACGCATATTGGTCAGATACAATTCAAAGGTAGAAGCATCTACTGTAGCCAGAGACTGTACAATCTCCCATCCCTTCGGCAGTTTCATCTCCAGAATCTTTGCAGATTCCCAGGTACCGTTATACTCGATAAATACCTGATCTGGTTTGACTGTATCATCGCATTCTTTCAGATATTCTTCTGTAAACTCTTCTTCCGACTCCACACCAACAACAGTAACTTTTTTTCCAGCCAGTGCTTCTTCATCGTATTCTTCATCACCATCTTCACAGGCAATGATCAGACTTTTGGAACCGATTCCAAAATCATTTTCCAGAATGGTCTGGGTGATCAGGGATGTTTTTCCACTGTCCATAAATCCGGTAAATAAATATACTGGTATATCCATAATTTTTTGTTTCTCTCTTTTCTAATATATTTGAGTATATGACGAACATTCGCAATATGCCTTCACTATTTGCTCATGAACGCACACAAAGTATGAATTTTAGTTCAGTTCAAACAGTTCCTCTAACTTATGTTCGTCAATATCTGTACCGATGACGCAAAGACGTCCAGTATAATCCGGCTCACCTTCACGCAGTTCATACTCACCCGGAACCATATCAAAATAGATCCATGTACCATCTTCTGCCGGAACCATTCCTTTGGCACGTAAAATGATACCGTAATCTTCTGTATCACAGAAAGTTTTCAGAATAGATTCAATCTTTTCTTTTGTGTATTTATGCGGAGTCTCTTTGCCCCAGCTGATAAATACTTCATCTGCATCATGATCATGGTGATGATGATCGTGGCATCCACAGGTGCATCCTTCGCCGTGATCGTGGTCATGATGATGCTCATGCTCATGATCGTGGTCATGGTCGTGATGATGCTCATGCTCATGATCGTGGTCATGGTCATGATCGTGGTCATGGTCATGATGATGCTCGTGGTCATGGTCATGATGATGCTCTTCATACTCTTTCATCATTTCCTGCATCAGTGAATCCTGCTGCTCAATAACTTTCAGAATCTGTTCACCACTGATAGAATCCCACGGAGTTGTAATAATTGCAGCCTTTGGATTTAATTTCTGGATTTCTTTTACACAAAGTTCCAGTTTTTCTTCCTTCATATTCTGTGTTCTGCTTAAGACAACAGTTGTTGCATTTTGAATCTGGTTATTAAAAAATTCGCCGAATGCTTTCATCTGCTTTGTTGCTTTCAATGCATTGGCAACTGTTACAAGTGCATTTAATTTTACATCATGGTCTTTTTCCATATCTTTTACGGAAGACATAACGTCAGAAAGTTTACCAACTCCAGACGGCTCGATGAGAATACGATCCGGATGATAAGTCTCGATCACTTCATTTAAACTGCGATTGAAATCTCCAACCAGAGAACAGCAGATACATCCAGAATTAAGTTCTTTGATTTCAATGCCGGAATCCTTCAAAAATCCACCATCAATACCAACTTCACCGTATTCATTCTCCACCAGAACCACTTTCTCACCTGCGAAAACTTCTTCCAGCATTTTTTTGATAAAAGTTGTCTTTCCAGCTCCCAGAAATCCGGAAACAATGTCTATTTTTGTCATTTTATATCATCCTTTCTTAACTTTTGAATATTCACCCTTTGACAGATTATTTTAATTCTGAAATCAGGAATTGTCAAGGTGTGTCACATATCCCTTAAGTCCCATAAAAGCAGGGTGATAGGACTCTTTTGCCTTGCGCAGCCCTTCCACACCACTGTCATCCTCGCGATTGACATACTGATATCCTTTCGCTGCATGCTCAGCAAACTGCTGATTGATCATCGGATAAGCTCCCGGCACATCGGAAAAAGCCTTCTCAATATGCACCACATACATATCTCTGTTTAATTCTTCTCCGATGGAAAAAGCTACTACCTCCCCTTCCGGCTCCAACCGCAGCAAACCTCCGGTCAGATGAAGTTCTTTCATAAGACGCAGGGCGTTAAATGTCACGCACAGTTCGTCCAGTTTTTCCTCATCTTGTTCGCAGTCGTTCATTCTACGCCATTCCAGTCCCATCTGAAAACAATCTTCCACATTTTCATCCGTGATTGGCTCATAGACCCAGTTCGGATACAGATTTTTAAATTTATTCAGATGGTTCTTTTTGCCATGATATTTCTTTCCAGATAAAGCTACAAGCTTTTCCTGCTCATATACATAATCCGCCAGATCTCGCTCGTATTCCACCTGATATTTTCCCGGAAACCATTCTTCCAACTGCTCAACATCCTTTGGCGTAGTCAGATGCAGGGCAAAAGGCTTTCCATCTTCTGCAAAGTCTTCTTCCAGTATTAAAATTGCCTGTTTCACTTTTTCCGGCTCACCAAGTGGCATCGATACACTGGTAAAATCTGTCAGATCTGCAAAAATCAGACAATCATTTACCATCGCATAACCTGTTTTATATTTTCTGCCCCAGAGATAAATGTTTGCGAAACACAGATCGCATCCCTTGTCCTGTTTTGCCTCCAGATAAACATCCATCCATGCCTTGTCGGACAGTTGTACTTTTTTTATTTTCAGTCTGCTCATATATGATCACTTTTTCCTTTCCAGACTCATGTATCATCTCATAGCGAAATCGTTACAAATTTGCCATCTCACATAATTTGTAATAAATGCCGCCTTTCGCCAAAAGTTCTTCGTGGGTACCACTCTCTTCGATCCCATTTTCTGTCAGCACCAGTATTCTCTGTGCATTACGGATAGTGGAAAGGCGATGTGCAATCACAAAAGTAGTACGTCCTTTTGCAAGAATTTCCAGAGATTCCTGTACCACTTTTTCACTTTC
>CAKREL010000025.1 GCA_934317205.1 uncultured Eubacterium sp.
TCTTGAGTTCTTCGCCGTCGGTAACAAAGGGAAAGCCGTTTCTTTTTTATTCTGTCAAGGGTAGCGTACGTTGTTCATTTTTTAAATTCGGTTCATTTTTCAATATGTAAATCTGCGCATGCAGCATAACAGTTCTTTTGCCATTAGCTTATATGCATGCGTGACACGCGGTGCCAAGGCGTAAATGGAACAAAGATGGAAAAACTCCAAGGCGAGGCGGTAGACGGATTTTCGTTATCGGAGCGAGCATAGCCCGACCGCGGGAGTGTGTCTGAACCAACAGCTGTTTTTGCTGTTGGTGAGTTCGCGGAAGCGGTCGGAGATAAGCGGCGCAGCGAAGATAGAAAATCCATCGTGCCTGCATTGGAGTTTTTCCATCTTGTTCCTTAAATGACAAACAAGAATTTATTTTTTCCAGAAGTCATCCAATGCCTCAGGCAGACTCTCAAGCGTATGCACCTCATACTGACTCCACTCCCGTGGAAAAAGCTGCTGATAATCATTACGCAGAAAGCGATTATCCAGCAAACCAATGATTCCCCGATCAGATGCAGTCCGAATCACACGTCCAGCCGCCTGCAATACTTTATTCATCCCCGGATACTGATATGCATAATCAAACCCCTGGCCATTTTCCCTCTGATAATATTCTTTTAGAATTTCCCGCTGTGTACAAATCTGTGGTAATCCCGTTCCGACAATCAACACACCAATCAGCAAATCTTCTTTCAGATCAATTCCTTCGGAAAAAATTCCGCCAAGAACACAAAAAGCCGCCAATGATTTTTCCCTGGATTCGGCAAATTCCTGCATGAAGTCTTCCCTTTCAGCCTCATTCATATTTGCACTTTGCATGATACAATCCGCTTCTCGCTCATTGATTGCCAGAAATTGCTCATACACATCCTTCATAAATCGGTAGGATGGAAAAAAAATCAGATAATTTCCCTTCCTTGACCGCAGTACTAACTGAATGTACTGCGCGATCCGCTGAAACTCTCCAATCGTTCGTCGTGTATACAAGCTGCTGATATCCCGGCCGATAAACAACAGCCTCTGTTCCTCTCGAAATGTGGAATCCGCATATACAGCATAATTATCTTTTTTCGAGCTAAGCAGGTTTTTATAATAATTCACTGGCAGCAAGGTTGCTGAAAAAAATACAGTACTGTTGCCCCGCTCCAGACATTCCTGCAGATTAACTGACGGATTCACACAATATAAATGCAGGCAGAACCTTTTTTCCTCATCAAAATCCGAATACAGTACATAGTTTTCATCCACTCGTTCAAACATATTCATAAAATGCCGCAAATTCAGGTAGAACTCTGTAATTTCCTTGCGCTCTGGCAACTCACCTCGCGACTGCAAAAAAATATCCAGCAAAGACATCAGACGCATCAGGGAAAAAGCAAAAGCTCCGATACTTTCGTATACCACATACTTTTCACATTCTCTCTTCCACTCCAACATCTGTCGATTGCATTTTTCCAGTGCCGTCTCCAGTTTTCTGTCTTTTCCACGAATTATTTTTTTCATTGCAAGGATTTCTTCCTTAACCAAAACTGCGCTGTACATCTCCCGGCCTCGCTCTACCAGATTGTGTGCCTCATCCACCAGAAAAATATAATCGCCCTTCTCTCCATCGGAAAAAAACCGTTTCAGATAGACGTTCGGATCAAATACGTAATTATAATCACAAATGATAATATCCGCATATAGTGATGCATCCAGAGCCATCTCAAACGGGCAAACCTGAAATTTTTCCGCCTGGGTGAGCATTCTCTCCCGGGTAAGATCATCTTCCGTTGTAATCAGATCATACACTGCATCGTTTACTCTGTCATAATGCCCTTTTGCCCGTGGACAGTTCAATGGATTACAGTCCATATCCTCGCATGGACACATTTTCTCTTTTGCTGTCAATACAATGACCTTGCCACGATATCCTCGAGTCCTGAGCATGTCACAAGTATCCTTTGCAACTGTTCGTGTAATGGTTTTTGCTGTCAAATAAAATATTTTTTCACCCAGGTTCTCGCCAACAGCACGAATTGCCGGAAATAACGTGGAAATCGTCTTTCCTGTTCCTGTTGGTGCCTGAATAAACAAAATTTTTTTCCGATTGATTGTTCTATATACATCCGCAACCAGTTTGTGCTGACCATCTCTATAAGGAAATGGAAATTCCAACGTCTGAATGGATAGCTGACGGATTTTTCTCCATGCAAACTGGAAATCTGTCCACTTCCGGTAGGATTCAATTACATTGTGGAACCATCTTTCCAACCCTAAGAAAGAAAAGTTTTCCTGAAAACGCCTGATTTCCTCTGTATCTAGATCACAATATGTCAGTTGCACAGAAATCTCATCCAGTCCATTTTGTAATGCATAAATATATGCATAACACATTGCCTGTGCCTTGTGTACAAACAACGGTTCTTCAAACCTTGTCACATCTGTATACATGCACTTGATTTCATCGATTGTAACTCCTTCCGGATTTGTAATAATTCCATCAGCTCGACCTTCCAATACCAAAACATACTGCTCCTGTGGCACTTCCAGTTTCAGCGGAATCTCTGCACGATATTCAATTCCCATCCGCCCCTGAATTTTGCGATGCATCCGGCTTCCTTCCTGCATGGCCTCTTTTTGCACACCTTTTCCAATTCGATTATCGATGTCTCCGGAACGAAAAATAAATTCTACCAGATTTCGCACAGAAATCCGTATTCTTGTCATTTCCTGCTGTTCTGTCATAACGATGCTTTTGTATTCTATTTGTTCCATAAATAACTTCCATCCGCCTTTTCTCACTCTATGTCAAGTAAAGCGGACATTCGCAATCCGCCTTCTCTACTTGCCCATGAACGCACGTGAGACTTGGTGCGTGATTCTGGTCAGCGAAAGCTGACATATTCTTCTCAGAATCACTGCACTCTACACATCTGCATTCTATCAATTCAGCAAACTATTATCAGTGTAACACATTTTTTCCCGTCAAAAAAGGCCGTACGTTTTTATCGTACGACCTTATATAACATCTCTGTTCTTTTTTCAGCTATGCATCAGATTTCGCTATGCGGCAGCATATTTGCTCAGAATCTGCTCAAAATTACCATTGTCTCCGCCATAAGATACAGTCAGAATTTTAGAAAGTCCAAGACTTAAAACCCCAAGAAATGATTTTGCATCTACGATAGCACGCTGATAGTGCAGATTAATATCAAAATTACATTCAGATGCTGCATTGACAAATTCCTGTACTTCATTAGTTGCATTTAATTTGATTTTCTTTTCTGTCATGATTGATTCACCCTTTCTCAGTCTGATTCAAGAATGCCCTCAGCATTCTTTCTGCCCACTGCCTATAGAGGTAGTGAGTTATCTCACATCTGGTATAATTGAGTTCACCCCATACAAAATGAAAAATTGAAAACGATACCATTCATTCTACCTTATTACATTACAATTTATGTAAATTCCCATGTCTGCTGCATTATTACATGATATTGTTTTTTTGTCAACTATAATTTCTTCGCATTTTACACATGAAATGGTACTTCCAATTTTGACAATATCTTTACTTTTCGTAGAAAATGTCAACGTTTATTCATCATCTTCTCTTCTTTTCCGTCAGTTTGCTCTGACTTTGCTTATTATTGTATTAATAAGTTTTTGGTATTCAAATATTATTCATAAACATTTTATTTTTTTAATCCACTTCGTACACATTGTGCACAAGTCATCCTTGTTTACAATAAAAAAAATAAGTTTTTTTGGGGTTTCTAGTTCATTTCTTTAAAAAAACTATTGACAAACCTCAATACATCATGTATACTTAAGAGGTTCGTGTGGCGAGATAGCTCAGTTGGCTAGAGCATGCGGTTCATACCCGCAGTGTCGAGGGTTCGAATCCCCCTCTCGCTATTAAAAAGATCTGTAAGTTTTTTACAGATCTTTTTTGTTGTCCAACATTAACTCAGACTATTCTATTTTTTCTAACGGTATCTCGTTTTATCACATATGTAGCATTCTTATACAGCTTGGTTACATTTCATATTTAAACTGATTTGATTGTGTATAAAAATAGATTTTTTTAACTTTAGACACATTTTTAAAACGGTCGAAAACAACAACAGTTCAAAAACATCATAAAACCGCACCAGATCGCACACATCCGTGACAATCCCGAAACCGGTCTCTGATAGCCAGAGCCCATGTTCTGATACCAGGTTCCTCCAAACTGCAGATTCTGCAAAAACTGTCGATACTCCATATTACTCGGCTCCATTGCCACAGCTTGCTGTGCATGTTCTTGCGCTGCCACGTTATTACCGGCACCCTGATTTGCCACAGCTGAAAAAAAATACCATCTCGCACTACGCTGTCCTAAAGGAATATCATTAAGTGCGTGCAATGCTTCTTTATAATAGCCGTTTCTGATATAATTCATTGCCGCCTGCATATTGACCGGATCATTCTGCTGAGAACGCTGCTCACTCTGTCCGGTGAAATCACCAAATCCACCAAATCCGCCATAGCTTCCATATGCACCATACGGTCCTGACTGAGCACTTCCATTCTGATAACCGCCAGCGTATCCTTGCTGTTTTTCCTTCATGATCTGAGTATATGCCTGCTGCACTTCCTTAAACTTCTCCTCAGCAATCTCCGGATGCGGGCTGTTTACATTTGCATCCGGGTGATACTGTCTGCTGAGTTTTCTATATGCCTTTTTTATTTCTTCATCTGTAGCACCAGGTGATACTCCAAGTACTTCATAAGGATTTCTCACTGAGATTTCCTCCTCTTTTTCTTCTTTGCCTGTATATATTCATACTTTGACCAGACACCAGAATACAATATATTCCGAATGATCGATGCATGCTGCAAAATCGGAAGCCGTTCAAAGGATTTCGAACACTCTGACATCATACTGGTCAGAATCAGTTTACTCAATATATCAAAATCTTTTGGATTATTCTTTACCATAACTTCAAATGGATTGTATTCATTCTTTCGCATGTCTTTTTCAAGATCCTCATATGCATCCATCAGATAAATAAATTTACCCATATAGAATCCCAGGCAATGTAATTCTTCGGACCATATGTCATCCTTCCATGCGAAAATCTCTCCAAGCATCTCACCGGTAAGACCAGCAATCGCATCCAGATTTGTTTCACGCTTGTTCTCCAGCATATTTAACTTTCTCATATATGCTTCTACAGCCTCTACCTGACGTGGATATTTGCGGGAAATTCTTCCATAATCCTTTTTCAGTATCATAGACATCACATGTTTTGGATAGTTTTTTTCATCCTGCCAATCATCCAGCATATTATGATAGGACAGAATGACATTCATGTCAGAGGCGTATTGAGTTGCCTCGTTGATATATGCATTTTTCTTTTTGCCCGGATGTAATGGGCAGAAAAAGTCTTCTTCATTATTATTAAGTTCATACAGACCAGAAAGCAAAATAATAAGAAATGTCATGTCATAATTCAGCAGCATTTGCCCTTTGACACCACTGCTCTTTTTCAAAACCTGACATAATCCACAATAATAAGACTGATAATCCTTTCTGTCTTCCTCTGAAAGCTCTTTTCGATTCACATAGATATATCCAAACATGATCATATTCCTCGTATTCTCATTATTTGTTTTTATGATTCGCATCATTTAATGACCAGCAACTCACAGCTTTTTGCACTTTTCTTCTCCTGTCAGGTTCTCTTCACAAATTCAGTACGGCACTTTGGACACGTGATACAGATTTTGCCTTTTCCCTTCGGTACACGCACTTTCTGTGCACAATTCGGACAGGAGTAAAAACGATAGATTTTCTTCTGCTCCTGATGCGCTTTCCACTTCGCCTGCTTCTGTGCAAAACTTGCAGAATTACCATTTCTTCCTTTTTTGAAAAAACATACGGCACGATATCTGAAATTCATATATTTCTGATTCTCAGCCGATCGCTTTGCTATATTTTTGGAAAACATACGATAATAACACCAGAAAAGCAGCGCCAATGCAATAATCTCTACGATTGGTCTGCGGATAAACATTGAAACTACCAGAATGATCAATGCAACCGTTGACAAAAAACGATTGAGCTGATCCATACCATAACGTCCATACATAAATTGTTGAAAACGATTTCTCACCTGTAACACCTCAGCCTTTTTTATTAATAAAGTTCCGTCTTTTTCGAAACCGATAACTTTATGTTACAGTTTGTATAAAACGATGTCAACCAACCTATTGTCTTTTCACAAACATTTTAGAAAAAGTTAATAGCTTTCTGAAAAGCCATGCTCTGAACAAATCTATACAGGAACAGATCATATAAATCGCCAGGGCTGTCACCAAGATATATATAAGTTCCTTCCACCATTGAATTTCTCCATATCTGACGAATTTTTCCAAAATAAACTGTTTCCATATCACAGGATGTACATGTATCAGATATACACTAAACGCCAGTGGAGAAAACACTCTCACAACCTTTCGACTCCATCCGTTCAACGATATATCCTTAAAAATCAATAATAAAAAAACAGCTGCCACCAAAATTGTAGGTGACATATAATTCACCAGATAATCCCCATATAGTGGAGTGCCACTTCTCTGATATGTAATTTTTTCCAGGATAAACTTTGTTGCAAGCGTTACCACAATCATCAATAAATAACCAAGCCACAGTATGTATGCTCTGCAATTCCGTAACATTGCATACTTTTTAATATACCCTCCGAGCAGGTACAATACGATCAGCCATAATACTGAATAACCATTTTCTGTTGAAAACACATCCAGATGGAACACTGTCTGTACGCCGGACAAAAACAGACAGATAAATATTAATGTTTTTTTCAACTGTGTTTTTTCCATATGAATAATTACAAAATTTAATATCGGAATAAAAAAGAAAAGTGCAAAATAAGACGTAAAATACCAATACGGTCGGGTCATAACAGGAAAAAAAGACTTTATAATATCCTCTTTTGTAACTAATCCCGGCTTTATCAGCCAGGCTCCAATCGTAATCAATATACTGTAGAAAGCAACTCTGAGCCACAACCAGAACAGATTGCTTATTTTGTACTTTGCATCTATCCCAACAAATCCTGAAATCAGGGCATAACAGTTCACCGCACAAAAAACACCAATTTCCAAAAACCATGCAAGTTCATATTGCACAGAAAATGTTTCTGCCCAGATAACTCCCCCGGGTCCTACAACATGTAACAAAACAACCATAAACATTGCAAGCATTCGCAATGCATCAATCCCATAATTTCTCTGTCCTTCTACTGTCTTTTGTTCCGTTTTCTTCATATCTTCCATTTCCTTAAATCTGGAAAGTAAATTCATTTTTCATACCACTGCTCTCAAATATTCAGCAATGACATTTTTACTTTATTAATAAAAAAACAATTCAAGCAAAACGATAAGCCGGGTTATGTCGTGAATGATCATCTATCCAGGATAACTGTTGCCAGTTACCTCAAGCGACCTACCTAAAGCTGGCGGGCCACGTCAACGCTTTGTTTCGGTCTTGCTTCGAATGGGGTTTACATGTGCCCCGACTGTCACCAGCCGGGCGGTAGTCTCTTACACTGCCTTTCCACCCTTACGTTAGCAATGAGCAATACACAGAATCCTGTTTTTACCATACGTATCTGCGCATGGCTCATTGCTAACGCGGTATATTTCTGTTGCACTGTCCTTGGAGTCGCCTCCACCGGATGTTATCCGGCATCCTGCCCTGTGAAGCCCGGACTTTCCTCACCTGCGGTCTTTCGACACTTGCAGCCGCGATCATTTGTCTTACTTGAATTGTATTTTTTTAATTATGTTATACTGTTATACATGAAAACAGCTTCCACCGATGAATTCCCTCAAAATCGAATTATGTCCGATATTTTCTCCCGGAACCGGAAGAAAATAATCAAGGAATTTCAACAGCCGTTTTGCCTCGGTATATTCCGGGCAGTCCGGCTCGATAGAAAAGAGCAAAGGCTCTGCATATAATTTTAACACAGATAATTCATAAATCAAGGCCGAATTGAACATTACGTCCGCTTCTTCCTGATATGGGAAGATATTTTTCTCCTCTCCGCGTCGTACAGAACTCCATCGTGCCAGTGTTTCCCGCGCTGTGGTATTTCTGGTTCTGGCATCCCGTACCATACGGCGAATCAGACGTCCATCCGCTGTGGACAGATTATTATGATCATCAATATTTAACTGTGTCAATGCACTGATATAAATTTTATATTTATTTTCTTTCGGTAATTCATAAGATAGTTTTTCATTCAGCCCATGAATTCCCTCGATGACAAGCACATCCTCCGTTCCCATTTTCAGTGGTTTTTGTCGATATTCCCGATGACCTGTCTTGAAATTAAATACTGGAAGTGTCACTTCTTTTCCGGCAAGCAGCTCTGTCATACACTGATTAAATAAAGGAATATCAAGCGCTTCCAGGCATTCAAAATCGTACTCGCCATTCTCATCCAACGGTGTTTCCTCCCGATTACAATAAAAATCATCCAGTGAAATCGGGTGAGGTTTTAAACCATGAGCTGTCATCTGAATGGATAATCGATGGGAAAAAGTTGTTTTTCCGGAAGAAGACGGACCTGCGATCAACACAAATTTCTTCCTGCGATCAGCCGCAATAGTCTCTGCAATATCACCGATTTTCTGCTCCATATAAGATTCCTGCACTAAAATCATATCCTGGATACATCCAGAAGAGATTACATCATTGAGTTCACCAACGGTACGAATTCCCATATCAATGCCCCACTGTGCAGAGTCGTTCAGCGTCGTAAACAATTTGTCTGAAGCGGCAAATTCAGCGACTTTCCGGGGATCTTTATCTGGAAACATCAGCATAAATCCATTCTGATAGGAAATCAGATCAAAATATTTCAGATACCCAGTGCTAGGCACCATATAGCCGTAATAATAATCCAGAAAGCCCTGAAGTTCATAGACATTCACTCTAGAACTGCGGCGGTAGCGCATTAATCGCACTTTATCCATCCGCCCCATCTCGCGAAATCTTAATGAAGCATCCTGCGTATTCATATTACATTTTACGATTGGAAGATCTGCTGCCACATAGCTAAGCATTTTTTCCTTCAATGCCTGCAGCATCTTCTGATCCGGAACAGAGATAGATCCATGATAGCGAAATTCGCAATAATATCCCTGTCCGATAGAATGCTGTACCAGAAGTTCCAGATTCGGATATAATTTCCAGGCTGCGGTCTCCATCAGAAGTGTCACACTTCTTCGATAGGTATCTTTTCCCGGTTTTTGAGCTGTAGTAATAAATTCCAGCTCTCCGTCCCTCAAAACTGACTGACTCAGTTCTCTGAGATCATGCTGAAATTTCACCAATACAATATCATCTGCATACTCTTTCTGATATTCATCTGCAATCTGCTGAAACGTAGTATCTTTCGGATACTCACGCTTAATTTTCTGAACTTTAATGCTGCATGTCTGCTGTCCCATATTTTTTTAACGCCTCCAGAATCAACTGCTTCTTCTCCTGTACCTGCGCCATGCGGATGATGATCCGCTCATTTACCGGCTGTGAGTTCAATTGGTCGCATACAGAATTCACTGTACGAAGTTCCCGCTCCAGCCACTCCAGTAAAACTGGATGTTTTTTCTGCAATAATACAGGTCCGAACGCATCTTCCACCTGCTCATCCAACTTGTTTTCTGTTGAAACAGGCTCTTTCCCCAGAATCACTTTCATCATTGGATAGTATTTTTCGTCTTCCAGGATCATTTCTTCTTCCACAATCTGCATTCCATGTACTCGCAGATACTGACGCACCTGCGCGATCTCTGATTGTGGCTGCAGGATCAGTTCTTCTTTACCAGACAGTGCATGTGCTCCTTCTGAAAGAATCTTCATTACAAGTCCACCGCCCATTCCTGCGATCAAAATGGTGTCTGCTTCTCCCGGCTGCAACGCAGCCAATCCATCCGACAGACGTGTTTCAATCCTGTCTGACAGTCCCTGCTGTCCGATATGTGCCATTGCCTGCTGCAACGGTCCTTTTCCAATATCCATGGCAATGGCTGACGGAATCACATTTTTCTGGCACAAGTAAATTGGTATGTAACCGTGATCCGTTCCGATATCTGCCAGACGATGTCCCGGCGTAATCAGTTCAGCCAGTGCTGTCAACCGCTTTGATAAACGAATGGCCATATTAATCCAGATAATCCTTTAATTTTCTACTGCGGCTCGGATGGCGCAATTTCCGCAGTGCTTTTGCCTCAATCTGACGAATACGCTCACGGGTAACATTGAATTCTTTTCCAACTTCTTCCAGTGTGCGCGCACGTCCATCATCCAATCCAAAACGCAGACGTAATACTTTCTGCTCACGGTCTGTCAGTGTGCTTAATACTTCTACTAACTGTTCTTTTAACAGAGTAAATGCTGCTGCATCTGCCGGAACCGGCACATTATCATCCTGAATAAAGTCACCCAGATGACTGTCTTCCTCTTCACCGATTGGAGTTTCTAAAGATACCGGCTCCTGGGAAATTTTCAAGATTTCACGCACTCGTTCTACCGGCATATTCATCTCTTCTGCAATCTCTTCCGGAGTAGGTTCACGTCCAAGTTCCTGCAGTAACTGTCTGGATACACGGATCAGTTTATTGATCGTCTCTACCATATGCACCGGTATACGGATTGTACGAGCCTGATCTGCAATTGCACGTGTGATGGCCTGACGAATCCACCAAGTCGCATACGTACTGAATTTGTATCCTTTTCTGTAATCAAATTTTTCTACTGCCTTAATCAGGCCGAGATTACCTTCCTGAATCAGATCAAGGAAAAGCATTCCACGTCCCACATAACGTTTTGCAATACTTACAACCAGACGTAAATTTGCCTCTGCCAGACGTTTTTTTGCTTCCTGATCGCCAAGTTCCATTCTTTTTGCGAGTTCAATCTCTTCTTCTGCTGTCAAAAGAGGTACTTTGCCGATTTCTTTCAAATACATACGCACCGGGTCTTCGATACTGACACCATCTGGTACGGATAAATCAATTTTATCCACCTCTACATCATTTTCTACATCGTCGTCATCGATCAGGATATCGTCATCATCATCCGTAATACGAAGGACATCGACATGATTTGCTTCAAGAAAATCAAGAATCTTATCAATCTGCTCCGGACTAAGGGCAAAATCTTTGAAATGGTCATTGATTTCCTGATACTCGAGCATGTTTTTTTTCTTTTTTGCCAGCGCAAGCAGTTCCTGAAGTTTTGCCTGAAATCTTTCTGCACGCTCAGCTCTTTCTCTCATTTTCTGATCGTTTTTCTCTGCCATTTTGTTCATCCTTCCATGTTTTTAGTCTGTATAGTTTGTCCTCAATCAATCGAAATATGCATTTTCTGCAATTGAGCCAATTGCTGTTTGTCTGCAATCAGCTTCTGCATTCCGACGATGTCCGTCGGATTTAGCCGCTGTCGGCGTACTTCCATGCTATTTTTCTTAATTCTGAGAATCGTTTCTTTTAAAGCTTTTTCTTTTTCCTGCCTGGTTTCTACCGGATGCAGGCGTGCGTGGAACAAAGCTGCTGCTTCCCTCTGCTGTTCCTCGTCTGTAAAACGACTGATAATCTGTGCCGGATTGATTTCTCCCTGTGCATGCTGCTCATACAAAAGCTGTGCTACTTCCCGGAAAATTTCTTCTGTAAAATCTTCCGGTCCGATATAACTCTTGGTCAGATCAAATAACCGTTCATCTTCTATCAGCCATGTCAGAAACAATCGCTGGGACTGCTTCATACCATCTTCTTTTTTCTTTTTTTCATTGATTCCACTCTTTAGCGGCGTACGCTCCCGTTCTTTTGCCAAACCACCGCGTGTCCCCTCTGAGCGAACCAGCGACCGCAGCTGTTCAAAACCAATCTGGTATGTTGCAGCTACCGCCTCTATATAATTTTCCCGTTCCAGTTCTTCCTCAAAATTCAAAATTTTTCGGGCAACCTCATAGAAAAATTCTGTCTTGCTTTCCGGATCTGCCAGATTATAATCCCGTTCCAGCATCCGTATTTCATACATAAAGCTATTTTCTGCTTCATCAATGCGCTTCTGATATTCCTCAGCACCGAGAGCTTTGATAAATTCATCCGGATCCTTATATGGCCGCATGTTTATGACTTTAGCTGTCAGCCCTGCCTCTTTCAGGATTGGAATAGCACGCAAAGCTGCTTTCACTCCGGCACCGTCGCTGTCAAAAGTCAGATACACTTCCTTTGTGTAACGTTTCAGCAGATTCGCATGGCCAGAAGTAAAAGATGTTCCAAGGGAAGCTACTGCATTGTCAAATCCCGCCTGATGAAGTGCTATTACATCCATATAGCCCTCACAAAGCAGAATATGCGGTCTGCGGGAGGAACGTGCAAAATTCAATCCATACAGATTCCGACTTTTATCAAAAATCATGGTCTCTGGAGAATTCAGATACTTCGGTTCTCCCTCACCCATGACACGTCCGCCAAAACCAATGACACGATTATTGGCATCCATAATCGGAAACATCGCACGATTCCAGAATTTATCATATCCGCCCCGACGCTCATCGATGGTCACCAGACCACTGTCCTTGAGCAGTTCATCCTCATAGCCCTGTTTTTTCAGATACTGATACAGATCGTCACTGAATTTATTAGAATATCCAAGTCCGAAATGCTGCATCGTCTCCTTACTGAGCTTGCGCTCATCAAAATATTGCAGAGCATGTGCTCCCTGCGGGCTTCTAAGCAGCATATAAAAATATTTTGCCGCCACTTTATTCACTTCCAGAAGTTTACTTCGTTTGTCAGCTGCTTTGCGCTGTACCTCTGTCATCTCCTGCTTGGGCAGTTCTATGCCAGCACGCTCTGCCAAACTCTGCATGGCCTCCTGAAAGGTAAAATTTTCATATTGCATCATAAATGTGAAGACGTTTCCGCCTGCACCACAGCCAAAACAATAATACATCTGTTTGCCTGGTGAGACAGAAAAGGACGGTGTCTTTTCATTATGGAAAGGACAAAGTCCAAAATACGTACTTCCTCGTTTCTGAAGACGCACGTAACCAGAAATGACATCTACTACGTCATTTCTTGATCGAACTTCTTCAATCAGTTCATCGGAATAGTAAGCCATAATACCTTCCTTCTTCTCATTTTAGGGATAAACAACATTTAATACACCTGCCAGGATTTTGGCATAAAATACTCGCTATACTTTGCCAGTGCGTACTGATCTGTCATTCCAGCAATATAATCACAGACAACTCTGTCATTTTCTTCTCCCTCCTCCATCATCTTCAGATAATAAGAGGGCAACAGATCAATATGTTTCAAATAATAAACGAACAAACGCTCAAGCAGTTCTTTGGCCTTTGTTTCCTCCCCTTTTGCTACCGGGTTTGTATACACATTCTGAAACATAAACTGGCGCAGTCCCTGCATTGCTTTCGCCACCTCCGGTGACATCCGGATATCATCTTCTTCCCAACTCTGGTTAATAATGTCATGAATCAGTGTATTTAATCTCTCCTTCGTGTCGAATCCAAGGATTTCTCTATACTCTATCGGGATTTCTTCTTCCCTGAGCACCTGCGCCCGAATTGCATCGTCAATATCATGATTAATATATGCAATTTTATCAGATAAACGCACAATCTTTCCTTCCAACGTAGAAGGCATCAAACTGGTCTGGTGATTTAGTATTCCATCACGGACTTCCCACGTAAGATTCAGTCCCTTTCCTTCTTTCTCCAACTTTTCTACTATACGCACACTCTGTTCATTATGCTTGAAACCGCCTTCGCACAGCTCATTTAACATTCCCTCACCAGCATGCCCAAAAGGTGTGTGCCCCAAATCGTGTCCCAGCGCAATAGCTTCCACCAGTGATTCATTTAATCGAAGTGCTTTTGCGATGGTTCTGGCGTTCTGTGACACTTCCAGCGCATGAGTCAGACGGGTACGATAGTGATCTCCCTGCGGAGAGAGAAATACCTGGGTCTTATGCTTCAATCTGCGGAATGATTTGCAGTGCAGAATCCTATCCCGGTCACGCTGAAAAACCGGACGAATATCGCATTCCGGTTCTTCTCTGTCCCGCCCTTTGGAATTCTGACTCAAAGCTGCATAAGGACTCAAATATGTACGTTCTGATAATTCCATCTGTTCACGAATTGTCATACGATTACTATACTCCCTGTATCTTGTCACAAGATTATATATCAAATTCAAGAATGCGAAAAACATCCTACTTTATATTTTCCGCATTTCTTTCCTGTTTCCTTTTTTTATTTTAATTTTTTAACATTTTTTTCAGATCATACATCCTCAATCTGCCAGTCAATCGGTTCCATTCCATTTTTTTCTAAAAATGTATTTGTCTGGCTGAAATGCTTACAACCAAAAAATCCACGATATGCAGACAACGGACTTGGATGTGGTGCTTCCAGAATCAGATGCTTCGGATTTGTCAACATACTTTTTTTCATCTGTGCCGGACGTCCCCATAATAAAAATACAATTGGTCGATCCTGTGCATTTACCGCACGGATAACTGCATCTGTAAACTGCTCCCAGCCAATACCACGATGCGAATTGGCCTGATGCGCCCTTACTGTAAGAACTGTATTAAGCATCAGCACACCCTGCTTCGCCCATTTTACCAGATATCCATTGTTCGGAATCTTGCAGCCAAGATCATCGTGCAGCTCCTGATAGATATTTACAAGAGACGGCGGTACGTCCACATCTGGTTTCACCGAAAAGCAAAGTCCATGTGCCTGTCCATCATTGTGATACGGATCCTGTCCAAGAATTACAACTTTAACATCTTTTAATGGCGTCAAGTGAAAAGCATTGAAAATATCATCCGGATTTGGAAAAATCTGTCTCGTCCGATATTCCTCCAGTACTTTCTTATATAAATCTTTGTAATATGGTTTCTTAAATTCTTCTGCCAATGGCTGCTGCCAGTCATTTGTAATTGGTGGCATACACTCTCCCCCCTTTATTTAGCGGCGCACAGATACACCTTTATCTGCCAGATACTTTTTAAGTTCCATGATTTCCAGTTCTTTATAATGAAACAATGATGCAGCCAATGCTGCATCTGCCTTTCCTTCCGTCAAGGCTTCATAAAAATGCTCTTTTGTACCTGCACCGCCTGAAGCAATTACCGGAATAGATACATTTTCCGCAATGAGACGTGTCAGTTCCAGATCATAGCCCGCTTTTGTTCCGTCACAATCCATACTGGTCAAAAGAATTTCTCCGGCTCCCAGTTTATCTACCTTCATGGCCCACTCTACTGCATCGATACCGACATCGATTCTACCGCCGTTTTTATAAATATTCCAGCCGCTTCCATCTTCTCTTCTACGAGCATCAATGGCAACTACTACACACTGGCTGCCAAATTTATCTGCCGCATCAGAAATCAGATTCGGTGTATTGATTGCAGAGGAATTGATGGAGATTTTGTCCGCGCCCTCCCTTAATAATGCCCGAAAATCATCCACTGTGCGGATGCCACCGCCCACTGTAAAAGGAATAAACACATTTTCTGCTACTTTTCGCACCATATCAACAACTGTATTTCTGGCATCGGAAGAAGCAGTGATATCAAGAAAAACGACCTCATCTGCACCTGCTTTGTCATACGCCGCCGCAATTTCCACCGGATCTCCGGCATCTCTCAGATTGACAAAATTAACACCTTTTACCACGCGGCCATTATTGACATCCAGACACGGAATAATTCTTTTTGTAAACATTATGCACGCCCTCCTTCGATTCCTGCAAAGTTCTTCAGAATCTGTAATCCTACAGTACTGCTCTTCTCCGGATGGAACTGACAGGCAAACATGTTGCCTTTTTCTACCGATGCATGAATGCAGGTGCTGTACTCTGTAGTTGCCTTAACAATTTCAGGTTCCTCAGCATGCAGATAATAAGAATGAACAAAATAGACATAGGGATTCTCTTCCAGCCCGGCAAATAATCTGCCATTATTATGAAAATCAAGGGAATTCCAGCCGATATGCGGAATTTTCAATCCCTCTTTATCCGGGATACGTCTGATCTGACCTTTCAGCAGTCCGAGCCCTTCCACATCAGGGCTCTCCTCACTGCTCTCAAAAAGCAGCTGTAATCCCAGACAAATCCCTAAAAACGGAGTCTGTTTCTCATTTAATTCACGAATTACTTTATCCAATTCCAGTCGTTTCAGATTTGCCATAGCATCACCAAATGCACCCACACCCGGAAGGATTACTTTATCCGCATTTAAAATAGTCTGGAAATCACGGGTGATCACGCTTTCCTCGCCAATATGTGCCAGTGCTTTTTCCACACTTTTCAAATTTCCTGCATCATAATCAATAATTGCAATCATCTTTTTCGCTCTCCCTTTATTTCGTGCTCAGTTCCATCCAGAATTCCACACCATCCTCATGGTTGATCACACCACATTGTTGATGAAAAGAATCCATAATAGCTTTTACAATGGACAGACCAATACCGCTGCCGCCATATTCCCTGGTCCGGGCTTTATCTACTTTGTAGAATTTTACCCAGATTTTGTCAATATCTTCTTCCGGGATTGGCTGACCGGTATTGAATACGCTGACACGTAATTTATCTTCGGAACGTGTGTAGAACACACGAATCACTTTTTCTCCATCTGCATGGTTGATTGCATTGCTTATATAATTGGTGATAACTTCTTCCACCTTAAACTCATCGCCCCATACCCATGCTTCCTCTGGATTTTCCAGCTCCAGAGCAATATTTTTCTGTTCTCTCAAAATTTTTGTCGAATTTGCCACACCATTGATCAGTTCCGTCATGTTAAATCGTTCCATGACTACCTGATCTTTGCCAAATTCCAGCTGGTTCAACGTCAGAAGTTTCTTTACCATACGGTTCATTTTATCTGCCTCGTCAATAATAACATCACAGTAAAATTCTCTGCTTTCCTCATCGTCATTGATGCATTCCTGCAGGCCTTCTGCATAACCCTGGATCAATGCAAGCGGCGTTTTCAACTCATGCGATACATTGGACAGAAACTCCTTACGCATCTCATCAATCTGTATCTTTTTTTCAATATCATCCTGTAGTTCTACATTTGCAGTCTTCAATTCGGAAATGGTACGCTCCAGATTCTCTGATAAACGGTTGATATGGTTTCCCAGTTCTTCCACCTCATAGCTGTTCGACTGGTTACTCTCGTATTTTGCATTGAAATCTAAATCTACCATTCGTTTGGAAATATCTGTCAACTGCTGCAATGGTTTTGTAATGTGTCTTGTGACAAAAAATGCCACAAGCAGACTAGATACAATAGCAGCCGCTCCCGCAAACAGCAGAAATCTGTTTGAAATCGCCGCACTTTCCCGGATGCTTTCCACCGCAGTACGCATTAGTACCATATCTCCGTTTTCCAGTACACCTACCAACACAAGATATTCTGAATCCAGACGGGTATCCGTCTTGCGAAGCAGCTGATACTGGTCATTAGAATACAACACTTCCATTTTATCCCCATGAAGCAGAACATCCCAAAATTCTGTTCTCAGTGCGTCCATGTCGTTTACGGAAGAACGCAGAACTTTACCATCCTGCTGCAGGATCAATGCCATAATATTTCCATTGGAACACATATTATCAAAAGTTACAGCAAATTCATCCGTCTCCAGTTGTTCCTGTGCACTGGCATTTGAAATAGTCTGATAGTTTTCCATCAGAAGTACTTTTTTATTGTGCATATAATAACGCGGCAATAATGTAGTATTTAACACCCAACAGAGCAGAATTGCTCCGGCAACCAGCAGACTGACAATGGATGTGACCTGCCGCGTCAAAGAATTTTTTTTCATCATACTCCTCTATATTTCTTTTGAATTTTGGGCAGTAAAAAGCAAAATTTTTCTTTATACTTCAAACTTATATCCCATACCCCATATAGTTTTGATATATTCTCCCTTATCACCTAGCTTACTGCGCAGCTTTTTAACATGAGTATCAATGGTTCTGGCGTCACCAAAATAATCATAGTTCCAAACATGGTTCAAAATTTTCTCACGAGAGAGCGCAATCCCTACATTCTCCATAAAATAAGTCAACAGTTCAAATTCTTTGAAACTCATTTCCACATTCTTGCCGTCAATAGTCACCGTATGGGCATTTTTGTCCAGGCAGATTCCACCAATATCCAGACTTCCTTCCATATTTAACTGATTCGTACGGCGCAAAATAGCTTCCACACGCGCAACAAGAATCTTTGGAGAAAACGGTTTGGAAATATATTCATCCACGCCAAGTTCAAAGCCCATCAGTTCATCACTTTCATCACTTTTTGCTGTCAACATAATAATCGGCACCTTAGATGACTCCCGAATCTCACGGCAGACTTCCCAGCCATTCATTTTCGGCATCATAACATCCAGAATGATCAGTGCAATATCTTTATCTTCATAAAACAAGTCCAGTGCTGCCTCGCCATCTCCTGCTTCCACGACATCAAAATCATGCTTTACTAAAAAATCACGTACCAACTTACGCATTCTGCTTTCATCATCAACCACCAGAATTTTTAATTTATCCATCATGAGTTCCTCCGGTCTTCTCTATTATCAAAAAATAGCATGAGATCTGTATTAATAATACTAATATGCTACTTGTAAAGCGGACATTCGCAATCCGCTTTCGCTACTTGCTCATGAACGCAGTCGCTTTGCGACCTGTCAGTGGGAGCTTTTAACTCCCACTGACATAAGCATCCCCCTACCCACCGCTTAGTGCTCTACGCACTTGAAGCGGGGGAATGCTTATTCTGCGTTCATTTTTTCATACTACTCAAAAGTATATCTGATAAATGTGTCTATTTTATGGAAATCACAAGCTTATATGCTGCAAAAACCAAAAATGACACCGAAAGCGACTGTGCTTCCAGTGTCATGTATGGAGATGAGGGGAATCGAACCCCTGTCCGAAATTCCAGCCACCGTACTTCTACGAGCGTAGTCACTGTATTAACATTCCCTCCGCCGAACACCCAGTAACCGGTTTTCGGTTTCAGTAGCTTCATATTACGCCCTTATACGCAAAGCTTTGTATAAGTCGTTTCCTGCATGGTCGATGCCTGGGTCCGAAAGTGCAGGTGCTCCCGGTCAGACAAGCTGCAACTTAGGCAGCCAGTGCTAATTTATTATTATCAGCGTTTATATTTAGATTTGAAATTTAACGCATTTCATACGGCTCGCTTCTCCGGCTTTTAAAACCCCGTCGAAACCAGTACATCCCCGAATCGTTTCGGTGGATCATGCCAGTTATCAGAAACTTATCCTTCTGATCTTTGTTATTATATTGGATTTTTTTCTATTCGTCAAGAGAAAAGCATTTCTCTAAACCAACAGCTACATTTTCCTTATTAAATTGTGGGATTTTGACACTCAAATCTCAATAAGGAATATCCCATTTTATAATTTTTTACACTTTTTATCACAAATGTCCCGGGTAAACTTCCCGGGACATCTGCTCTTTGAGTTGAACTATTTTATGATGTGAGGTTTTTGAAGAATTGCTTACATTTTCAAATCTGCCTGTGCATTCCTGCTATTATCCTAATCCTGAAGTGCATCATAGCCTTCTGCACCGGTACTGATTCTAATTGCATTTTCTACGTTATATACGAAAATCTTACCATCACCAATATGACCAGTGTAAAGTGCTTTTTTAGCTGCTTCAATAACTGTTCTAGGTGAAACTTTACTTACTACGATATCAACCTGAATCTTAGGCAGTAAGTTCATATCCATTGTAACACCACGATATTTGCTTGTTCTGCCGTGCTGAGCACCACAGCCAAGAACGTTTGTAACCGTCATACCATTGATACCAATAGCTGCCATTGCCTCGTTGAGGGCATCGAATCTGCTCTGTTTTGCATAGATTGTAATCTTTGTAATACTTACATCGCTGCCTGTTGCAACAGATGGATCCGGAGTACGAACCTGTACCGGAACTGCCTCGTCGATCGGTACTGCATTTTTCGGAAGTTTAACCGGAGTTGCAGATGAGAAGTTGTTGATACTGGATGTTAATGCAAAGTCTGCATAAGCGCTTGCAAGACCATGTTCTGTCTGATCCAGACCAATGATTTCTTCTTCTTCACTGACACGAAGACCGATTGTTGCACGAATTACAAGGAATGTAATTGTAATCGTAACTGCTGCCCATGCCAGAACGGTTATGATACCAAGGCACTGCAGACCTAATAATTTTACACCGCCGCCATAGAACAGACCGACAAGCTCATTTCCGTTTTTATCTGCGATTGCATAACCCGGAGCTGTGTTTGTAGCGAAAAGACCTACTGCAAATGTACCCCAGATACCATTCATAAAATGAACGGCTACGGCACCAACCGGATCATCAACATGTAACTTATAATCAAGAAGCCATACACCAAATACTACTAATAAACCTGCTACAGCACCGATTACGATAGAACCTGCTGCATCTGTAACATCACAAGGAGCTGTGATTGCTACCAAACCTGCCAAAGAAGCATTCAGACACATGGAAACATCTGGTTTACCATATTTCAACCATGTAAATATCATACAAACAACAGTTGCAACTGCCGGTGAAATGGTTGTTGTAAGGAAAATAGAACCTAACTGCTCAATACTTGTTGCTGCTGCGCCGTTGAAACCATACCAGCCAAACCAGAGAATGAAACATCCAAGGCAGCCAAGTGCAAGGTTATGTCCCGGAATCGCGTTTACTTTTCTGATTTTGCCATTCTCGTCTTTTGTAAATTTACCGATACGTGGTCCAAGGAGCCATGCACCGATCAGTGCACTGACACCACCAACCATATGAATTGCACAGGATCCTGCGAAATCATGGAATCCAAGCTGTGCTAACCAGCCGCCGCCCCAGATCCAGTGAGCTTCGATCGGGTAGATCAATGCGGAGATAACTCCGGAATAAATACAATAAGATAAAAATTTTGTTCTCTCTGCCATAGCACCGGAAACGATGGTTGCTGTAGTAGCACAGAATACTAAGTTAAATACGAAACTTGAAAAACTGAAATTACTGTAGGATGAAAAAAGATCAAATCCCGGTTTTCCGATAAATCCTAACACATCTTCGCCAAGTAAGAAGGAAAAACCAATCAGAATGAACATTACAGTACCAATACAAAAGTCCATCAAGTTCTTCATCAAAATGTTACCGGTATTTTTTGCTCTGGTGAAACCTGCCTCCACCATTGCGAAACCTGCCTGCATCCAGAATACCAATGCGGCACCTATCAGAAACCAGACACCAAATATGTTGTCATTAATAAAAGTCATAATCTCCTGCGTCATAACTTACCTCCTAGTTTTTCGATTCCATGGAATCTTTACTTAAAACGACACTGTTCGTGCGAGTGTGTATCGTTTGCACGAAGTGCTTTTGCTTGATAGTAAATTCAACGTAATTTCCTATCGAACTAAAAAAGGAGTGTCACCTGCCGCTAGCCTGCAGATGACACTCCGTTGTGTCGCTATCAGAGTTTTTCTATTGTCCGGGCATTGGAACCACTGTAAAAACAGGGAACAATTTGTTCGCATATTCTACCATCTGCCCTCACAGGATTCTTATCCCGGAAAATAGAAAAAGGCACCGGAAGCTTATTCTTCTCAGCACCTTTGCCTTTGATGTCTGTAATATTACCCTCATCGCGATGAAAAGTCAATAAAATTTATTAAATTTTTGTGAATTTATATGATTCAGCAAATATCCATGCATTCTGGCATTATTTTTGTGCAATTCAACCAGAGCACAATCGTTGCTATACAGAAGGTTATAAAAAGACACCGCGACTCTCTTATGCTTCGTCTATGGTCTTATACTTTTCTATAACGTGCTGGTATAGCATTTTAACTGCCGGAGCAAGGAAGTTCGGGTTTAATGCGGATATGCCAATGACACGATGTGCCTCTGGCATCATTGGATAACGATCTACTTCGTATGGAATGTCATTCATAACCAACTCCGGCATAATGCAGATGCCAAGTCCTGCTGCCACCAGTGCAATTGTAGACAGATCATCTACAACGTGATAATCCATCCGCACGTTTCCCAATCCATTCTGTTTCATAAAAATGGCAATATCTGCATCTGTAGTTTCCATCTGAGAGACAAATACTTCGTCTTTCATCTCGTCAGGTGTCATATACAGGGTATCTTCCCGTTTGTGATATCCTTTTGGAACTACACAGAGGAGTGGATCACAGTACAGAGGCTCAATTGGCAGATCTCCGGCGGAAGACAGTGACAAAAAGCCAATATCTACGATCCCATTTTTAATCCAATAAGATACATCTGCATAGGTTCCCTGATATAGTTCGATATTAATATCCGGGTAACGCTGATGAAAAGAATGGATAATGTCTGTCATCCAGTTTGTACATACGCTGGAAAAACAACCCACTTTTACATTTCCCATTTTCAGTCCGTTCAATCCTGCGATTGCCTGCTGCAGACTCTCATCGCTGTTTAATACTGCATTCACATAAGGAAGCAGATGTTCTCCATAATTGGTCAGGGCTACCCCTGCCTTATTTCTCGTAAACAGGGAAAATCCCAGTTCCTGCTCCATCGATGCGATTGCATGACTGACAGCAGAAGGCGTCAGATTTAAAATTTCTGCCGCCTTCTGGAAACTTCCCTGCCCTACCACTGTCTGAAATACCTGATAGGATAACAAAGTCATCTATTTATTCCTCCCGGATTATCGTGCGCATTTATACTGAAGATCTTCCCAACGACGGTCAACTTCAGCCTGGAACTGTGCGATCAGATCCTCATTACCTGGCTTAAACAGATGTTTGAATCTGCCCTGTTCGCGCAAAAAGTCTTCAATTGGCAATTTCTTCTTCGGTTCATATGTCAAACGCCATTTACCATGTTCTACTTCAAACATTGGCCAGTAACAGGTCTCAACGGCAAGTTTGCAGATTTTCATAATGTCTGCTGTATCATAACGCCATCCACGCGGACATGGAGTCATAATATTTAAGAAAGCAGCACCCTCTGTGTAAATAGCTTTTTCAGCTTTTTTGTGAAGATCAGAAAAATTGCCAATCATCGTTGTCTGTCCTACGTACGGAACATCATGATCCGCAATAATGGATGCCAGATCTTTTCGGTTTTGCATTTTACCGTTGGACTGTGTACCTACTGGTGTGGTCGTGGTATCTGCATACATCGGTGTTGCAGAAGAACGCTGAATACCAGTGTTCATGTACGCTCCATTGTCGTAACAAACATATACCATATCATGGTTACGCTCCATTGCTCCGGAAAGAGACTGGAAACCGATATCGTATGTACCTCCGTCACCACCAAAGGTAATAAATTTAAATGTGGCATCTTCCGGCAGACGGCCACGTTTTTTCAACGCTTTGTATGCAGTCTCCACGCCACTTAATGTAGCACCTGCATTTTCAAATGCATTATGGATATAGCTGTCCTCCCACGCAGTATATGGATACATGAAAGAAGAAACCTCCAGACATCCGGTTGCATTACCGATCACTGCCTGATCTTCCTCATGCAATGCACGCAGTACGGCACGCACTGCGATGGTTGCGCCACATCCTGCACACATTCTGTGTCCCGGAGCCAGACGTTCCGGTTTGCTCATAACTTCTTTAAATTTATATTCGCTCATCACTCTGCCTCCTATTTTCTCAGACCGATATACTGATACTGTGTTACCGGTTTACCATTTTCTACTACATCTTCCAGTTCTGCAAATACATCTTTTGCTTCTTCAACAGTAAAATCACGTCCACCAAGTCCATAGATGTAATTAATTGCTTCCATATAAGTTCTGGTGCGGTACAGACCAGCTGTAATCTCAGAACCAAGTGGTCCTCCATTTCCGTTGTAGCTCTCGCAACGATCCATAATGGCTACTGCTTTACAATTTTTTTTGATTGCTTCTACGATTTCCTCTGCCGGGAACGGACGGAAAACACGCAGTTTCAGCACTCCGACTTTCTTTCCTTCCTCGCGCAGCTCGTCTACAGCCTCTTTTGCCGTTCCTGCTGCGGAACCGATAATAACCATCACATAGTCTGCATCTTCTGTCTTATATTCTTCAAATAGGCCATACTCTCTGCCGGAAATTCCTGCAAACTCTTTCGCTACGTCTACAATGACCTGTTTTGCGTTCTCCAGTGCAATCAGCTGATTTTTTCTACTTTCCATTACAAAATTAGATACTGCATACGGTCCAACAGAAACCGGTTTCCCTGGATTTAACAAATACTCCTCCGGGTGATATTCACCAACGAACTCTTTGACCGGTGCATCCTCTAATAATTCAATATTCTCTACGGCATGACTGGTAATAAAACCATCCTGACAAATCATGATTGGCAGGCGGACATCTTTATGCTCGGCAATGCGGTATGCCTGAATAAAATTATCATATACTTCCTGATTATTTTCTGCATAAATCTGGATCCATCCGGTATCGCGGGCTCCCATACCATCGGTATGATCACAGTTAATGTTGATCGGGCCAGAAAGAGTACGGTTTACCAGTGTCAGAGCGATCGGCATACGGTTGGAAGCTGCCAGCAGCAATTCTTCCCACATCAGAGCCAGACCCGCGGAAGAAGTTGCAGTCAGTGTCCTTGCACCTGCTGCCTCAGATCCGATGCAGGCACTCATTGCAGAATGCTCACTTTCGACCGGAATAAACTCTGTATCAATCTCGCCATTTGCAATGTATGTGGATACCATCTGCGGAATCTCTGTGGACGGTGTAATCGGAAATGCCGGCATAACATCTGGATTTACCTGTTTGATTGCGTAGGCAACGGCCTCGTTACCTGACATACGTTCTTTGATTCCCATTATTCTACGCCC
>CAKREL010000026.1 GCA_934317205.1 uncultured Eubacterium sp.
CGTAACTGACATAAGCATCCCCCCTACCCACCGCTTAATGCTCTACGTACTTGAAGCGGGGGAATGCTTATTCTGCGTTCAAATAAAAAAAGACCAGAACAACCGTTTTGGTCATCCTGATCTTTCTGTGATTTATTTTTCAATAATTTGAGCTTTAGTTTTCCAAAATAGCACAGGTTTTACTTGTGCTAGATTAATGCAAAATGCTTCAGCGCATGATAAATACCGTCTTCATGCAGTCCTTTGGTCACATAGTCCGCATGTTCCTTAGCCACATCTGTTCCGTCACCCATCGCGACTCCCACACCGGCAAACTCCAGCATGTCTACATCATTGGCACTGTCACCGAATGCATAGGTATCCTTTACATCTATTCCCAGTTTTTCGCATACAAAAGCAATTCCGCTCGCTTTGCTGTATCCTTTTGGTACTACTTCCATGGCCACATCCCCGTGAACCATAAAATCATAATCATCCTTTAATAATTCGATCACCGCCGGATAATCCCGATCATGGATCAGCACAGAAAACTTACTTGCTTCCCACTGTTCCTCATGCCCTTGAATCGGCAGCATACAGTCTTTCATAACCTCCAGCAGATATCTTCCATATGCATCTCTGCTGATCTTGTCTGCATCCATGTACAGCATATGGCGGCCTTCCATAACCATGGCAATATCATAATCATAAAAAATCTGTACTGCCTTTTTCAATAATTCCCGGTCAATCTCTTTGTACAGCATTTCTTTTCCTTTATATTCTATAAAAGTGCCACAACCGCAGACAATGCCGTCAAATCCCATACCCAGCAGCTCTTCACTGTTGATAAACACGCGCGTCCTTCCGCTGCAGAGGAAGGTCTGATGTCCGTTCTCCTGAAGCTGATGAATTGCTTCTTTTGTGCTCTGTGGAATGTTATTGTCCCTGTCCCATAAAGTCCCGTCAATATCAAAAAAAATCGCTGCCATATATGTATGTGTTCCTTTCTTCTTACCTCATTTTTCCTGTTTTCTGATTATAACGGTTTTTACATACAAATGCAAATATTCAGGGTAAGGCACAAAGCACTTTTGCCAGCCGAAAATCTTTCCCTTATTTTGAAGATTTCCTTAATATTCTTTGAATTCGCAGTTTTGCCACATCGTACATGCTATAATAAGTAGAAACAGGTAAAATCGACAACACATGAGACTTGATACATGATTCTGGTCAACGTAATCTATTACATTCTTCTCAGAATCATTGCATTTTCTCACCGACATTAAGAGGAGGTTACATTATGGCATATCCACACAAACGGCACCGTTTTCAAAAATTTATTGTTTTTCTGATTGCTATCGTGATCATTTTACTAGTTGGCTATTTTGTTGCCTTACCAAAAATAAAAACAAGAGCCGCCGGCGTTGTAGCTGAAAAACTTCTGGAATCACAAATCACATCCGATACATCTGCCATTGCAGGCGTCAATGCCCAGGAAATCCTTGATGCCATGAGTGATACAGACCGTGCAACCGTAGATCAGATCATTACGAATCATATGTCCGCAGATACAATGAAGGAAGCCTCTTCCTACATCACCAGCGGCGATACAGCCGGATTAAAACAATACGCAAAAGATACGCTGACAGCCTCTGAGTTGGAACAGATCAAAGAGCTTTATAATAAGTATAAAGGACAGGTTTCATTAAAATAAAAAAGTGTCTTCGACACTTTTTTACATCAAAGCGGACAAAAGCAGCATAAGGAATTACGGAAAGAACTGCTCCGGCACAATACACTGCCAAAATGAGATGATCTTCATACGCTCCCGATATAAATTGAGAAACAAGCAACTTTGCTAAGACGAATAATGCAGCATATGAAATCATATCAGTTTCGGTTGATTGCCAAAACTCTGGCTGCGATATAGAATATTCTTTTGCCAAATCTTGATATGTGGCAATAATGTCATCATCATCACCGATATAGCTGACCAATAATACAAGAAGGTACAGGATAAAACAATCTGAAGAAAAATATGTCAGATTAATTTATGCTGTACCTTCTTTTAATTTGCACCAAAAACAAAAAATCGCTTCGACTCTGCCGCAGATACCTCCTATACCTGTACCGTATCGGCAGAGGCAGCCTCTGCCCGGATGGATACCGGGCAAAGACCGAGAACCATAGTCGCAGCCAGAAAAAGACTTACGATTCTATTTTTCATTTACTTATCTTCCTCCGTCTGTACTCCTGTGTTCTTTCTCTTTTTCTTATAATAGAGAACCACGCCTGCAAGTACGCCAGATGCTGTAATCAGTCCCGCTACCGGCAGAAGAATATCGGTATTATCTCCTGTCTGCGCGCTTGTCACATTGCCAGTACCTGTAACGCCCTCTGCTGTAGTTCCGTTCGTAGTTCCATTGGTTGTTCCGTTCAGGTTACCGTTGGTTCCGGTAGTCGTGGTGGTCGTCGTGGAATCACTGTTCGTTACGCCGCTTCCTGTTACTGTGGAGGCCGTAACGACTACACCGAAGGAGCTTAAGGAATCTGCAGTTACACTCAGGATTCCGTCACTTACGGTTCCTTTTAGCTTCTCAATTCTTCCATCCACATCGTGGAGCACCGTCAGCTTCTTGCCGTTGTACTTATCGCCCACCTGGAAATTGATTGTAATCTCTTTATCCCAGTCTACTTCCGTACCATTCAGATACAGCTTTACGTCGTAGAGGAGGATCAACGCCTCCTTGGAGCTAATCTTACTCTGCATCCGCTTCACGCTGTCATCCGCTGCCTTCAGGCCCACCAGACGCAGCTCATAGCCGGACAGCTTACCGAGCACAGAAATCGGGTAATTCTGATAGGTTAACGTCACAGTCTGATCACTGGGGGTCGGATCCGGCGTCGGTGTCGGTGTAAGTGACTCTAACTTCGCAATCTCCTCTTCCCTTTCCTCAAGCGCTTTCAAAGCATCCGAAATCATTTCCTGCTGCTTCTCATTCAGTCCGTCGAAAGCATTTCTTGCCGCCTGAACCGCTGACTTATCTGACAGCTTCAGATCTTTCACAGTCGGAAGACTATTAATCTGATCTGCTACCTTCTGCGCTTCCTGCACTTCCTTCTGCAGCCAGCTTATCTGATTCTCCGCTACCAGCAGATTGCTCAGAGCACCGTTGTCCTTCAACCGCTGCTTCTGGTCATTATTCAGGGCTTCATACGCATTTCTTGCTTCTGCCACCTGATCTGCATTTCCAATCTTCAGTTCCTCAGTCGCCGGAAGCTTGTCAATCAAATCTATAACCGCATCTACTCCGGCCTGCAGCTTCTTCATGCTATCCTCAGCGTCTGTCAGCTTCTTTAAAGCTGCCTCTCTCACCAGCGGCTGCAATTCGCCGAGAGCATCATAAGCCTCTCTGGCCGCTACAATCTCGTTCTGATTTGCAAAGACGATTTCCTCTGCGTCCGGCAGTTCTTCCAACAGATCGGATACTTCATCCGCCTTCTTCTGGTCGTCCGCTTTCTTCAGTAAAGCATTTAGTGCTTCAATCACTTCAGACAGCTTCGTCAGGCTTGCTTTACCGGTCTCATCATTTTCCAGATATGTTACCTGTTCCGGGCTCAAAGCATCATAATGAGCCTTCGCGCTTGCAATCGCTGCTTCATCCTGCAAGGTCACTTTATCTGCTGGCGGAAGTTTTTCAATTTCTTCAACCAGAAGATCCGCCGCTGCCTCTTTCAGCAGCTCAACCATACGCTCCTCTGCTGTTATCAGCTTGCCTTTTACTTCATCAGAAATATATCCCTTCTGATCCGGTGTAAGCGCTTCATAATGTGTTCTTGCATCCGTCACTGCTTTCTGGTCATTCAGAACCAACTCTTCTTTACCCGGAAGCGCTGTAATCTCATCAATGACTTTCTGGGCTGCTTCCTGATCTGCTACTTTCTTCTTCAGATCCTTCAGAGCTTTTTCTGCTTCTTTTAAGGTATCATAATACTTTACATAACTCTTTTCTTCGCGCGTCAGAGCATCATAAGCCTCGCGGGCTGCAAGGATCTTCTCCTCGCTGTTATCATCCAGACTGATTTCTGTTCCAATCTCCGCAATCTTTTCATCCACAGCCGCAGCCTTCTCCTTGGCTCCCGGAGTCTCATCCAGCGCCTCCAGCCACTTGTTCCAGGAGGACGCATTACCCTGTGTTCCGTTGAACCAGTCAAAAACTTCCGTCAGATAATCATCCACGTAATGGAATACAATCTCATCGCCGGTTGTCACATAATACTTCGCCAGACCCTGGCCCGGGTGGAATCCGTTGACTGTATACATCCAGCCAGACCGGGGACCGTTGCTCATTTCTGCAAGGCTATAGCCTCCACAGGATTCCGGTGCGCTGATTTCACGGATATAGTTATTCTCCAGACCTGAATAGCTAAGTCCGGCTTCCTTCAACGCTGTCTCAAATACCTCACCTACGGTTACTTCCTCTTTCTCAAACGTATAAGTACCGGTTGCAATCCATGTCGTATACTCATGCAATGACTGGTCATTCCCGTGATTAGTATCGCCAATCAGACGGAAGGTTACAGTCGTGGTGTTCGGATCTGCAGAAACGTCATCCGGTTTCTTTACGGAAATCATGCTCACTACAGAGGTAAGGATATTCTGATCACTTTCATTTTTCTTAACTGCTGTCAGGAAATGTACGCCCAACTTCATCTCATTGGAAGAGATTTCTACCGCTCCGTTTTCATCCGTTGTACCCAACAGTTCGGTGCCTTCGTAAATACCCGCGCCTGCTACCGGTATTCCTGCTGTACCATCATTCTTCACAGACGTAGCCGTCAGATACAGGGTCGCCGTCTGTCCTCTGGTCAGCTCCTTTACTTCCGGCGTCAGGCTTGCGTGAAGCATTCCTTCATAGCCCGCGCTGTAATAGTAGGCAATCGCATCACCATTATTTACCAGAGTCTCCGCCGGATTCTCGCATACTTTACCGTTGATTTCGCAGATCCAGCCTGCTTTCTCATTCTGGTTGTCTGTCGGCGTAGCGTCCGGAAGCAGTTGACCCTTTCTGCAGGAGAATCCAATACCATTGTCCTGCATTGCCTCAATCAAGGACTGGAGTACCGTGTAACCACCGTAGTTGTACTCCACGTACTTCTCCTTGGCCAGATCAGCAGGTTCTCCGATCTTCCTTTCAGAAGTACGCAGTAATACGGTATCTGCTCCCGCAATCGAAACCGTCGCTGTTCCGCTCTGCTTCTCCAGTTCTGTAAGTTCCGGAATCTTAAAGGTGTACTCCAGGTCATCGCCTACCGTAAAGCTCTTGGTCTGTGCCTGATACCCCAGCTTCGATGCTGTAACGGTATAGTCGCCCTTTTCCAGCAGATAATATCCATCTTCCTCTGCTGTCTGCTTCTTGCCCGCTTCATTCTTAACCAGAATGCTGACGCCATCGGCTGCCTCAAAGGTTACTTTCCGGGGGCCTTCTGCACGCTGAACCTTTATGTTATAGGTCTTAGTGGCAAGATCTCCTTCTGCTCCATTTACAGTTACCACTACCGGGATTTTTGTAAGGGTTCCAGTTAATTCAATCTCCTGGGAATCTGTTGTATTTGTTACTTTTTCACCATTTACTGTTATTGTTACCGGATTTGATTCTTTCAATGCTGTCGGATTTAATGTAACTTTCGTCGTGGTATACGGAACCGTTACCGTATATTCTGTCTCTGTTCCTAAAAATCCATAACCAAAGTCTATACCATCTTGCTCGTCCGCATGAAGAATACCATCCGTGACCTTCATATCTGACTTGCCATCCAGTGCATTAAACTCAAGTCCATAGAGATATGCGAATTTCCCGTAATGGTTTCCATTTTTTAGTTGTACCGCTAATGTATATGTTTTGGGATATATATCGTTTCCCTCTAATGGACTAATGATAAACTCATAATATCCTATGTCATTTTTGCTTACAAACGCTTCCGTTTCCGCTATTGTTTTATTTTTTAACTCCAAAATTTGTGGTGTTGTATGTCCATTTGCACTACTCCAATAACGTAAACGCATTATCACATTATCAGTCGGCTGTTCTAATCGAATATAGTTTTTTCCAATGTCTTCTGTCTTCAATAATCCAACAGTATCCGCATCCCAATATACCATATTTTGCGGAAGTTCTTTCCTATCCGTAACGCTTGTAGGAGTATAAGCTTTTTTTCCCATACCCATCATTTTATTAAATATGGTATAATAATTTCTTCCTAACTTTTGACCTGCTAACATCGGATTACTGCTACTAGCTGGCATCATTGACTTTATAGCCATTTTTGCCTTAAATTCTATCGAATTTAATTTATCTTTTCCTTTCTCTTCTTCTGCATCTTTTACTTCTATCTCTATATCAGGTAAAACACTAAGATATCCGTTAAAGCTCTCTTCGCTATCTTTTCCAGAGTAAGTTCCATTTATTCCTTCCCAAGTAAACATCTGATGTTTTGTTGGAACTTCACCTATTGAAGCTATATGAATTTGTCCTTTCGATAATTTTAATAGACCATCCTCTTCAAGCTTTAAATTCAGTGTATTTTTCTGTTGTATATCCCATTGACTACGCTCACCTCGTACTGTCATTTCTGCAGCTTCATATTCAATATATGTTTCTGCTGGAAATCCCGGATTATATACCGCCCCTAATTTAGGTAGTGGAAGAATAATTCCATCAAACGTTATGGTTATTGTATCTCCCACAACAAAATAATCTCTTTCTGCCGAGTTATCGTTTGTAATCTTAATATTCAATCCATTTGCGTATATTACATGATATTTTGCAGAATTTTCTGTTCTGACTTCTACTATATTAGGTCCAGCATATAACTTTATCTTATAAGATCCATCCTTTTCTGCATTGTATGTTTCCCATCCGCTATTCCAATCTTTTTCTAATGGCTTCTGTACTCGTACTGTAATATTTCCATTTGCTTTAGGCGTAAATGAATATTCTGCATAAGTATCTTTATTCTTGCCATTTATCGTTTTTGCATAATAAACTGTATCATACTCTGTTAATCCAATATTAGTATTAATGTTATCCGTATTGGAGTCGCCTACATTAAACACCAATACTCCTGTTCGTTCTGGCCATATTGCGCTATATACCATCAACTCATTTTCATCTCTGAGATTTGATTTCTCAGTATTATATTCCAATGCATCATATGTAATTTGTACAACACTAACACCCTTTTTTTTCGCTAATACGCGTCCATCCTCTCTAACCTGGATGCTGTCTCCCTCTACCACTGTATAATGGAAATCAGGATCAACGTAATAATTTCCTGTGGTCGAAACTACTGCCTGCCAAGCCCTGGATGCCCAAATGTCAAATGTCTCGCCTGTTTTCAAGGATACCATTTTACTCGTAGGTCCATTTAATAAAACAGAAGCCTGATAATATCCCTGCGATGAATCTTTTTTCTGCGTAGCCGGATTATCTTTTAATGTAGGCACTTTTAATATTTTTTTATTTCCTGCATACTCTGAAACAACAATATTTTTTGCCTGTGTAATCTTTCCTTCTTTTCTTACCTCATAGTTCAGACCGCCGATAGTTCCATTATCATAAAGAGGAACTTCAAATTCCCATATATTTGTAGTTTCTTTTGTTTCTATAATCTTTCCTTCTATATATTCTTTAGGCCTATAAAATTTCTGCAAATGAACAATTTGAACTTCCGCATCTTTCTCAACTTCTAACTGTATTGTTGTTTTAGGCGCAATCAAAAAACCGCTCATTTGTGCATCAGACAAATTTAATGGACCAAATGTATCTATTGAATTACGGGCATAAACCCACAGTTTCCCCTTGCTTCCCCAATAACTATCATTTTCTGGAATAAACTCATAGGTGTATGCCCCATCATCCATTCCCTCTTTTGCTGGCAAAACTGCTGTTAATCCACTCTCTCCTGTTTGAAATTTTGTGATTCCATCTGGCCCTATTAACTCCAGCGAAAACTTTATATTATCCCGATTTGTTATAACATTCGAATTACTCCAATCAAATAAAGAAAGATATTCCTCCTGTTCTGTCGTTCCTCCCACTATAAAAGAACCACTCCCCAATTTAATATGAGTGTTTGGTTCATAAGCTACATAATAATAACTACCTTCCTTTACTTCTGCTTCATATTTTCCACTTTTTCCCGCTTTATAATCTGAGCTTTCTATTGTTTCTGTGCAGTTTTTCAAAACAATTTTTTGCTTTTCTTCATTTAACAATTCTAGTTCCAACGGAATATAATTTTCTTTTCCTGTTTCTCTTAGAACTCCGGTTTCTATTATAAGTGTTACCTTATCATTCTGTTTTTCTGCATGAACAGTCATTGACTGTATTGCTATAAATAAAAAAAGAAAGGCTACCCAAAAGAACCACTTCACCAATTTCATTTTCTTTTTTACTTCCAAGGAGCACCTCCAACTATTAGAGTTACCAGAGTCCCTATATTATCTATAAGGACTCTGGTAACTTTCTTATTTATGACCTCTAAAATTTACTGCATTATTCCTGAAAGTGTGTCTGCGAAGAAAGCATTTGCCATCTCTTCTGTCCCCCACATCCATACTACAGTATCATTATCCTGCAGTGCAAAGGCTGCTGCTCCAATCACTGCGGAATCGTCTACTAAGTCAGAATCTGTACCTGCAGCATTTAAGCGATATACTCTATAATTCCAGCCATAATATGTATATGTGCCTGTAGCAGCATCATAATCTGTGTACTCTTCCAGTTCCCTGCCATTTGCACTTATTTTTCTAACGTATGTATCGGTTCCTTCATAGTTAAAATTGTTAGATGTATCTGCCTTTAATGCCTTAAGCGCATCCATTGGTGTCGCAAACTTTTCTGTTGAATAGGAAACGGATGCCACACTATAATTGCCACCCAAATCCGGTACATACACATTCACATCAGATGCATTCTGAGTCGCATTGCTCTTTACAATAACTGTAATATTGAAGTATGCATTTGTTTCCGGATTTACTGCCTTAACAGAGCAAGAACCAACTGCCGCTGTTTCCGGCACCTTTACTACTGCTGTCGCATAAATCAATCCAGCATCTGATGTTTCGCTTGAAGTAGACTGAATTGTCGCAATATTTTCATTGGTTGTTGACCATTTTACCGCTTCCGCATCTGCCGTACTGGAAAAACCAGTTCCAGAGTAGGAACTGTTCGCCGGCAATACATGAAGTGTCGTTGTTTTTCCGGGAGCAACATACACTGTCCACTCACTTGATGTCATGTTCGGATCACTTGTTGCTGCAAATGATGTAATGCCCATAGCCATAACCATGGTCATTACAAGTACAAGTGATACCAGTTTCTTAAACGGGTTTCTTGATGTTCTTGTTTCCATAATACATCCTCCATATTATTTTTTCTTCTCCCCTATGGTTATGGCATCATAATGTCGGGGAGAGGTAGCATTATGATGCCTATTCAATTGGATCATTGTGGCTATCCGCTCCTTCTTTCACCACAACAATAAAAAAGCCCGTACAACGGAAGTCGTCATACGAACTGATTATCTTTGTCGAGCTCTGGATTTATATACCCCAAATACAGCCAGATGATATAGATATCCTCTGCGCTTCTGCTAAGCCCGACTCGTTCCTGACCTCCGAATCCTATCTGATGTCGGGTTCCATTGCACTCCGTCTTCTGACTCGGGACCTCTTAACCTACTCGATGCGCCTTACCGGGATATCGCTATCTCAGTGGCATCCTGCATCTTTCGTTGTCCTTACAGCAGGGAAGGATCTGTTCCGGATTCTAACCGGATTCCGTTCTGAGCACTTTCGTACCCATAAGTGCGGGCCTGTTCACCAACATCCTCTATTGAATTATAAAAATCCTGTCATAATAACTATGAAATTATTTGTACGGGTGTCTTAGATTATCTTCATCCAAGACACTTTTCTGAGACCTATATTACTCGTTGTTCACAGTTTTGTCAATCTTTTTCAGCGATTTTTCCAAAAAAGATGTGGAGAGATGTGAAATTTTGTATATTTTTCCAATGGATTATCACATTTTCTATTTCTTGAACCGTCAAAAAGATCGTCAAAGGAATCGTAGGAGGTGCTTATATGAGAACTGGAAACCGGCCACCTATATCAGATACCGCAACTGTCTGGAGAAGTATATTCTGCCCCACTAGGGGCTGCTTCATGTACGGGAGATTGACCAGAAGGTTTATAACGCGCTGATTACTTTGCTTGAGAAAAAGCTTTCTGTCAGCTCCATGCATACAGTTAATACCGTGATTTCCGGAATCCTGAAGCATACACTGAAACGTCTGCCTGTCACTTGTGAAAATAGAGGATTGCGTTTTGGCAGAGTCCTATGTAAAATAATGGGACAAGGATGAAAAGAAAAAGGAGATTCTTATGGGAACAAATGAAAAAAATATGACCACTGGATCACCTGGAAAACTGATCATTACTTTTTCCATACCACTGATGCTTGGAAATATCTTTCAGCAGTTTTATACGATGGCAGATACCATGATTGTCGGACAGGTGGTAGGAGTTGAAGCACTGGCGGCAGTAGGCGCCGGAGACTGGCTGGTATGGCTGGTGTTCGGTATCATGACAGGTATCACACAGGGTTTTTCTATTCTGGTAGCTCAGTTTTATGGAGCAAGGGAAAAAGAAAATCTGAAATGCGCGGTGGCGAAAAGCTATATCATGACAGCACTGCTTTCTGTGATTGTACTTGCGGTAAGTGAAGGGGCAGTTTATCATGTTCTTTTGTTTTTACAGACACCGGATAATGTCATTGACCTGACAATGCTATATCTTCGGCTGATCTTTGCCGGAATTCCGATCATAGCGGCTTATAATATATTTGCAGCGATTCTTCGAGCACTGGGTAACAGCAGATCTCCACTGATAGCAATGACCGTAGCAGCGTTGATCAATTTGGGACTGGACCTGTTATTTGTGGCAGTTTTTGGCTGGGGTGTAGCCGGAGCAGCAGTGGCGACAGTCATCGCACAGGGATTTTCAGCCCTGTACTGTCTGATGGTGTTACGGAAAATTCCGGATATCCGACTGGAAAAACAGGACTTCTACAGACAGCCGGCAATGAGTCTGCGGCTTTTGAAAGTGGCGACTCCTCTTGCAATCCAGAATGTGATCATCTCTGTAGGGGGGCTTACAGTACAGTATGTAGTCAATGGATTTGGATTCCTGTTTGTGGCTGGATTTACAGCATCAAACAAATTATATGGAGTTTTAGAGATGGCTGCCGTTTCATACGGATATGCAATTACAACCTATGTAGGCCAGAATCTTGGTGCAAAGAAATATCAGAGAATCCGGAAAGGTGTGCATAGCGGAACTTATATGGCATTGCTTACTTCTGTTGTGATCTCAGGTGTGATGGTGTTATTCGGACGCAATATATTGTCACTGTTTGTATCCGGCGAACCGGAACAGATCCGACAGGTGTTAGACATTGCATATAAATATTTGTTTATTATGGCAATGTTTCTATGGGTACTGTATCTGCTGTATGTATATCGTTCGGCGATTCAGGGTCTGGGTAATACCCTGATTCCCCTCGCCAGTGGCATTGCAGAATTTATGATGCGTGTCAGTGTTGCATTATTGTTACCAAAACTGATCGGTGAAGACGGAATTTTTTATGCGGAAATTTGTGCCTGGACCAGCGCAGCTGTTTTATTGTTTATAAGTTATATGATTATTATACGAAAATACAAAGAATAAGGTTTAGAGGAATAAGTTTTTAATATGATATAAAGAACTGCTACATCACAGATTCATCTATGATGCAACAGTTCTTTTATATTAAGCTGCAATCGCATATATACTTTTCAAAATAATAAAAAAGAGGGATTGTTCATCAATGATAACAAATCACTGCACATCTACACTATTGTACCGAAAGATAAGAATATCCCATCAGGCTTTCATCCACTTCTCTGGCTGCTTCGCGTCCCTCACGGATTGCCCATACAACCAGTGACTGTCCTCTGTGCATATCGCCTGCGGTAAAGACTTTTTTCACATTAGTCTTGTAACGGCCTTCTTCGGTTTCTACGTTTGTTCTGGCATTTAATTTCACCCCAAAGGCATCTGCCACGTATTTCTCTGTGCCAAGAAATCCTGCTGCGATAAGTACCAGATCTGCATCCAGTTTCTGCTCACTGCCTTCCACCGGAACCATGTTCATGCGACCGGTTTTCTCATCTTTTTTCGCTTCCAGTTTTACAGTGATCAGACTTGTCAGATTGCCGTTTTTATCTTTCAGGAACTCTTTTACCGTTGTCTGATAGATGCGCGGATCATGTCCGAATACGGCAATGGCTTCTTCCTGACCGTAATCTGTCTTGCAGATTTTTGGCCATTCCGGCCACGGATTGTTCGCCGCACGCTGATCCGGAGCTTTCGGCATCATCTCAAGCTGTGTTACGGATACTGCTCCATGACGGATGCTTGTTCCCACACAGTCATTTCCGGTGTCACCACCACCGATGATCACAACTTTTTTGCCCTTTGCAGAGACAAATTTTTTATCTTTCAGATTGGAATCGAGCAAACTCTTTGTGGTCTGTGACAGGAAATCCACTGCAAAATAAATACCTTTTGCATCTCTGCCCGGTGCATTGATATCACGCGGATTTTTGGCACCGCAGGCAAGTACCACAGCATCATACTCTTTCAGGAGTTTTGTTGCCTTTTCGTCTTTTCCTACATTTACACCAGTTACAAAATTGATGCCTTCCTCGGTCATCACATTGATTTTCCGGTCGATAATGTGTTTTTCCAGTTTCATATTCGGAATGCCGTACATCAGCAGTCCACCCACACGGTCATCGCGCTCATATACCGTTACCAGATGACCTCTGCGGTTTAACTGGTCTGCTACAGCCAGACCAGCCGGGCCGGATCCGATGACAGCCACTTTTTTCCCTGTACGCACTTTTGGCGGATTTGCCTTCGCATATCCTTTTTCATATGCATTTTCAATAATTCCGTACTCATTATCCCGTACAGTGACCGGATCATCATGCAGACCGCAGGTACATGCAGCCTCACACAGTGCCGGGCAGACGCGGGATGTAAATTCCGGGAAGTTATTTGTCTTGTGCAAACGCTCATAAGCCTGCTCCCATGTTCCCATATAGATCAGGTCATTCCACTCCGGCACCAAATTGTGCAGTGGGCAGCCACTGGTCATGCCCATAAGTGTCATACCTGACTGACAGAAGGGAACGCCGCATGCCATGCAGCGTGATCCCTGAATCTCCTGTTTTTTCTTTGAGAGGTGGATGTGGAATTCATCAAAATTTTTGATTCTTTCTTTCGGTTCAACCGCTTTGCTTACCTCTCGGTCATATTCCATAAATCCTGTTGGTTTTCCCATTTTAATCCTCCTGTTTTACCGAAATTACGCCTGCTGTTCCAAATTTGCATAAAATGCTTCTATCTGAGCCTGCTCTACGTTGTAGCCTTTTTCCTCCATCTGTACGATGGTTGTCAGCATATGATGATAATCATATGGCACTACTTTTTTGAATTTCGGCAGATATTCTCCGAAGTTATCCAGAATTTCTTTTCCTTTTACGGAATTGGTCAAAGCGACATGTTCCTGAATCAGTTCTTTTAATTCCTGTACATCGTATTTGTTGGTCAATTCCTCGGTAAATACCATTTCTTTATTGGTTCTTGTATACAGGTCGTTGTCCTCATCCAGTACGTATGCGACACCGCCGCTCATACCTGCTGCGAAGTTCTTGCCTGTTTTTCCGATAACAACTACGCGTCCGCCGGTCATATACTCACATCCGTGATCGCCGACACCCTCAACGACTGCAATTGCACCGGAGTTTCTGACTGCAAAACGCTCTCCTGCCACACCGTTGATAAATGCTTTTCCGCTGGTTGCACCGTAAAGTGCTACGTTACCGATAACAATATTTTCATCCTGACGATATTTGATGCCTTTCGGCGGATATACGACCAGTTTTCCACCGGAAAGTCCTTTTCCGAAGTAATCATTGCTGTCACCTTCCAGTTCCAGTGTCAGACCGTTCGGAATGAAGGCTCCGAAACTCTGTCCACCGGCTCCGTTACACTTTACCACGTATGTATCATCTTCCAGTGTATCTTTGTATTTTCTTGTAATCTCAGAACCAAAAATGGTACCAAAGGAACGGTTGATATTAGAAACATTGATTTCTATGCTTCGTTTCTGTTTCTGCTCAAGTGCTGTTTTCATCTGTTTTAACAGCACTTTCTCATCGGCTGTTTTCTGCAGTTCAAAATCGTATACTTTTTTCGGATCAAAAATAACTTTATCCTTTGAGCTTGCAAACGGATTCTCCAGAATGTTCTTCAGATCCAGTTTTGCAGCGTGACCTGTTAAGTTGTCACGTACTTTCAGCAGATCAGAACGTCCAACCAGCTCATCTACCGTGCGGACACCAAGTTTTGCCATATATTCACGAAGCTCCTGAGCGATAAAACGCATGAAATTCATAACATATTCCGGTTTTCCGGCAAAACGTTTTCTCAGTTCCGGATTCTGTGTCGCAATACCAACCGGACATGTATCCAGATTGCAGACACGCATCATGACACATCCCATCGTTACCAGTGGAGCTGTAGCAAAACCGAATTCCTCGGCACCAAGCATTGCTGCTACAGCAACATCTCGACCACTCATGAGTTTTCCGTCTGTCTCAATACGGACTTTATTTCTCAGGCCGTTCATGATCAATGTCTGATGCGTCTCAGCCAGACCAAGCTCCCAGGGAAGTCCTGCGTTATGAATAGAACTTCTCGGTGCAGCACCGGTTCCTCCGTCATAACCAGAGATCAGGATAACCTGTGCACCGGCTTTTGCAACACCGGCTGCGACAGTTCCGACACCTGCTTCTGATACCAGTTTTACAGAAATTCGCGCTCTTGTGTTTGCATTTTTCAGGTCAAAGATCAGCTGTTCCAAATCCTCGATGGAGTAAATATCGTGATGAGGCGGCGGTGAGATCAGACTTACGCCCGGTGTGGAAAGTCTTGTTTTTGCAATCCACGGATATACTTTTTTGCCCGGTAAATGTCCGCCTTCTCCCGGTTTTGCGCCCTGTGCCATTTTGATCTGAATTTCCTGTGCGCTGACAAGGTAACGGCTGGTTACACCAAATCGTCCGGAAGCAACCTGTTTGATAGCAGAGCACCGCTCCGTATCCAGTCGTTCCAGACTCTCACCACCCTCACCGGAGTTGGATTTACCATGTAACCGGTTCATGGCGATGGCAAGTGTCTCATGAGCTTCCTGCGAAATAGAACCGTAAGACATTGCACCTGTTTTAAATCTTGTCACAATGGAGTCGACACTTTCTACTTCATCGATTGGAATACCTGACTTCGGATATTTGAAATCAAGCGTTCCACGGATATTCATAATGTCGGTCTCATTATTGACCAGCTTTGTATACTCTTTAAATAAATCATAGTCCCCACGTTTTGTGGACTCCTGCAGCAGATGGATCGTCTGTGGATTATACAGATGTTTCTGTGCTCCGCTGCGCATCTTGTGATGTCCTTTGCTGTCCAGTGTCAGCTCAGTCTGTAATCCAAGCGGATCAAATGCCATGGAATGCAGCTCGTTGACATCATTTTCAATATCAGAAATTGTAATGCCGCCGATTCTGCTGACAGTATCTGTAAAATATTTATCAATAACGCTTCGATCAATACCGATAGCTTCAAAGATTTTGGATCCCTGATAAGACTGGATGGTGGAAATACCCATCTTGGAAGCAATTTTTACAATTCCATGTAATACTGCAGAGTTGTAATCATTGATTGCAGCATAATAATCTTTATCAAGCAGATGATCATCTACCAGCTGCTCAATCGTATCCTGTGCCAGATATGGGTTGATGGCACAGGCACCGTAACCAAGCAGTGTTGCAAAATGGTGGATCTCACGCGGCTCACCACTCTCCAGGATCATTGCCACTGCAGTTCTTTTCTTTGTCTGGATCAGATGCTGCTGCATTGCAGAAACTGCCAGCAGTGACGGAATTGCCACATGGTTCTCATCCACGCCACGATCGGAGAGAATCAGGATGTTTGTGCCGTCACGGTATGCACGGTCTGCCTCTACAAACAGGCGGTCAATGGCTTTCTCCAGACTTGTGTTTTTATAATAAATAATCGGAACAACGCCAACTTTGAAACCTTCCTTTTTCATATGTTTGATTTTCAGAAGGTCTGTATTTGTCAGGATCGGATTTTTGATCTTCAGTACCTGACAGTTTTTCGGCTCTTCCTCCAGAATATTTCCATCTTCACCAACATAAACCGTTGTGGATGTGACAATCTCCTCACGGATAGCATCGATTGGCGGGTTTGTAACCTGCGCAAACAGCTGTTTGAAATAGTTAAACAGCGGCTGATGATCATTGGATAATACAGCCAGCGGTGTATCAATACCCATGGCTGCTGTAGATTCCGCACCTGTTTTTGCCATCGGAAGCATGACTGTCTTTACAGACTCATAAGAATAACCAAAGGCTTTCTGGATGCGGTGCAGATCATCGCCGGTGTAACGCGGTACACGCACATTCGGAATCTTCAGATCTTTTAATTCTACCAGGTATTCATCCAGCCACTGTCCATAAGGACGTTTGCCCGCATAAGATTCTTTCAGCTCATCATCATCGATGACACGACCTTTGACAGTATCAACCAGAAGCATTTTGCCCGGACGCAGACGGTCTTTTGTGACAACCTTCGTCGGATCCACATCCAGCACACCTACTTCAGATGCAAGGATCAGATAATCATCATCTGTAATGTAATAACGGGACGGACGCAAACCATTGCGGTCAAGGACAGCTCCCATAATATCTCCATCACTGAATACGATGGATGCCGGGCCATCCCATGGCTCCATCATCGTTGCATAATACTGGTAAAAATCTTTTTTCTTCTGACTCATCAGATGGTTATTTGCCCACGGCTCCGGAATAGTGATCATAACCGCCAGTGGAAGTTCCATACCACTCATTACCAGGAACTCCAGTGTATTATCAAGCATTGCGGAATCGGAACCGGATGTATTGACTACCGGAAGCACCTTAGATAACTGACCTTTCAGATGCTCAGACTCCATGGTCTCCTCGCGGGCCAGCATCTTATCGGAGTTACCCTTGATCGTATTGATCTCACCATTATGTACCATAAAGCGGTTCGGATGTGCACGCTCCCAGCTCGGGTTTGTGTTTGTGGAGAATCTGGAATGAACCATTGCAATGGCAGATTCATAATCCGGATCCTGCAGATCCTTGAAAAACAAACGCAGCTCGTTTACGAGGAACATTCCTTTGTAAACAATCGTTCTGCTTGACAGAGATACTACATAGGTATTGTCGTTAGACTGTTCAAAGACACGGCGTGCCACATACAGGCGGCGGTCAAAATCCAGACCTTTTTCCACGTCATCCGGACGTTTGATAAACGCCTGCATAATGTATGGCATACAGTCTACGGCTTTCTGTCCAATGACTGTCGGATCCGTCGGCACTTCTCTCCATGCCAGCAACTCTAACCCTTCTTTTTCAATGATGACTTCAAACATCTTTTTCGCCTGATTGCGTTTTAACTCGTCCTGTGGGAAGAAAAACATACCAATTCCGTAATCTCTTTCTTCACCTAAAAAGACGCCGAGGGATTTCATGGTTTTGGAGAAGAATCTGTGAGATATCTGTAACAGAATACCTACTCCATCACCAGTTTTTCCTTCGGCGTCTTTGCCAGCTCTATGTTTTAAGTTTTCAACAATTTTTAATGCGTTCTCAACCGTCTGATGTGTTTTCACACCTTTAATGTTTACCACAGCACCAATACCGCAGTTGTCATGCTCGAACCTTGGATCGTACATGCCGACAGCCTTGGCGTTGCTCTCGTTCATATGAAGTTTCATAACATTTTCCTTTCTGCAAAAAATACTCTTTTTTATCTGTATCTAACGCGAACTGATTGATTGGATATACTATACCGCTTTTTCTTCAAATTGTAAACCCACTTTTTTTCTCGAATTGTCAGATAGTCAGATAATTTCTCTTGTATCGTTCTATTGTTTCTAAATTATTTTAATTGTCTGTCTATTTCGTTTTGTATCGCACAATTTCACCTTGTATTTCTTTATAAAAAAATTTACCTGTAAGAATCAAATTCATGTATTACAGGTAAATTTTTTGAATTTCATATTCAATTCATTCTTTTTTTGGGGATGTTGACTAAAATTTAATATTATGAAGGGCGAAATCAGAGATTCCTTCTGCAACCGCTAGTCGCTCGCTACCCTCGTTTCGCTTCGGTTTTATCGCGCTCGTTCTCAACTCCTATAAAAGCTGGTCGTCTCCCACTCGCGCAAAACTCGCGAAACTCAGTCGCTTGCTAAATCGCTTGTCGCAGAAGGAATCTCTGATTTCGCCATTTCAGTAATTATAATTTCAAGTCGATGTATGTAACCCAATGCCTATTCTCGCAAAAATAGATACACATACATGATACACAATACTACTGTGAAGAACAGTTATCATTTCCAAACTGTAAACAGAAAAATCGAAAAAATTTATCTCGACGAGCGGTTGAGTGAACGACTGAGTTTCACAAGGTTTTGCGCGAGTGGGAACCGACCAGCTTTTATAGGAGGTGGGAACGAGCGCGATGAAACCGCCGTGAAACAAAGGAAGTGAACGTCTAGCGAGTGAGATAAATTTTTTCGATTTTTCCTTTTATAATTTACTGATTAACACTCATTAAAAGTACAGTTTTAAAACCGTATCGTCAGTTTTTTTGCCAACTACGGAACCAATCACCATGCAAAGCAGTGATACACTGATACCGATCAGAATCTGGTGCAGATTCGCGATTTTCAATCCGAAAAACATGGTCACACAATAGCATACCGTGCCACCGATAATTGCGCTGATCGCTCCGGCTTTGTTTGCTTTTTTCCAGAACATACCAAGCAAGAAAATCCAGAAGAATGCACTTTCCAGTCCACCAAAGGCAAACATATTGATCTTCCAGATGACGCTTGGTGGATTGATGGAAATTCCGAAAATAATAAGTCCAATCACCAAGGTACAAATCTGGCTGAGCATCGTTGTTGTTTTTTCAGATACCGCATGTCCCTTTTTCTCTTTCTCATGCATATACACATCTTTTACGATGGAAGATGTCGTGCTCAGCAGCAGAGATGAAATCGTGGAAATGGATGCTGCGATTGGTCCAATGATACAGATTCCGGCTACGAATGGTTTTAAGGAACCTGCAATAGCAAGCGGAATGATATTATCCACACTGTTTCCATAATCTGCCAGGTTTCCGGTCAGCACACCTGCGGATAATACACCAATAAAGTTCATGCCGATATTCATAGCGCCGACAACAACGGTACCAAGAATAATCGCATGATGCAGCGATTTCGTATCTTTGTAGCTTAAACAGCGCACTGCTGACTGCGGTAATCCCAATGTAAAGATACCAACCAGCATCCACTGGGAAATGTACAGACTCACCGGCATATTTCCACCGGATAACGGCTCCAGCATCTCAGGCTTTGCAGCTGCAATATTTTCCATAATTGTCTCATAGCCGCCGCCCTGACGGATAATACCAATGAGCAAAATCACCATACCCGCCAGCATAACTACCGCACAGATGGCATCTGTAATCGCTACGCCGCGAAATCCACCGACAGTCGTGTAGATAACAACAACCAGGCCGAATACGATCAAACCGGTGAGATAAGAATATCCTGTTACTGCCTCAAATAATTTCGCACCACCTACAAACTGAGCAACCATCGTTGCCGCGAAGAAAATAACGATGATAATTGCGGAAATATTTGCCAGCACATCGGACTGATACCGATGTCTGATCACATCGATAATTGTTACCGCATCAATTTTTCGTGATACCATCGCCATTTTTTTACCAAGGATACCAAGCACCAACAATAACGCTGTCACCTGAACGACTGACATATAGATCCAGCCGAATCCAATGCTCCAGGCCTGTCCCGGTCCACCGACAAAGGAACTTACCGAACTGTAAGTTGCAACGGTGGTCATCGCCAGTACAAAACCGCCCAGACTACGGGAACCAATAAAATAATCTTTTACAAAGCCCTCAGAAGCCCTTTTTGCAGATGCCCGGCGCACATAAATACTTACGATCAGCATAATGATCATAAAAATAAACACCGGCATCAAAGCCAGAATATTCTTATTCATCCTCGTTTTCCTCCTCCAGATCAAAGTCTTTAAATACGCGTTTCATCAGATATACAACGACAATAATGGAAAATATCCATGTGCCGATGCATCCTGTGATTGCCCATAACGGAGTATGGAAAATAGTGATATGTAACTTACTTACTCCAAACCCTGCAACTATCCAGAACACGATAATTGCAATCACTGCCCACAGGACAGATTTTGCCTCTTTTGCGATCTGCCGCATTTTTTCCTTTCGCTTCATGACGTCCTCCCTCATTTTTTGGCTCGTGTCAACGATTCCACGGTTCACTCAGTTTCGTTCTGTTTTTTTCATCTCTGATAATTATAATTACAACCAGACATAAAGCTTATCTATTATAACTTATACCAGTGCTTCCCGCAATGCTTTCTGGTCTTCATATACGGCCACAGCACCGGCATTCCACATTTCTTCTGCGCCTCCGAATCCATAGCCTACTCCGATGCAGTCAATACCGCCTTCCTTTGCACCATCTGCATCATAATGCGTATCTCCAATCAGCACCGTTTGTTCTTTGGAAAAATCCGCATACTGTGCTTTCATCCGTCGAAATGCTTCCTGTAATACTTCAATTTTTGTATCAATTCTGCCATCATGACTGGCACCGACTACTTCGTCTAATTCTGTCAGCAGTTCAAATTTTTCCAGCACCTGGCGACACTGTGCCTCCGGCTTGGATGATGTGATGACCTGAATGTATCCTGCTTCTTTGAAAGCCTGAATTGTCTCACGTACGCCTTCAAATAATTCACACTCATATACTCCGATTGGTATATAGCGCTCCCGATAGCGCACAATTGCTTTTTCTGCTTCTTCCTCACTGAGACCACAATATGTTGTGAAAGAAAAACGAAGCGGAGGTCCGATAAATTTTCTCAATTCCTCCTCTCCTTCCAGATGGATTCCATAAGGTTCCATGGCATATTTCACACAATTTGTCACACCCTCATAAGTATTCGCCAATGTGCCATCCATATCCCAGAAAATAAACTTATACTTCTTCATTCACTACTCCATTTATTCTTTTTATTTTATCAGCTATTCTGTGTCTTGCTGATCAGTTCCTGGCGAAGCTGCGCAACGGTCTTATGCAACACTGGATGGACTTTTCCCGGGCAAAGCATATAGAGTGGTTCCAACACAAACAATCTGTTCTGCATATCGATATGCGGAATGATCAGTTCTGACTCTGCCACAATTTCATCATCATAAAATACAATATCCAGATCGATGGTGCGCGGTCCCCAGTGAATCACACGCTCCCGTCCCAAATCTGCCTCAATTTTATGGATTACAACTAGTAACTCCTGCGGTGTAAATAATGTCTCGAGTTCAATGGCACCATTTAAAAAGGCAGGCTGTTCTGTATAGCCATATGGTGCTGTTTCCACCAGTTTTGACACTTTGAGATTGCGGATTTCACTGCATTCCTGCAAAAGTCTCACTGCTGCCCGCAAAAACTGCTGGCGTTCTCCCAGATTTGAACCTGCAGAGAGATAGACTGTATGCCAGCCGCGGCTGATCTCCACCGATACGTTTTCCAGAGGCAGTCCGATCGGTGCCCAGGGTTTCCGGATCTCCAGATCCAATTTCTGTAAAAGCGGATATTCCATCAGCATGGCCTGTGCCATATGCTCTGCTACCGCCTCAATCAGCTTAAATGTATGATCTTGCATGTATCGTGTAATAAAATGACAAACTTCACCATAATTGATTGATTTTTCCAGATTATCTGAATAACCGGCTGCACGCGTATTTGTGTACAATGTTGCATTTACCAGAAATTTTTGTCCCAGTTTTGTCTCCTCAGAAAACACTCCATGGTGTCCGAACACTTCCAGATTTTGTATTTTTATACGATCCATATTACGCCTCCATAATCGCTTTTGTCATCTGAATTGCCTGTTTATTTGCCTTGATATCATGTACACGAACAAAGGCATAGCCCTGCTGCACCGCAAATACAGTTGTCACAGCGGTTCCCAGCACACGGTCGGTCACAGGTGCATCGAGTGTCAGTCCGATCACAGATTTTCGTGATGTTCCAAGAAGCAGTGGATAACCAAGTGTTTTCAGTTTGTCCATGTATTTGATGGTGATCAGATTCTGCTCATACGTCTTTCCAAAACCAACCCCAGGATCCAAAATGATTTTATCATCTGCAATACCGGCTGCTTTTGCCAGTGTCACACACTCTGCCGTTTCATCGTACCATTCTGTCAGAAAATCTGCATAATTGCTGTTGTCCCGGTTGTGCATCAGACAGCATGCCACATCACCTTTAGCGATCACTTCTGCCATCTTCGGATCATATTTTAATCCCCAGATATCATTGATCAGATCTGCACCTGATGCAATTCCTGCTTCTGCCACTGCACTTTTGTAAGTATCCAGTGAAATCGGTACATCAAATCTGGATTTTACCGCTTCAATGATCGGCGTCACACGGTCAATTTCTTCCTGATCTGTAATTTGCACATGCCCCGGACGGGTGGACTCTCCGCCAATATCGATGATATCAGCGCCTTCTGCCAACATTTCCTCTGTATGGCGCAGTGCCGCATCCAGACAATTATAATTACCGCCGTCTGAGAATGAGTCAGGTGTCACATTCAAAATGCCCATAATATATGTCTCGTGATCTGTGTCAAAATTCTTTGTTCCTATTTTCATGTTCTCATTCTCCTTCTACCACCTAATCGTCTGATTGCGTTCCTCATCACTCCATTTACAGGAATCTGCCGCTTCACAGAAAAAACAGTTTCTTGAAAGATGATCAGCCCGGCGAATATAGTATTCCATGGCACCGGTTTCATCATTTTCTTCCTCGCGTCCATGATGTACACCTACAATCTGCAGCGTCTCAGCCATCCATTCTGCCGGATAACTGATTTCAGACAATAACTCTTTTGCAATCCGCATACCAGCTTCGCTATGATGCTCTCCGGTCTCATACTGTGCCACCCGTCCGATATCATGCAATAAGCCAGTCACATAAAACTGATCTTTTTTTTCACAAAGCTCTGCAAAATTCTCTGCTTTCATGCCTTTCTCAGGCTCCGATTTACTTGTAAATCCAGCTTCCAATTCGCAATTATTTTTCAGTTCAGTATCCATTTTTTCAGCATCTGATCCATATCTGAGATTTTTCTGCATTTGATCCTCCAGATACATCATCCATGCCATACGACAGACATCCAGTGCATGTGACAGCTCGTGATGGCAATAAATCCGCTCCTGCTCAATCTGCTGCACACGCTTCTGCAAACGCAGAAATTCCGGATGTTTCAGTAATTTTTCCGTAAACTTCATAAATATTTCTTTTCCTGTTTTACACATTTTTGCAATGCGCTTTTGTAAAGCGGACATTCGCAATCCGCTTGCGCTACTTGCAATTTATTTACAATTCTCATACGCTTCCCGCACATTTCGCAGATAGGATAACGAACCAAATGCCAATATCATATCTCCTTTTTGCGCGTCCCGTAAAGCATATAATACCGCATCCTGCACATTTTCACAATATCGTGCGTCAATCTTTTGCTCTAAAAGCTGGTTTTCCAGTTCTTTTCCATCCAAAGCCCGTGGATTTTGCGGTGTAACCGTATAAACTTGATCTCCCGTTCGGAACATCATCTGAATCATTTTTTCGTAGTCTTTGTCTGCCAGCACGCCCATGATATACACGATTCTGCGGTCGGAAAATCCTTCATCCAATGTTTTTCGAAGTTTGCGCACCGCATCCTCATTGTGCGCTCCATCCAGATA
>CAKREL010000027.1 GCA_934317205.1 uncultured Eubacterium sp.
TGCTATGCCCGCCTTTGTGCGGGCTACTTTTATATCAAGAGTTCTCCAAAGGAGAACTTTCCTATAAAGCAAGAAAGTGTGCTATCACACACTTACGCGAATAAAATCATCAATAGCACAGCTTTCTTGCCCGCGCCGAGCACGCTTGCGAAGCAATAATTTCTTTTCGTGCGAGTGCGCATCGTTTGCACGAAGTGCTTTTGTTTGATAGGAAATTCATCGTAATTTCCTATCAAATGAAAAAGGCTTCGGACATTGTGATGATATAATCACTCATCCGAAGCCTTCTGTAGGCTACTCTTCCTCTATATGCACTGCAATCTACACTTCGTTTCGGTCGGCGCAAAACCATTGTCTCCCAGACAATGGTTTTGCGCCCTCGCGGAGCGTTTATCATTTCACTATCTAAGGGGCTGAAAAGCCTGTAAAACAAGGAAAGTTCAAATATCATATCAATATTTGTCTCAAATACTTCCGCAATTCCTACAATACATTCTTTGCTTCTTTCCACTTACCATCTCTGAGCAGTGCATTGATCCGCACTTCCTTTTCCACACGAATGCGCTCTGCCTCAAAAATATCACTTTCAAAATATTTTTTATAAATACTCTTGCGGTAAGCTCTTCCGCTCTGCTCACGAACAGTTCCATTCTCAAGTAATAATATACGGTCTGCACAGTTTGCAACAGTATAAAAATCATGTGTTACCATGAGCACGGTTCCCTGATACTCTTTGATTGCTTTTTCAAGGGCAATCTGTGCATAAGTATCCAGATGGCTGGACGGCTCATCCAAAAATAAGATTTCTGCATCTGATTCGCACAATGCTCGAAGCTGTTTGATATTCCGCTCGCCGCCGGAAAGCTGCTCCGGATCATCATCAAAAATCTGAGTGTAATAACCGATTCGGTCAGCATCTGACTTCATGCTTTCATAAATATCTTTCAGCATACTGGATTTTCCGGTTCCGTTTGCACCAACGATGGCAACTTTCTCGCCTGCTTTGATATCAAAAGAAACATTTTTCAGCAATTCACGTTCAAAGGAAAGAGCATAATCTTTCACGGAGATCACAACCGGTGCATGTTCCGGGTCAAAATCCTCCGGCAGTTCCACCTCCGGGAAAGTAAAATCATATCCATGATTTTCAATAAACGGATTTTTACACTGTCTTGCCTGCAGCCGCTCCAGATAAGATACGCGGGCTTTGAGCTGTCTTCCTTTCGCCGGATTATCGATGTAAGTTGCTTCTGAACGAATCTTCTCAATCAGCTTTTCCTGCACTGCGATCCACTCAGCATCTTTTGTAGCCTGCTCTGCCATCTGAACTTTTGTCTCCAGCATCGCCTGATTATACTCCGCAAAAGTACCCGGAAATTCCTGAAGTTCCATATTTTCCAGATGAAGGATCTTGTTGAAGCACTGGCTTAACAGCAGTCGATTATGGGAAATCGCAATGATGGTTCCCTCATAATTATTGATCAATTTGGAAAGACCAATGATATTTTCAAAATCAAGAAATACATCCGGCTCATCCATGATCAGAAGCTGCGGTTTCAAAAGCATACTCCGGATAATAGATAAAAGCTTGAACTCTCCACCGGAAATTTTTGTGACAGAAGTATCTTCCAGTGCTGTCATCCCTGCAATCGCAAGTTCTTTTCGGATATTGGAATCATAATTATACGCATCCATAGCATCCATCTCATCCAATACTTTCTGATAACGGCCATACACCTCATCCATATCCTCTGCCGTCTCCATTTCCGCACAAATGGCCTCTGATTTTTTCTGCAGTTCCACAAATGGTTTTGCCAGAAAATCAAATGCTGAAATGTCCTCTGTCTCATGCTTTACAAACTGTGGAATGTAACCGATCCGCGCGGCTTCATCTTTTTCAATTTTTCCATCGTATAAATAGTCATCCGTGTGGATGATCATGTCGATCAGTGTGCTCTTCCCTGTGCCATTACTGCCGATAAGTGCTGCATGGTCACCCTCGACAATTTCAAAACAAATTTCATTATATAACTCCTTCTGTGGAAACCCGAAGGAAACATCCTCAAATTTTATCATTTTATACCTCATCATTTTTTTCACTGTTTTTGCTTATTCTAACAGCATTTCTGTCCAAGGACAATCTTTTATTCTTAATCCCTGAAATCAATCGCCCCGTTTGAAAAACCAACACTTACGTTGGTACCCTCTCCCATTTCGGACTGTATCTGGATTGTATGTCCCAGCTTTTGTAACGCTTCTCTGCATAGATACAGTCCAATTCCTGTAGACTGTTTATCCTCATGACCGTTAAACCCGGTATATCCCTTTTCAAATACCCTTGGTATGTCTTCATTGCAAATACCGATACCTGTATCCCGGATCTCCAGCCAGATCTGCTGTGATTCTTCCCGTACTTCAATGGTAATCTCTCCTTCTGAAGTATACTTGACTGCATTGGAAAGTAGCTGTTCTAATACAAACGCAAGCCACTTTTCATCTGAAATAACCGTCGCTTCTGTTTTTTCATAATGCATGTGGATTTTCCGACGGATCATGATTTTTGCATATTTGTGGATGACCTGACGGATTACAGTATCCAGCGATACCTGTGTTAAAATGTAATCGTTTGAGGTACTGTTGAGCCGTTGATACTGCAATGCCATTCCCACGTATTCTTCAATCCGAAACAATTCTTCCTCAATATCTGTCACATTCTGAATCTGTTTCAGATAAAGTTCTTCTGAAATTTTTTCCTGCGATTCTGCCTCCCCCAGCTCACTGCGTTCCATCTGAAGTAAAAGCTGAAGGCCTGCGATCGGTGTCTTTATCTGGTGTACCCACTTAGCATAATAATCCTTCATCTCTGATTGCTGCCTGGCGGTACTATTCAAGGTCAGCTGTCGCTCGATATTCGCATTTTCCACAAGCTGTCCCAACAGTTCTTCTGTCACATCCTCTGTCTCCGGCAGTTTCAATTCACCGGAAAACGGTTGCTGTAACATATCCTTCAGATACCGCACTTTCCGATAAAAACGGATGTACGCAATGCATGCTGCAAATGCAATGATGCACATATCCAAAATTCCCGCATAGATGAGATCCCCGTTTGGGCGTCCGATCAAAAATAAATAAAACACATGCATACAAAGCAAAACAGCGCTCAGGATCAGCCACTCTATATTTCGTTTGATAAAACTTTTTACGGTTTTCATCCAATTCGATACCCGATTCCTTTCTTGGTCAGAATGAATTCTTCCAACCCGATGGTAGATAACTTTTTCCGCAGACGGTTCACATTTACAGACAATGTATTTTCATCTACATAAGCATCACTTTCCCAGAGTTTTTCCATCAATTCTTCACGACTGACGATTTTTTCTTTATGTCCCATCAACGTCTGCAAAATCTTCAGTTCATTTTTCGTCAGTTCAATCTGCTGGCCGTTCCATATCAGAGTTGCGTCCATGAGATTCAGTACTGCACCTTTGTGCTCCATAATACTGCTGCTTCCCACAAAATCATAACTTCTGCGCAACAAGGCCTGAATCTTCGCCGTCAGTACTTCCAGATCAAAAGGCTTCGGAATAAAATCATCTCCCCCCATATTCATTGCCATGACGATATTCATATTATCTGCCACTGATGAGAGGAAAACCACAGGTACTTTTGATATTTTGCGAATTTCTGTGCACCAGTAATATCCATTGTAAAAAGGAAGTCGGATATCCATCAGCACAAGCTGCGGGGCAAATGCCACAAACTCCGTCATAATCTGGCTGAGGTCTTCTGCCACATGTACTTCAAAGTCCCATTTTTCCAAATGTCTTTTTATCATTTTCCCGATGGTCTCATCGTCTTCTACGCAAAAAATTCGATACATAACTGCAGCCTTTCTGATTTATAAAATTTATAAAAAATATAAAAGAATCTCTAAGAATACTTACTTTTGTTACAGTTTACTCATTATGTAAAGCGAACATTCGCAATCCACTTTCGCTACTTGCTCATGAACGCACGTGAGACTTGACATATGATTCTGATGAATGAGCTGTAACACACTTTTTTCCTATTGTAACAGATTTTTCCTTGCTGTGTGGAAAAAATATGGTATCATAATCTATACTATACAACTCGTACATGTATGTTTTTGTATCCCTATGATAGAAAGGTTGATATTACTATGGCAAAAACACATCATCATACAATGGAAGGAAGAAGTAAAACCAAAAACAGTGTGAAACGACTTTTCTTCTGCCTGCTGGCAATTTTTCTTCAGATTGCCTTTGTTATTACTGTTATAAACCACCTGAACACACAGATGCCATGGATCAATGCATTCACTAAAATTTTTGTTTTAATTCTTATTTTTTATATTTACAGCAAAAATAAGACCTCTTCCTTAAAAATGCCCTGGATTATTTTGATTTTAATTATGCCAGTACTTGGCGTCAGCTTGTATCTGATGTTTCAGACAAACAAAGGTACCCGCAATATGCGCAGACGTTATCAGGAAATCGATGCCATTTTGCTGCCGTGTCTGCCTCCAAATCCTGACATTTCGCATCGGCTAAAAAAGCATTTTGCTGCAGCCGGAAGTATTTCTGATTATTTATACCGGAATGCATTTTATCCTGTTTATCAAAATACAGATATTACTTATTACCCGGAAGCCATACAAGGACTTAATGCTCAGCTTGCAGACCTGGCAAAAGCTGAAAAATTTATTTTTATGGAATATCATGCTATTGAAAATGCCGATGCCTGGCAAAAAATCCAGGATGTACTGGCAGAACGGGCAAAAGCAGGTGTCGAAGTGCGTGTTTTTTATGATGACATGGGTTCCATAAGTTTTCTGAATCATGATTTTGCAAAACAGCTGGAAGCGCTTGGTATCTCCTGCCGTGTATTTAATCCCTTTGTTCCGGGTGTTAATTTATTTTTGAATAACCGCGATCATCGCAAAATTACCGTCATTGATGGAAAAATAGGCTTTACCGGCGGTTACAATCTTGCTAATGAATATTTTGGATTTTCTCATCCGTATGGAGAATGGAAAGATACTGGCATTCGGCTTGAAGGAGATGCTGTCAGATCCCTGACCATCACATTTCTCGAAATGTGGAATGCCATCAAAAAGAGTCTGCCAAGCGATCGTTCTTTTGAACCTTACCTGCCAAAATATCAGTATCAGGCATTACAACGTGGCTATATCCAGCCTTATGCTGACAGCCCTCTGGATGATGAGCAGGTGGGAGAAGAAGTCTATATCAGTATGGCTAATAAAGCGGAGCATTACTGCTGGTTTATCACACCTTATCTGATCATTACCGATGAAATGTCGCATGCACTTTCTCTTGCAGCCAAACGTGGAGTAGATGTTCAGATCATCACACCTGGAATTCCTGATAAAAAGCTGGTCTACAGCGTTACCCGTTCCTTTTATCATCAGCTGGTTTCTAACGGAGTTCGGATTTTTGAATGGTCACCCGGATTCTGCCATGCCAAAATGAGCATTGCCGATGATCGTATGGCTACCTGTGGAACGATCAATCTGGATTATCGCAGCCAGTATCACCATTTTGAAAATGGCTGTTTCATGGTAGATTGCCCGGCAGTTGATGAGATAAAACACGATTTCAAACATACGTTTTCGCAATGCCGTGAAGTGACAGAAAAATACAGAACCGGACTAGGTGCTCATCTGCGTCTGGGGCAGTTGATTTTACGGTTATTTGCACAGCTAATGTAACTTCTATTGAAACGCATGTACGGCTTGGTGCAAAACGATTATCTCCCAGCCAATGCGCGTTTTACCGATATTAAAAATTATACACATAGAAAATGAGGTTTTAATATGCATGTAGGAAAGAAAACACAGAAAAGAGAAAAATCAGCGATGACGCTGTCTCTGTACGGCAGTCTGGCCTTTGCCATCGTAGAAATTGGCATGGCTGTTTTTTCCGGTTCTCAGGCGGTACTTCTGGATGCGGTTTATGACAGCGTGGAATTTTTTATGATGCTCCCATCCATTTTTCTAATTCCGCTGCTATACCGTCCTTCGAGTGAACAGCACCCTTTTGGATATACCCAGGTGGAAACTGGATTTGTAGTAGTCAAAGGTGCCATCATGGCAGCGGTTACTTTTGGACTGATTTTCAACAATATCCACTTGCTGCTTCACGGTGGGCATAAAGTATCCTTTCATACGATTTCCGCTTTTGAACTTTTTGCCTGCGCACTGAGTCTGACCATGGCCATCTGTCTCTATTTAAAAAATAAACATATGAGTTCACCGCTGGTAAATATTGAATTACAGACCTGGAAGATTGACTGCGTGGTTTCCCTTGGAATGGCAATCGCCTTTTTTCTTCCTATCATTGTTCCATTCGCATGGTTTCAACGTCTGACACCATATCTGGATCAGATCATCACCATCGTATTGTCTGCATTCATGCTGCCGACACCGATCAAAACGGTTATTACCGGACTTCGTGATCTGATGCTCTGGCCACCGGAAGCAGAAACTGTAGACGATATCAAGGCAACCGTAGAACCGATCATTGGCTGTTATGGGCATAAAAATCTATACTATGACATTGTACGCACCGGACGAAAACTCTGGATCAGTGTATACATTACCTTTGATAAGGACATTATCTCGCTGTCAAAATTCCAGATCTTGCAGACAAAATGCATTGCTGCCCTGGCTGAGAAATATCAGAATTTTTATTTTGAACTGCTGCCAGACATTCAGCTGGACAGCATGGATGAGCAAAAAATCAAAGCTCACACAGAGGAAGAAAACTAATACTTCTCCGCCAGGAGTGTTTATCTCAGCTGAAGATGGAACTAATCTCTATAACTTACTGCATCCTCATACTGATTGGACTGCAGAATAATTTTTATCGTATGGTATACGCAGCGTTTCAGCTCCCAGACATCAAGGCTTCCATCCTCTAATGCCTGACGGATACTTGCGTGATCCCGCAGATCACCCGGCATAACCATATCATTTCCGGCTTTCATACAACCTGCTGCGCTACACTCTCCTGCTGTAGAATCTGTGGTTGTCGTCCAGTCAGTCATAATGGCACCTTTAAATCCCCACTCATCCCGGGCAGCTTTTGTACAGATATCATAACTGTTTGCTGCATGCACACCATTGATCAGATTGTAAGATGTCATCATTGCCATCGGCTGTGCCTCGCGGATTGCAATTTCAAAACCTTTCAGGTAAATCTCACGTAAGGTTCTCTCTGATAAAATTGAATCCGAACCCATACGGTTATCTTCCTGATTATTGCAGGCGTAATGTTTGATTGTTGTTCCGCAACCTGGTACAGACTGTACGCCAATCGTCATGGCAGAAGCCATCTTCCCTGACAATACCGGATCTTCGGAATAATATTCAAAGTTTCTGCCACACAATGGATTACGATGCAGGCTCATGCCTGGTGCCAGCCATAAAGTCACTTCAAATTCGTTCATTTCACCGGCAATCATTCGACCAAGTTTTTTCATTAACTCTAAATTCCAGGTCTGTGCCAGCAAAGTTCCTACTGGAATCGCTGTACAATATTGATGATAAACTGTCCCTGTCAGCTCTTTCGCCTCTGCAAAGAAGCCATTCTCAAAACCATCCAGGAAATCGCCACTGTCAATACTTCCATCCTCCCGCACCTGATACTCACTGCGCAGACGCAACCCTGCCGGTCCGTCAGCAAGCACGATACTTGCCACATTATAAGGATCTTTTTCTGCCACATTAACGGTCTCTGCCGCTGCTCCCGGAACCGTCTGACCTGCAGAACCAAGGGCACTTGCTCCCTGATCCTTTGCCGGATCTCCGGTTGCTAATGCAATCAATTCGTCTGTGGACAAATGATCCACAATCTCACCTGCTCTGCCCGGATAATGATCCTGTACTTCTTCATAAACGACTGTCTCTGTCGGAAGATCTTTTGCCGAAATCAATAACTGTGGCAACTTCTTTTCATCAGCTTCCCGCATCCACGCCTTCTGCTTTTTTTCTAATTTAGCTCTGGCAGGCTGAAGTTCTTCCAGTTTTTCTTTTAGCGGGCAAATGTGCTCACACTGTACCAGCACTTTATCTTTATCCAGTACAAATGTAGCACAAAGAGCCGCTGATGATAACGCATTTCCAACCCAGATACCATATGTTCCTGCCTCCAGCAGCCATGCAGCCTGTTCCTCCGAATATGATGCGAGCTGATAGAAATCTACCGTCAGTTCCATAGACTGTGTCTGACCTGGCGCCAGCAGTTCTGTTTTTTCAAAAGCTGCCAGACGGCGAAATTCTTTTGGCAGGATTCCCTGCGGACAGGACACATACACCTGAACGACTTCTTTTCCGGAATATGTCGCTCCAATATTTGTTACATCTGCAGATAGTAACAGTGTTGATCTACCCTGCGCGGATATCTTTGTGGAAACTCCGGTTGCTTTTATATTAAAGTCCGTATAAGACAATCCATATCCAAAACTGTAACGCACTGGAACGTCAAAGGTATCAAAGTATCGATATCCGACATAAATGCCTTCTTTGTATTCTTCCCGATAGACATCCCCGCTTTTGTGGCTGAAATATGCCGCATTTGGATAATCCATATAATCAAATGCCCATGTATCTGTCATTTTTCCAGAAGGTGTTACTTTTCCTGAAAGTACATCTGCCAGTGCATTTCCGCCCTCCTGACCAGCCTGCACAAACTGTAAAATTGCTGTGATATTTGGAAATTCATCTGTAAAGGCGAGGTCCATCAGGCCACCGGTATTTACTACCAGAATGACTTTTTCATAGGCTTCACATAACGCCGTGATCTGTGCCCGTTCTTCTTCCGTAATATAGTAATCACCCGGCTCATCCCGGCGGTCTGCATTTTCTCCCGCGATCCGGGCCAGTACATAAATGCCAACTTCTGCGCCATCTGCTTTTGCCGCTGCCACATCAATTGCAGCTCCTTCCGGCATGGAAAATGGTGTCGTAGAATATGCTTCAAAAAAATTACCGTTACATTCTTCGTTTAGTTTACGGAAAATTTCTGTTTTCCAATTCTCACGCGCCTGAACATAACAACTGTCATATCCATCAAGCCACGCTCCACTTGTCACCTCATATCCGGCATTTTTTAAACCGTCATAAATATTGACATTATAGCGATTATTGACATCTCCGGAACCAGTTCCACCTTTGATGGTGCGTACAGCCCCTGCGCCGTACAGACCAATTTTCGCTCCTGGATTTAACGGCAATGTCTGTGCTTCATTTTTTAATAATACAAACCCTTCTGCAGCTGCTTCTCTTGCAAGAATAGCATTGTCTTTTTCACGCTGTGACATTTCCGTGGACGTCGTTCCTACGTATCCTCTTTTTCGCAGTTTCATGATAACCTTCTCCTCATATACTATTGCTGTTTACATTTTTCCAAAATCAGTTCAGCCAGAATTTACATCATCTGCTTTTACATTAATAAATAAAATCCCGATTTCTCGCTTTGTTAAACAAAGAAAGCGCAAATATGCCGAAGCATACTTACGCTTTCTACTTGTATGCTAGTAAAGCGGACATTCACACAGGCAAAGCTTTTTATTTTGTACCGAAAATACGGTCTCCGGCATCCCCAAGTCCCGGGCAGATATAAGCGTGATCATTTAATTCACGATCAAGCTGTCCAATGTAAATCTGAACATCAGGATGTGCCTCATGCAGTCTCTTTACACCTTCCGGTGCGGCAATCACAAACATACATTTGATATTTTTTCCACCATGTTTTTTAATATAATCTACGGCTGCCACAGCAGATCCACCAGTAGCGAGCATCGGATCTACCACTACGATCAGACGTTGGTCGATCGGATCTGGCAGTTTACAGTAATACTCATGTGGCTCATGCGTTTCTGGATCACGGTATAATCCAATATGTCCTATCTTTGCAGACGGAACCAGTGTAGTTACACCATTTACCATCCCAAGACCGGCACGCAAAACCGGAACGATAGCAAGTTTTTTTCCTGCGATCATCGGACTTTTACATTTCTCAATCGGAGTCTCAATTTCTACATCTTCTATCGGCAGATCACGAAGTGCCTCATATCCCATCAGCACAGCAATCTCTTCGATCAGTTTACGAAACTCGTTTGTTCCTGTATGTTTGTTACGGATCATAGATATTTTGTGTTTGATCAGCGGATGATCCATGATAAATACGTTTTCCATTTTTTCCATAAAAAAACCTCCTAATAATGCTTCTCATTTCTTCAAGAATAACGGATTCTCAGTTATAAGTCAACCGAAATCCTTATGTGTCCAAAGTTCTCCCCATGCCAGTATTTGCAACTTCCACTGAAGGAAATTTGTTATGCTTACCATTTACAGAAGATAGTTTCTCTTTGCAGAAGAGACTTCCTCAACTCAGCTTAAAGAACTCAGATTGAAGTAAACAGAAGCCTAAAATCTCCTTGCTCTCTCCGATGATTTCCGTTATACTGATTTGTTAGAGTCTGATATTAAAGAGCTTTGTATATTGTCAGATTTGTAACTAAAAATTTATCATAAAAATAGTAGGAGAATGAGTTTATGAAAACAAACGAAAACGGCATCTATGATGCCAGGACGCTTGGGCTTCCAAAAATGCTGATCCTTGGTCTTCAGCATATGTTTGCCATGTTCGGTGCAACCATCCTTGTTCCGGTTCTGGTAAACACATACTTCCACGGTGAGGGCTTATCCATTCAGGTCACATTGTTCTGTGCAGGAATTGGAACTTTGCTATTTCACCTGATGACCAGATTAAAAGTACCAGCCTTTCTCGGTTCCTCTTTTGCATTCCTGGGTGGTTTCCAGACAGTTGCAAACCTGGACACCGGAATTTTTGCAAACATGAGCTACGGTGAAAAACTTCCGTATGCATGTGGTGGAGTACTGATTGCAGGTCTGCTCTATCTGATTTTATCCCTGATCATCAAAGTGATTGGTGTACGACGCGTTATGCGTTTTCTTCCACCAATCGTAACCGGACCTATCATCATCTGTATCGGACTGAGTCTTGCACCTTCCGCTATTTCCAATGCGTCCACGAACTGGCCATTGGCACTGATTGCACTCGCCACTGTTATTATCTTTAATATCTGGGGAAAAGGAATGTTCAAAATCATCCCGATTCTGATGGGAATTATCGTATCTTATGTGGCAGCTCTGATCATGAATGCCGCAGGTATGACATGTGCAGACGGAAGCGCCATCTTAAACTTCAGCGGTGTGACTAACGCAGCTATCGTTGGAGTACCACAGTTCTTCCTCTGTAAGTTCAATATCACAGCTATCCTTGCAATGGCACCGATCGCCATCGCATCCATGATGGAGCATGTCGGAGATATTTCTGCCATTTCTGCAACAGTAGGAGAGAACTTTATCGAAGAGCCGGGACTTCACCGTACACTGCTTGGTGATGGACTTGCAACTGCACTCTCTGCTTTAATTGGTGGACCGGCAAACACAACTTACGGTGAAAACACCAGTGTACTGGCGCTGAGCCGTGTATATGATCCGCGCGTTATCCGTCTGGCTGCTTTCTATGCCGTTATCTTAAGCTTCATCCCGAAAATGGCAGAGATCATCAGTTCTCTTCCGGCTGCGATCATCGGTGGTATCAGCTTTATTCTTTACGGAATGATCTCAGCTGTCGGTATCCGCAACGTTGTTGAAAATAAAGTAGACCTGACAAAATCCCGTAACCTTGTTATCGCAGCTTGTATCCTTGTTTGCGGTCTCGGTTTTTCAAATGGACTGACTTTCCACGTAGGCGGTACAGCCATCACACTGACAAGCCTTGCTCTGGCAGCTATCGTTGGTATCGTGCTGAATGCAATTCTTCCGGGAAATGAATATCAGTTTGAAAGTTCTTCCAAGAAAAGATAATCCATACAATATGTACGAATGCTGTTCTGTATAAAGTACTTTTGTTTAATAGAAAAGTCGTTGACGATTCATCTCTTGAATGGTCAACGACTTTTTCTCTCGTACTATAATATGATTTAAATGAGAAAATACAAAAATCTTGTTTGCACATCTTAGTATTTATCTCCATGTCTTACTTCCAATTTTCCCTTCTCTCTCGCATATTCCATAAGCTGCCGATTTGCTTCATTCAATGGGCCAAATTCCTCTGATTCCAGTGTACATATACATGATTCACACTGATCGATCCATTTTTTTGCATCTGCAATCTGGGATTCTTCGAGTGGATAAAATGCTTTCTGGGAAATCACTTCGCTTGCCAGTGCCCGAGCCGTCTGATATTCCCTGTCATTTTCCTGCAAAATACCTGCCACAAAAGGAATACTCTGTCGCTGCAGACGATTATATACTGCAATGCCGCTTCCTCCTCCGCCTATGACAAACACCTGTGGAATACCTCTGAAGGGATTTAAAAACACCTCGCCGGTGACCGGATCAAAACTGGTATCCGATACTCCATATAATTCCTGCACATACGTACCGTCAAAAATTTCCTCCGGTGTACCAATGCGGTCGATGTGATCTCCTTTTACACAGGCAATCGTATCTGATACTTTCTGTGCCAGATCCAGTTCATGTAATGACATAATAATTGCTAAATTCCGATCTCTGGCCAGCATACGGATATTTGCAAGAATATCCAATTTAAATCCCATATCCAGGTATGACGTTGGCTCGTCAAGCAGCAAAATATCCGTATCCTGACAAATCGCCCTGGCCAACATCAAACGCTGACGCTGTCCATCACTCATTTTTCTAAAATCCTGATTCTGCACATCTTGTGCATGTACCAGCGCAATGGCCTCATCGACTTTCGCCCAGTCGTCATCTGATAAAATACCAAATTTTCCGGTATATGGATAACGTCCCGATGCTACCACATCCCGTCCACTGAGGAGTTCTGTCTGCAGCCGTTCCGTCATCACCATGGACAGGCTTTTGGAAATTTCACTGTCACGCATAGTATGCATGGATTCTTTTCCCAGATATACCGTTCCGCCAAGAATTTTCAGCTGCTTTGTTATTGTTTTTAAAATTGTGGATTTTCCGGCTCCATTCGGGCCGATCAATGTCAGCACTTCCCCGGATTTCACACACAGATTTACATTTTTTATCAACGGATTTTTATCATATCCGACCACTAAATTTTCTGTTCTCAGTTCCATCATCTGTTCCCCTGCTTTCTCAGCATCGCCGCAATGACTACCGGTACCAAAAATACTGCTGTCACAGAGCTTATGCTGATTTCTGTCGGTGCAAATAGTGTTCTTGCAATTCCATCACAAAACAATGTGATTACAGCACCAAACAAAAAACATCCCGGAATCAAAATGATCGGTTTTGCTGTTTTGGTCATTAATTTTACCAGATGAGGGACAGCAATTCCAACAAATGAAATCGGACCAGCAAACGCTGTAACGCAAGCTGACAGCATACTTGAGAGCAGAATCAAACCAATTCGCAGCGCTTTCACATTTACTCCCATATTTCTCGCATAAGTTTCCCCAAGCTGATATGCACCGATTGGTTTTGCAAGCAGAAAAGTAATGACCACACCAACCGCAACTAATACGACCATCAGTCGCACGTTTTCCCATGTCATACCAGAAAAACTTCCCAGTGACCAGTTATGTAGATTCACAATATTGGAATCGTCCGCAAATGTCACACAGAAATCTGTAATTGCAGAACAAATATAGCCAATCATGATACCGCACACTACCAGAAGCGACATCTTAGAAACCCGAAAAGAAATCAGCAGGACAAATCCCATAGCAATCAGGGAACCTGCAAATGCAGCAATGACCATTCCTGCGGAATTCAATGTCAGGCCTCTCTGCAGACATATGATCATAGTCAATGCAACCACCAACTTTGCACCGGAAGAAATTCCCAGTACATACGGGCCTGCGATCGGATTCTGAAAAAAGCTCTGAAGCAAAAATCCGGATACAGATAATGCCCCACCAAGCAGAATAGCCGCCACAATACGCGGTAACCTGATTTTCCACACAATCTGATATAATGTGGAATCACTGCCATCTTTTCCAAACAGTGTAAAAAAATCTCCCAGAGACATATTGACACTTCCCACACCTACATTCCACAGAAAAAGTGCGATCAGTGCACAGATAAATATTAAAAATGTTATTATATACCGTTTTTTCACTTCCCTAACTTCCTTTACCTTCTCTTTTTCACACATTCCTGGAAATAACTACTCCATTATTCAGAAAGTGCCATATTCTATTTTTGTTATTATTGCAGCTTTCTGATAAAACGATAATCGGTGTCGCTGCTGTCTGTCAGAATCTTGTTCAAATCTTCGATAAAATCGCAGGTTGCGCTTGTTTCCTGATAAAAATTACTGCCGGTTGTATAAACATTTCCTGACTGTACAGCTTTAAAGTCTGCAAACAGACTATTCTTTGCTATCAACTCGTCAATAGAATTTAATTCACCTTCAATCGTACCGTTATAGATCAAAATATCTGCATCTTTCTCTGCCACATAGAAATCTTCCATCTGCATTTTCAATGTAGACAACGCATTTTCTTCTTCCTCAATATAGCCATTCAGAGAGTACACTCCACCAGCCAGATCGATCATAGAGGACACATAATCATTCGGTTTTCGAACCGTGATCGTTCCATCGGAAGATACTGCAAAAAAGGCAACCGTACGACCAGTATTTTCTTTTTCCAGAATCGGCTGCACACGCTCTACCTGCGCACGGAAAAATTCGGTTCCCTTCTGTTCCTGATTGAACAACACGCCAAACAGTCGAATCCATTCCAGACGTCCAAGCGGATGTTTTTCATAGCTGGAACGCTCGATCAAAACCGGGATTCCGAGTTCTTCAAGTTTTTCTTTAACTTCCGGATTATGCAGGATCATACTATTTTCAATGGCAAATTTACAGCCATCTCCAAGCAAAAGTTCATAATCCGGTGCATTATATTTTCCTGCATAAACTAAATCTCCCGCTTTCATAGCATCTGCTGCTTCCTGTACATACCAGTCTTTTTCCTTCAATCCGGTAAACTTAATATCCGAAAGAGCCCCGCTCTTGCATACAAGATCCATAACTGCACTGGATACAAGGTATCCGTCTGTCAGCGGTTGCTGCAAAACCACAACATCTGCTGGTATATCTGCTGGGACAGACATCCCTTTCGGTACAAGCAAATAACGACCGCTGTCAACGATCGTTATCATTTTGTAAGCTCCATATTGTTCCACACTAAACTGATCCGCATATGCAAGATTCATACGTCCTTCGCATTTCAGATCATTAAAACTTACCGTTTCCGGGAAGGAAAAGGTAAGTGTATATTCAATTTCATGAGGTGTGCTCATGGCAGTGGTATCTCCAATCACATCCATTTCACACGGAACTCCATCGATTGGGAATGTAAAGGTTGAATTTCCACCTTCGTTTTCATTTAAATATTTTTCCCCATCGACGAGCATATAATCATAATACGTACTGCTCCATACAATTGTCGCCATAGCCTGACCATCAGTTACATTCACCGTTGCAGTGGATTCCACTGTCGCTCTTCCGCTGCCGCCGCTTAATTCCACATTGACAGAATAGGTGCCATCTTCCAGCATCGGTGTCCCTGCATCTGCAGTCTGATCTTCTGCATCTGCACTGACACTCAGATCAGAAGAACTTGCCGGTGTATTATTTTCCTTTGTCCCGCATCCGGCCAGTGCGGTAACACTTACCATGACAGCCAAAATGACTGCCGCAATTTTCTTCTTCATCCGTTGAAAAATCCTTTACTCTACTTTCTGTGGGTCTGATACACTGACTTTATGATCATACCAGGTTCCTTTTTTTCCTATGATTGCAAGGTCAAATTCCTGATCCAGTGCTTCTACCGGTACATCAAATCCATATACTTCTTCAGTGGTGCCATCGCTGTAAGTGACAGTATCTGTGGTCGGCTCTAAAAGTTCTGCACCGTCTTTCTGTGCATCCTCTGCAGTTCCAACAAACAGATTTACTATATTCTTTGATGCAAGACTGATATGCATGGTCATCTTTCCATTTTCTACTGTCAAAGTGCCACGTCCGTCATTTGCCTCATTGACATGGAACATACTGCTGTCTGTGTCAAATTTTGCATCATAAATTCCATCTTCCAGTGCCGGTGTCTGCGCATCAGTGGAAGTCTGATCTGTCGTATCTGTCTTATCATTCGTTGTCTCGTCTGGTGCACTTGTATCCGTCTGATCTACAGATTCCTTTGTGCTGTCTGCCGCCGGCTGCGCATTATTTCCGCATCCGCCAAGCATGCCTACTGCCAGCGCAAATACTGCCGCTAACATTGCAATTCTTTTTTTCATGTATTCATCCTCCTGTCACATCATTTTACGTCCGCTTTAACATATCTTTTCCATATGCAACTCACAGCAGGAACGAAAGAATCATTCCTGCTGTGAGATTGGATGTCATTTTTTACTTTTTACTGCACTATGTATCTCTTATTTACCTAAAGAATCAATAGCTGCTTTTGTATGATCCACATAAATCTGCTGAACAGCTTCAATCTCACCTAAACCAGCAATCTGTGTATCAATCTTATCAAAGTTTCCGCTTGCTGTAAACATGCTCTTCCAGGAATCGTCATCATCGCCTGCCATATCATTGTTTGCATGATCACCTGCAACAACCATTAACGGTCTTAATACAACGTTTTTGTATCCTGCTTCTTTTACTGCTTCGATAACTGCTTCACAAGCTGTCTCTTCCGGCTCACCTTCAACAGTTCCGATAAATACATTCTCATATCCAAGTGCTGCCATCTGGGAAGCCATCTGGCTGTAGCTTACTTTTGCTGTATGAGAAGTACCATGTCCCATAAATACGAAAGCTGTGCTGTCTGCTTTTGCAGCATCCAGAGAGTCATATCCAGCTGTCTTTACTGCTTCTGCTGTAATATCCTCAGCTACTTTTGCTTTGTCTTCATTTACAGCAGTTGCATCTGCTCCTACTTCGCCAAGTAACGGCTCAGCAACAGTTACAGATTCAAATTTATCTTTGTAGTTATCAAGTGCTGCTACCAGTTCATCATACTCAGCACCATGCATTAAGTGTGTCGGCTGAACAACCAGGTTCTTTACGCCATTATCAACAGCTCTCTGAAGAGCCTGATCTACGTTATCAATCTTCTCACCATCTCTTGCCTGTACGTGGTTGATGATGATCTGTGCAGTAAATGCACGTCTTACGGACCAGTCTGGATTTGCAGCCTGGATTGCTTTCTCAACGCCACCAATATCAGCTACACGACTGTCATTGAAAGATGTACCAAAACTTACAACAAGGATCTCATTCTCGCCGATCTCGTCCTGATTCAGCGGATCATCCTTGGAAGCATCACCTGTATCTCTGCCGAAATAATCCGGATCAGCATTTTCACCTTCTACTAATTCTTTCTGAGCATCTGTCAGTTTATCCCATGCTGCTTTTGCAGCTGCACACTGTTCGTCTGTCTTGTCTGTTCTCTCCTGAACATAAATTGCATCGATCAGATCAGCCACCTCATCAGCTTTTGCCTGATCCTCATTTTCCTCAGCTGCTGCGCTTCCATCCTCTGATGCACTTACTGCAGCATCCTTTCCTGCATTTGCATTGTTGTTTCCACAACCTGCAACTAAGCCAACTGCCATGGTAAATACTGCCATTAAGGCAACCATTCTTTTTTTCATGTGTCCTTCTCCTTTTAATTATTTATAGATTTTTTACTTCACAGGGTACAGTCGTTCCGGAAGAATGACATTATCGCAGCTGACATATACATGACTGCAAAACAAAAATGCTCCACTCGGATCATCCAAGTGAAGCAATTCTATCTTCTAAATAATCAATCATTTTGTTCAACAAACAGCACAATCAATAACTCGTGATTCTGGAATATATCCGGTACCAGACAACTGGCAGGTTTCCTGGCTGAAAGATCAACATACAGATTCGGCCTTCCCAATGCTATATGCAGCAGTGACCAATTTCTGAATCTGCACTCCCTTATCACAGTGACGAGTCTCGTACAGGAATTACACCTGTTTCCCTTTTAACCATACTTTTGCTTCTTACAGTTTTCGGACAGATCAAAAACATTTCCCCGATCGTTTTGAACTGCTGTTGACTATCTTTGCCGTAATACCTGCAAGTGCATGGCACCAACTATCTTTCTCTATGAACTTGAGGTTATCATATCATATCAGATGCTATAATTCAACCCCAGACATCATACTAATTTTATTTTTTTACACCAAATTCATTACCGTTCACACGCACCATTCGCCATTCATAAAACATCTTTTCAATGAACTTCTGTTATCTTATAAAAGTAGATAGTTTTTTTCCACACAGAACTCCCATTATGCAGCCACAACAGCTTAATAATACATACAATCCTCCCGTTACATATTGATGTTCCTCAAACAGACAATATGCCTCCAGGGAAAATGTTGAAAAAGTGGTAAACCCACCACATACTCCGGTTTTCCAGAATAATATCGTATTTTCCGATACTTGATTCCTTCCACTTGTAATACCGACAATAAATCCTATCAGAATCGCTCCTATCATATTCGTCATCAATGTCAGCAGTGGAAATCCACTCTTAACAGGAACAAGACTTATAGCATATCTGCCCATTGCTCCTACAGCTCCGCCAAGAGCTACAAACAAAAATCCCATATGTTTCAAATCCTCTTTTTTATTTCAATCATATTCCTTTCATAGTACATACTCACTATTTTTTTATCTTCTGACAACGTTCCTATTCTTATCCCATCGCTTAGTGTTCTACGCACTTGAAGTGGTGGAATGCTTATTCTGCGTTCAAGACATATCTGACTTCTACTCGTCTGGATGCTGCGGCATCTTCTTTGCCTTGTTCATCTAGAATAAGATTATTTTTTCCATTGCCGACAACTGCAATCGTGTTAGTGAGTTCCGGATAACTAGCTTTCATATAATCTGCAACAGTCTGTGCTCTTTCCTCAGAAAGTTTTAAATTGTAAGCCGCATCTCCGGCTGAATCTGTATAGCCCTCAACTACGATGGTTGATACCTTGCCTTCCTCTATCGCACTGGATATTACCGGTACATAGGCCGCAAGAAATTGATCCAAATAGGCTTTTCCCTCTTCTGACAAATCCGCTTTATCCCAGGCAAAAAGCACATTATTATCCATCTGTACTGTTCCCGTTGACTCATCTATCTTCGCAGAATCAAGTCCCTGCTCTTTGAAAGCTCCCATCAATCCACTTGAGACTTTTGTCTGATTTTCTTTTAACTCTCCCAACTCCTCTTCACTCATACTGCTTACATCAGCATCTGCCGCTAAATTATCACTTAATTCTCCCTCCCAATAAGTAGAAGACTTGTAAATATAAGGATACCATTTGCCATCAATACAAATGCACAGGCCTCCATCTAATCCTCCATTCGGTCGAGCAGTAATCAGGAAAATACCCGAGAGTTCTCCGCCTTCGCCTTTCACATATTCTCCAAGATCATAATCATAGCGACTGGTATTTTCCCATGTAAGAGCAAACTGATTACCTTCAATCTGTGTAGTTACATTCTCACTTATTCTGCCATCTGCCCACTCAATATAAGAATCATAATCTTCTAGCGTACTTAACATGACGGAAACTATCCCGTCATATCCTGCAGTAGAATTCTTGGCATACCCCCATTCAAGAATTCCTTCATTTGTTTCTTCTGCCAGAAGCATATCATAGGATCTAAGTCTTGTACTTTGTCCATCCTTAGACAAAATCAGATCCAGCCCATCAAAGCCATAAGAGTATTCAATCCAGTCTTTGCGGTCCTGCAAGTAATACTCCAGAGGTCCACCATTCTCTTCATCAGTAAACATAGCTTCCAATCCCATATAGAGTTTGTCTCCAACAACTTCATAGGCAAAATGGAAAGCACTATCTGTCGAATAGGAATACTCTCCACCCTCAGATTCTTTTTCTCTGTCAATCCATCGGGCTAATATATGATCATATTGCCAAAATTCATGCAAAATGCTGATCTGTTGGTCTGTCAGACCCATCTCTTCTTTTAACTCTGTATCTGTCTTTCCAACAAAATCAGAATTCAGCAAATCGGAATCTGCTCCCAGCTCTACCGGAAGAGTCTGCACTTCAAATTCATCGGAATCTGCAATCTGCAACGTCATATAATCATAATCATCTGCATGCGCATCTGCATAGGAACCATCTTCATCTTTATAAAATTCTTCATTCTTATAAATTCCATAAAGGATATATGACTGTGGATCAGATCCCAAATCTATTGTTTCTATTTTTTTAGTTTGTTTTCCGTTACTACTATTTTCAACATCAGTCCCACACGCAGTAAATGCCATTGTGCAGATCAAAAGGGTCAGTAATATGCAAATCTTCCTCATATCATTCCTTTTCCTCCTAGCTAGGCTTAGTTCGCATAAACGCTAAAGAACTGATCTGCCTGATCCACTGCATCCAGATCTAAGCCCAATAGATTGATACCTAACAGATAACGCGGATCCTGTTCGTTCACCAAATACACATTGACACCATAATAAGGAACATTATCTGCCTTAAATGTGAATTGTGCTGCGTAGTGTTTCTCACCTAAAAACGTGATTTCTTCCACATTATTTTGGAATTCTGTAATCTCTACATCTTCTCCATATATTTCTTTAATCTCTTCCTCCGTCACCACTGAAGTTTCCGCTATGGACTTTTCTTCAGCCCATACTGCTTGATTATCTAAAACTGAGGCCTTTTGAAGACTCAGTCCAATGTATGTATTTTCATCTTTTGCTTCAAAAACTGTTGATTTTCCCAATGCAACCATGGATCTTATCAAATTATAAGTAGTTTCTTTATTAGAGGCTTCTATTGGATCTTCATTGTCTATTTTAATGGTGCATCTATTTTCCAATGTATAAGTATCCGGAAGGGCGATTTTAAATCCAAATCCGGTATTTTCATATCCCTGGGATACATACCTTCCAATCATGTCGTCGCTTACTTCATCCTCCTCACCGGCATCATCTGCATTTGATCCATCACTTGTATCTGTCGCTTCTTTTACAGCCCCCATCAGTCCACTACTTGATTGAGATGACGTATCATCAGACGCCTTGCTCTTTCCTTCGCATCCTACTAATCCTGATAAACACAGACATCCTGCAATAACAAATGCAAAGATTTTAACTTTTTGATTTTTCATACTCTCTTTCCTCTTTCTTTTCCTGCTTATCTATTGAAATAATGTGCTATCTTTTATTGATGCACTATTATCCTCTTCATTCGTGACATACGTTCTGTTCTTGATTATGTAAGTACTGTACATAAATCTGATTCTAAAATAAATATGTCAGCTTACGCTGACCAGGATCACGTACCCAGTCTCACGTGCGTTCGGCTTGAATTTATATACTTTCTATTGTTTTTATTGTACCAAGAGAATTTCTATAATTCAACGTAGATTTTTGCATTATCTTCGAATGTAAAGTTCTCCCTTCCATAGCTGGTTTCTTATTTCCGGAAAACGTCCGAACAGTTTTCTGTCGGTGATCCACGTAAAGCGGACATTCGCTTTAACTCCGGCATCACAATTGCCAGCATTGTAACAAAACACAAACTTCCTCCAATTACATTTGATATCGGTTCAGCTAAAAACACACCTCTTGTTCCCATGTGAAATGTATATGGGAACAAATATGTTAATGGTACAACTATAAATACTTTTCTAAGTAATGAAAAGAAGATTGCCTGTTTCTTTTTATTTAATGATTTAAATACCGTCTGTCCAATATATTGCAAATCCATAAATATAAATGCTGCAAAATATAGCTTCAATGCGTCTATTGCATCTGCCAGTAATTCTTTATCCGTACTGAAAATACCGATTAAGAATTCCGGTACAAAAATAATCACACTCCACATGATTGCTGTATAAATAAGAATCATGCACGTCATTACTCCAATTGCTTTTCTGACACGTTTCGGGTACTGAGCCCCATAGTTGTAACTTAAAATTGGGGAGGTTCCTTCATTCATAGCACAAATCGGTGTCTCTACCATCTGCCGGATGCTTGATACAATTGTCATCACTGATATATAAACATCTCCTCCGATACCTGACAGCACACTGTTGCAGCATATTGTTACTAAACTATTTGTCAGTTGCATAATAAATCCTGCACTACCAAGACTCACGATATTTTTTGCATCTGCTCCGCATACTTTCCATTTTGCCTTTGAGAGCATCCGCACTTTTAGTTCCGATTTCTTTCTCAAAAAATAAAATACATATGCTGCTGATAAAGTCTGTGAAATAATTGTTGCGATTGCCGCTCCTTTTATTCCTAAATGTAATCCAAATATAAATAATGGATCTAAAATCAAATTGGCAACTGCCCCAATTATTACAGACAACATGCCTGATGTAGCATAACCTTGTGCATTAATAAACGGATTCATTCCTGTTGCAATCATGGATGGCACTGTTCCTATCAAATAAATCATCATATATGGATACGCATAAGATAAACCTTCCTCTGATGCACCAAATAATACCAGAATCGGACTTGCAAACAACATGCCGATTAGCATCAATACCACTCCGCAAATACATAGCATTGAAAATGATGTATTCATAATTGTTTCAGCTTTTTTTGTATTCCCTTGTCCTCTATTAATGGAAAATAAGGGTGCACCGCCACTTCCGAACAAATTACTGAATGCGGTGATAATCACAATAATTGGAAAACATAAGCCAACCGCTCCAAGTGCTGTTGTTCCAACTGCAGGAATTCTGGCAATATAAATTCGATCCACGATATTATACAAAAGACTCAATATCTGCGCCACCAGCATCGGTAATGCCGCTCCTAAAATATTTCCTGTAATTGTTCCATGTTCAAAATCAATTCGTTTCATATTATCATTCCTTTTTCTTTCCTTGACTCTAAGTATAACACGGATTAAACTATATAAAAAATATGGTTTTTGTATAGCAATACAATATTTTTATATCGTTATTCAATGAACACTTATTCTAAAAAGTAGGAGATATTACAAGCAAAACATGTATTTCTCCGTGAAAAACACGTTTTGCTTATTCTCATTTTTTCTTACTTTTTTATATTTTCTGTTATGGCATTCATTAATCTTTCTTTTTCCTGTTTCTCTTTTTCCTTACCTATCTACTACACAAACCCTGTAAACCCCTTTATTTTCAACAAAAAAGGACACAAGACAGGCTTTTGTATTACCTGTTTTGTATCCTTATTTGTGGATAGTATTTTTTGCTAATTTAGTGAACAGTGTTCGTTACAAAATGACAATTTGTTTATTCAAACTCCACAGTTCCGGTCGGCTTTGGTGTGAAGTCATAAAGCACACGATTGATTCCGGCAACTTCGTGTGTGATACGATCTGTGATATGAACCATCAGTTCATGTGGAATCTCAGCAACAGTTGCGGTCATAACGTCTGTTGAGCATACTGCACGAACAATACAGCACCATTCAAAAGCACGTTTGTACGTGCTTTTTTAATCACAATAAAAGTATATCATTATGCAAACAAAAAGAGAACCCGACATCTCAAGCAAAT
>CAKREL010000028.1 GCA_934317205.1 uncultured Eubacterium sp.
TTAGATTTTGAGCCAGAGGTAAGACCAGAGCCACCGCAACGCGGTTCCCTTGACCATAGACAAAAAGAACTGCTACAATGTTGTCAGCGATGGAAAAATGAAACTGTTTTTGAGTTTCTCGCCGTCGGTAATCGACATATAGCAGTTCTTTTGTATATTGTCAAGGGTGGCGTAAATAGCCAATTCCTTTCGCTTTTTCTTCCAGCTTCTTTTTAAACTACCCTAAACAAGAATTTAATACTTTTCCGGTTCCGGATAGTCTACACCGAAAGTTTCCACAGTAACTTTGGCCATTTTCTGCTGAGCCATCGGACGATCACTGTAATCACAGCGTGTCTCAGCAATCTTGTTTACATTTTCCATACCTTCGATAACTTTACCGAAGCCTGCGTACTCACCGTCAAGGTGTGGTGCAGCTGCATGCATGATGAAGAACTGGCTTCCGGCAGAGTTCGGCATCATAGTACGTGCCATAGAAAGAACACCCGGTGTGTGTTTCAGATTATTTGTGAAACCATTGTGGGAGAATTCGCCGTGGATGCTGTATCCTGGTCCGCCGATTCCAGTTCCTTCCGGATCGCCACCCTGGATCATGAAACCTTTGATGACACGATGGAAGATCACACCGTCATAAAAGCCTTTTTTAATGAGAGAGATAAAGTTGTTTACTGTATTTGGGGCGATTTCCGGATAAAGCTCTGCTTTGATGATATCGCCATTTTCCATTTCGATAGTTACGATTGGATTCTGTGCCATAATTTCCTCCTTATAATTGCCAAAAAATATAGTAAATTGGCATTTCTATTATGCATTGTATCTGAAAAGTTCCTTGTTTTCAAGAAAATTCAAAAAAATGCTATTTTTTTGGCGATTCGTGTGATACTCTAAAAAGAAACAGTTAGGTTACTGTTCCTTTCAGGACGAATATTGTGGACAGTGCCACAGGCAGCATCTGCATTTGGAAAGCGTTGCAAATTATGACAAATTTCATTATAATGTTGAAACAGGTGGGATCGAGATGGAAACAAAAGAAAAACAGATAATTTCAGAAAAAAATAACATACCGCAGGAGAAAATGCAGATTGATGAAGCAGCTCTTCAGTCAATTGAACCGGCAGCAGTTCTGGATTCAGCAATTGTTCCAATCAGAGATTTTGTCAGTCCGGTGGAACTGCACCAGGATCTGATTGACATTATTCAGAAATATCATCCGTCAGCAGATATTTCCATGGTAGAAAAAGCGTATCAGATTGCTTCAGAGGCGCATAAAACGCAGGTGCGCAAATCCGGTGAACCATACATTATTCATCCGTTGTACGTGGCCATTATTCTGGCAGAGCTTGAGATGGATAAGGAAACGATCGTGGCCGGATTGCTTCATGACGTAGTGGAAGACACTGTTATGACAGACGAAGAGATAAAGGAAGTATTCGGACCGGAAGTGGCATTGCTGGTAGATGGTGTCACAAAACTGGGACAGATAGCTTATGATGCAGATAAGATTGAAGTGCAGGCAGAAAATTTACGAAAGATGTTTCTGGCTATGGCAAAGGATATCCGTGTTATTATCATTAAACTTGCAGACCGTCTGCACAATATGCGTACTTTAAAATATATGAAGCCGGAAAAGCAGAAGGAAAAGGCACGTGAGACGATGGATATTTATGCTCCGATCGCGCAGCGTCTTGGTATTTCCAAAATCAAGATTGAGTTAGAGGATCTGTCTTTGAAATATCTGGAGCCGGAAGCTTATTATGACCTGGTGGAAAAAATTGCGGTTCGAAAATCAGCAAGGGATGAGTATGTTCACACACTGATGAACGATGTGGATGCCTGTCTGAAGGAAGCAGGCATTAAAGCAACTGTTATGGGGCGCGCAAAGCATTTCTTCAGTATTTATAAAAAAATGGTGAACCAGAACAAGACACTGGACCAGATTTACGATCTGTTTGCTATTCGTATCATAGTGAATGATGTGAAGGATTGTTATGCAGCACTTGGTGTGATCCATGAGAAATATAAACCGATTCCGGGGCGTTTTAAAGACTATATCGCAATGCCAAAGCCGAATATGTATCAGTCTCTGCATACGACACTGATCGGACCGACCGGTCAGCCATTTGAGATTCAGATACGTACTGAGGAAATGCATCGTACGTCAGAATATGGTATTGCCGCACACTGGAAATACAAAGAAGCAAATAATGGAAACAGTATTAACGGTGAAGAAGAGAAATTGAGCTGGCTGCGCCAGATTCTGGAATGGCAGCGCGACATGTCCGATAACAGAGAGTTTATGAGCTTATTGAAAAGCGATCTGGACTTGTTTGCGGACAGTGTATTTTGCTTTACACCGAGCGGAGATGTCAAGAGTCTGCCGAAAGGTTCCACACCAATTGATTTTGCATATGCGATTCATTCTGCAGTCGGCAATAAGATGATAGGAGCGAAAGTCAACGGACGCCTTGTAACGATTGATTATAATATCCGAAATGGCGACAGGATTGAAATCCTGACATCAGCAAATTCGAAAGGACCGAGCCGTGACTGGTTGAATCTGGTAAAAAGTACTCAGGCGAAAAACAAGATTAACCAGTGGTTCCGCAATCAGTTTAAGGAAGACAATATTGTAAAAGGCAAGGATTTGCTGAACACTTACTGCAAGACAAAATCCATTAATTTTGCTGATATCAATAAGTCAGAATATCAGGCAAAAGTACAGCGTAAATATGGCTTCCGTGACTGGGATTCTGTGCTTGCAGCTGTAGGACATGGCGGCCTGACGGAGTCACAGATTGTGAACCGTATGATGGAAGAATATCGCAAAGATCATAAGAAGGAACTGACAGATGCGCAGGTAGTGGAAAATGCTGCTGAGCAGAAAGAAAAGCATGCAGAGGGAGAACGCACAACCCATAAAAAGAGTGGTATTATTGTCAAAGGTCTGACAGATGTAGCTGTACATTTTTCAAAATGCTGCAGCCCGGTTCCTGGAGATGAAATTGTCGGATTTGTTACAAGAGGTCGTGGTGTGTCTATTCACAGAACCGATTGTGTCAATATCATTCAGCTTCCGGATTTTGACAGACAACGTCTGATCGAAGCAGAATGGCAGCAGGGAGCATCAGATGAGTCAGATGGCGGACATGGTCGTTACCTTGCAGAACTCAAAATTTATGGAAACAACCGTACCGGTCTGCTGGTAGATATTTCAAAAGTCTTTACTGAGCGTGGCATTGATATTGATTCGATTAATTCGAGAACCAGTAAAAAAGGAATTGCAACGATTGTGGTTTCTTTCTATACCAAAGGAAAAGATGAACTGAATATGCTGGGAGAAAAACTGCGCCAGATTGAAAGTGTATTTGAGATTGAACGAACCACAGGCTGATAAGAAATAAAATTGGTATGAGTAATATAGAAGGAGTATTCAGACAGGAGCGTATATGGCGGATTTAAGAATTGAAGAATATAACGTTGGTGATATCGGAACAAACTGTTACTTTATCGTAAATGCCGACACAAAAGAAATGGTGATCATTGATCCGGGCGGAGATGGAGCAGACCTGATCCGTCGCATCAAAGAGCGCGGATTAAAATTACAGGGCGTTTTGCTGACACACGGACATTATGATCATGCACATCACGCACGTATGGTAGCAGATGCATTTGGTGTTTCTGTGTATGCAAGTGAAAAGGAAAAAGCTACCATGCATGATATTCAGAAAAATGTATCTGCAATGTTTGGCAATCCGGAAACGTATGATGCAGATGTATATGCAAAAGACGGAGATGTACTTGAATTAGCAGGATTTAAGATCAAAGTCCTTTCTACACCGGGACATACAGAGGGCGGATGTTGTTATTATTTTGAAGGAAACAAAGTGCTGGCAAGTGGTGACACCCTGTTTTGTGGTTCTGTCGGAAGAACGGATTTTAAAGGGGGCAGCATGTCAGAACTGGTGCGTTCCGTAAAAGAAAAACTGTTTGTACTTCCAAATGATACTGCGGTATTGCCGGGACATGAGGCGCGTACCACAATTGGATATGAGAAACAGTATAATATGTATTTAGCATAATAAACGAAAAGGAATTTTCATGAAACAGACAGGAGCGTTTGTATTTATGGAAATTCCTTTTGTGGCGTAAAAAGATACTAAGGATAATAGCATTTTAAAAGAAGGATTTGAAAAGGAAACAAGTATGATTACAGTACAGTTAAATGAGGCAGATTTTGAATACGATATTCATTCTCTGGTAAAAGCCTTTTATCCACAGCATGACGTGCTTGTAAAAGCCATGCCGCGGGAAGAGTTTCCGGAGAGTGTATTTCATCTTGTGGTAAATTATGACCGGAAAAACAACAAAATTGATTTTTCGTTTTATGAACAGGAACAGCAGGAAACCCAGGAAGATGATAATGTAACAAAAGAGAAAACAGTTGTGCAGGATTATGAGAATCGTGCAATAGAAGAAAAAAAGACGCTGGATGGCAGCGTTCGGGTTGATTTCGCAGATCGGAAAAAGACAAAAAATGAGTTAAAACAGCAGTTATATTATTTGCTGACATTGTATGCAGGAAAGACGCTTCCGTGGGGTACATTGACCGGTATTCGCCCGACCAAGATTCCGATGGAACTTCTGGAGGAAGGGAAGAGTGAAGATGAGATTCGTTCTTATATGAAAGAAACATATTTCGCTTCGGATGAAAAAATCGAACTGAGTCTGGCAGTTGCAAAACGTGAGTTAGAATTGCTCAGTCGTATTGATTATGAAAATGGCTACAGTTTGTACGTGGGGATTCCATTCTGTCCAAGTACCTGTCTGTATTGTTCATTTACTTCCTATCCGCTGGCGAAATGGGCAAACCGCATGGATGAGTATCTGGATGCATTAGAAAAAGAGATTGCATTTACAGCAGAGGTATGTAAGCATAAAGTATTGAATTCTGTATACATTGGCGGAGGTACACCGACGACACTTTCCGCAGAGCAGATGGATCGACTGTTGACTATGATTGGAAGTTATTTTGGGGTTGCGGATGAGCAGGGCAGAATGATCTATGCAGACGAACCGGCAGAAAAACAGACGCAGCTTCTGGAGTTTACCGTAGAAGCCGGCAGACCGGACAGTATTACCAGAGAAAAGCTGGAAGTAATCCACAGACATAATATTTCCAGAATTTCTATCAATCCGCAGACAATGAAAGAAGAAACGTTGCGTCTCATCGGGCGTCAGCATACGGTACAGCAGACGATTGACAGTTTTAAACTTGCACGGGAAGTTGGTTTTGACAATATCAATATGGATCTGATCGTTGGACTTCCGGAGGAGACAATCGAAGATGTGCGAGATACTATGAGACAGCTGAAAGAACTGGATCCGGATAATATCACAGTTCATTCACTGGCTATCAAACGTGCAGCCAGACTGCGGATGCAGAAAGAGCAGTATGAGAACCTGCATATTGAAAATACTGCACAGACGATTGATCTGACAGCAGAGTGCTGCCATGAGATGGGGCTGGAGCCGTATTATCTGTATCGCCAGAAAAATATGGCAGGTAATTTCGAGAATGTCGGTTACGCAAAACCGGGAAAAGCCGGCGTGTACAACATTCTGATCATGGAAGAAAAGCAAACGATCATGGCACTTGGCGCAGGTGCCACCACGAAGGTTGTATTTGAGGATGGCAAGCGTATTGAGCGTGTTGGAAATGTAAAAGATATTACAAATTATCTGGATCGCGTGGATGAGATGGTAGAGCGGAAGCGGGAATTGCTGAAAAACTGTGGTCAGCTTAGATAAAACACTTGCTATATCAAACTCACAAACGTATAATAAACTATGTATGTGAACACAGAAAATGAGAAATATCTGCGTTCATGAGCAAGTAGCGAAAGCGAATTGCGAATGTCCGCTTTACGTGTATACGAAAGCAGATGTCGAAAGTCTGTTTTTAAGGAATATAATATACAGAGCAATCTGTATGGAATGGAGGATATACAGTGGCTTTAAAGAAAAAACCGGTAAACGGTATGAAAGATATTATGCCGGATGAGATGCAGATCCGTGATTATGTACAGAGCGTGATCAAAGAGACTTATCGTGCATTCGGATTTACCCCGATCGAGACACCTTGTATGGAAGATATCGCCAACCTGAGCAATAAGCAGGGTGGAGAAAATGAGAAACTGATCTTCAAGGTATTAAAACGTGGTGAGAAACTGAAATTAGAGACAGCACAGAGCGAGGCAGATCTGGTTGACTTCGGTATGAGATATGATTTGACAGTACCGCTTTGCCGTTACTATGCAAACCATGCAAATGACCTGCCATCACCATTTAAGGCACTTCAGATGGGAAATGTATGGCGTGCTGACCGTCCGCAGCGAGGTCGTTATCGTCAGTTCATGCAGTGTGATATTGATATCCTTGGTGAGCCATCCAATCTGGCAGAGATTGAGCTGATTCTGGCAACTACAACTACACTTGGCAAACTTGGATTTAAGAATTTTGAGATCCGTATCAACGAGCGTCGTATCTTAAAAGCGATGGCAGCTTACAGCGGATTTGCAGAGGAAGAGTTTGATACAGTATTTATCATTCTGGACAAGATGGACAAGATTGGTCTGGAAGGTGTTGCAGAAGAACTTGCAAAAGAAGGCTACGCACAGGAAGCAATTGACAAATATCTGTCTCTGTTTACCGGTGTGGAGCAGGCAGAGGATGGTATCAGCTATCTGGCAGATACATTAGGTGATTATCTGGATGCCGAGATCGTTCAGAATATGAAAGAGATTGCCTCCGCAGTAAATGCAACAAAGATGGCATCTTTTGAGCTGGTATTTGATCCGACTTTAGTGCGAGGCATGTCTTACTATACAGGAACTATTTTTGAGATCGCGATTCCGGAGTTTGGCGGAAGCTGCGGTGGCGGCGGACGTTACGACAAGATGGTTGGAAACTTCACCGGAAAAGATGTTCCGGCCTGTGGATTTTCCATCGGATTTGAACGTATTATCCTGCTTCTGATGGAGAATGGATTTAAGATTCCGGAGCAGCCGAAAAAGACTGCATATCTGATTGAAAAAGGATATCCGGGAGACAAACTCAGTGAAGTGATCGGACAGGCACAGCAGGCACGTGCAAACGGCGAGCAGGTACTGGTTGTCCGCATGAATAAAAATAAAAAATTCCAGAAAGAGCAGCTTTCCAAGGAAGGATACGAGGAGTTCGTAGAATTTTTTAAATAAAAAATGAAGCTGATGTAAATTGTAGGTTTTTGAAAATAAAAATGCAGAGTGCATGAGTGATTACAGGAGGAATAAATTATGGCAGAGTCCATGCGTGGATTGAAAAGATCCCATAGATGTACAGAGGTATCCAGCGCTGATATCGGGAGTACCGTTACCGTTATGGGTTGGGTTCAGAGAAGAAGAAATCTGGGCAGCCTGATATTTATTGATCTGAGAGATCGTTCTGGTCTGCTTCAGATCGTATTTGATGAAAATAGTGTAGGAAGTGACGGATTTGCAAAAGCAGAGACACTCAGAAGTGAGTACGTTATCGCTGTTGTTGGTAAGATCCAGAAACGTTCCGCAGCAGTAAATGAAAACTTAAAAACAGGTGATATTGAAGTAATTGCAGAAAGTCTTCGTATCCTTTCTGAGTCTGATACACCGCCTTTCCATATTGAGGAGAATTCTCAGACAAAAGATGAGATCCGTCTGAAATACCGTTATCTGGATCTGCGTCGTCCGGATTTACAGCGTAATTTGATGCTGAGAAGCAAAGTGGCTTATCTGATGCGTGATTTTATGGCAAAAGAAGGATTTATCGAGATCGAGACACCGGTTCTGACAAAATCCACTCCGGAGGGAGCAAGAGATTATCTGGTACCGAGCCGTGTACATCCGGGAAGTTTTTATGCGCTCCCGCAGTCTCCGCAGCTCTTCAAACAGCTTTTGATGTGCTCCGGATATGATCGTTATTTCCAGATTACAAAATGTTTCCGTGATGAGGATTTACGTGCTGACCGTCAGCCGGAGTTTACACAGGCCGATATGGAGCTGTCTTTTGTTGATGTAGATGATGTATTAGACGTAAATGAGCGTCTGTTAAAATATGTATTTAAAGAGGCCATCGGTGTGGATGTACAGATCCCGCTTCCGCGTATGACATGGCAGGATGCTATGGATCGTTACGGTTCTGACAAACCGGATACCCGTTTTGGCATGGAATTACATGACGTATCTGACGTGGTAAAAGACTGTGGATTTGGTGTATTTACCGGTGCATTAGAGAACGGCGGCAGCGTACGTGGTATCGCTGTTCCGGGCAAAGCTTCCATGGGACGTAAACAGATCGATAAACTGGTTGATCTGGCAAAAACATACGGAGCAAAAGGTCTGGCTTATCTGTGTGTAAACGAAGATGGCACATACAAATCTTCTTTTGCAAAATTTATGACAGAGGAAGAGCTTGCAGCGTTAGTAGAAGCTATGGAAGGAAAACCGGGCGATCTGCTGTTATTTGCTGCTGACAAAAATAAAGTTGTCTGGGCAGTTCTTGGTGCATTAAGACTTCATATGGCAAAAGAACTGAACCTCCTTGATCCGAACCAGTACAATTTCCTCTGGGTAACAGAGTTCCCATTACTGGAGTGGTCTGATGAAGAGAATCGTTATATGGCTATGCACCATCCGTTTACAATGCCGATGGAAGAGGATTGGGACAAGATTGATTCTGATCCGGGTGCTGTTCGTGCAAAAGCATATGATATCGTATTAAATGGTACTGAGCTTGGTGGCGGTTCTGTCCGTATCCATCAGGATGATATTCAGGAGAAAATGTTTGAGGTACTTGGATTTACAAAAGAGCGTGCATGGGATCAGTTCGGTTTCCTGCTCTCCGCATTCAAGTATGGTGTACCGCCACACGCAGGACTTGCTTACGGCTTAGACCGTATGGTAATGCATATGGTACATGCAGATTCTATCCGCGATGTCATCGCATTCCCGAAAGTAAAAGATGCTTCCTGTCTGATGACAGAAGCACCGGGAACTGTAGATGAGAAACAGTTAGAAGAACTTGGACTTGCAATCAAACTTCCGGAAGAGACAACCGAAGAGGAATAATTGTAAATATAGACGAAAAATGAGTAAAAAGCAGGAGTGGAAAATCCGTAGATTTTCCACTCCTGCTTTTTGTACAGCTTAGAACATGTAAAACTATATTACTCATAATCCACCCGGAAGGATGCAAAGTCCAGATCTGTTTCAGTTCCGTCTTCAAGATGAACATAAGGTGTGACTTCCAGAGACGTGAAATCCTGTGTCATTGTTGGAATAACTACCTGTGTGCGGAAGCAGTAGTTACCATCATCGTCGGTATAAGCACGTTCTCCACCATCGTCTGAGTCATTTTCCATGTTAGAGGAATGAAAAGCTGCATTTTCTGTCTGGGTATTGTAAGTATTTCCATTGGAATCTGTAATTTTGCAGAATACCCAGTTGTGAATGTTATCATCATTCATTACTTGGTCAAAATTTTTGAAGGAGTCGTAGTCTTTGCCAAAATTCCAAGTAAGATCCAGATATGTTCCAGAGGCAGAAACTTTACTCTGCGCAATTGTTACCTCTGCACCGCTTCCTGTATAGGAAGAAGTTGCAGGTTTTACGTTGGCAGAGCCGGAAATGTCAAAGCTAATTGTCTGCATGTAGCAATTTTGGGTTTTGGGGTCTATACTGGTTACCAGTGGAACCTGTACCGTAAAAGTATCTGGAAGAACGACATCAGAAAGTTCTACTCTGGCATGAAATGCACCGCGTTTATACTGGGCATCAGTTGCTCCGGTTAAACCGTTGATATTCCATTGTGCCATATAGATGGTATCGTTGATGATAATACGATCCGGAAGGAACCAGTCTCCTAAGGTTTTTATACCATATGGGGTGGCTTCACCATAAATAGAAAGCAGACTGCCATCATAGTAAGCATCTATAACATTCATATAAGGGTTTGGTTGTTTTTGATAGTTATTGTCATATTGATTGAACATAACATCCGGCCAGGTATCTGAAAAAGTAGTAACAAGACCGCTTTCTTTTGATACAATCGTTGCTGGTGGTGCAGAATTTGTAGTGTCAGAAGCAGCAGATATTTCTTCTTTGGAAGAACTTTCCGGAGTAGTGATACGTCCTGTTTCCTGCAAATATTGCTGTGATCTTGCCTGATACTGTTTAATTCCGGCATAAGCGCCAGTCGTTCCCATAGTAGCGCATACAATAATTACGGCAGCAACTTTTGCCGGCATCCATTTCTTTTTGGATTTTATAGAAGAAACATTATTTTTCTGCTGTTCCTGAGCTACCTGATCAGCAACAAGCTGTTTAAAACGTTCCGGTGTTTTTGGAAAAGTTTCTTTTTCATATTCAAAATTATTGTGTTTAGAGTCGTGATTCATATGGCGGCCTCCTTTTCAAACATTGTTCGTAACTGAAGTTTTCCGCGGTTTAACCGCATTTTTATGGCACTCTCACTCATTTCCAGAATGTCTGCAATTTCCCGTATTTTAAATCCGTCGAAGTAGTACATTACCAGTGGAAGACGGTAGGAAATATCTAGCTGCATCAGATGCTGATATAGGTCTGAGTAATCCTGCTGTGCGGCTTCTTCGGTTAGGACACCTTCCTCATAAGCGACTTCCTGTTTGCGTTTCCGCAGGATCATCTGACATTCGTTGATCAATATGCGTGAAAACCATGTTTTGGCATATTCCTGTTTTTTTAGTGTGTGAAGTTTTGAAAATCCTTTTACGATGGCAGACGACATGGCATCTTCACAGTCGGCATCCTCTTTTAAAATTGCTTTTGCGATGCGATAAAAATCATCAGTAAAAGAAATGATCAAATCTCCGAAATCCTGTTTTGTCATAACTTCCCTCTTTTTATCTCAATATGTTTTTGTAAATGTGAAATGAGATTTTTTATACTCTGTAATAGCTATTACACCCATTAGATGTAGTTTAGCACAAAAAGGTCACAGCATAATCCAATAAGTTATGAAAATAATTTAGAAGAAAATTTTATTGTTGTATTTGTGGATAATAAAAATGTTGACAGCATTTTGGAATTTTACCAACAATTTACAAAAATCTGGTTCTGGATTTTACCAGATGATCATATGCTGAAAATGTTGCAAAGAAGTAAGTATTTTTTGGCACATATATGTTAGAAGGTAGTCAGATTGAGAGAAACAAGATAGATTTACCTCAGCTGAAAAATATAAAAAGTAGTCATAAGTCAAATGTTCGCGCATATATTATAGAGTGTGCAAAGAAAGGAGAGATGTATATTTGAAAGAAGAAAAAAAGAAAAAAACAAATAAAAAAGAGGAAATTTGTAAAGAAACAGATGGAGATACAGTTATTAAGATAGCAACTGAAATAAACAGAAAAGACAAAACAGAAGTTGATTCAGTATTTGAAATAAATACGGATGAAGACGCAATAGATAAGACAGCCATCGAGATAGAGATAGATAAAGATGAGAAAAAGGTTGAAGATGATACGACTCAGCTGGGTGCAGATCTCATCCTTTTGGATGATCCAAAATTGCGGAAGGAATATCTGGACTGTATGAAATACTTGCTGACACAGATTACAGATTTTGGATTTCAGCAAGAGGAAGAAATCGGGCGGAGCATTATCAGTCATACAAAGTACCGATTGAAAGATCGGGAAAGTATCATTGCCAAGATGATAAAAAAGAAGAGAGAACTCACAGAGGAAAATGTGTTTACATACATCAATGATCTGGCGGGAATCCGTGTAATATGCCTGTTTCTCGATGATATTTACCGTGTGCGGGATTTTATTTATCAGATACCGGGGATTTGTGTTGTGAAAGAAAAAGATTTTGTGAAAAAACCGAAAAACAGTGGCTATCAGAGCCTGCACGTAATCGTGCAGTTTACTAACGGGAAGAAAGTGGAAATTCAGCTTCGAACAATTGGTATGGATTTCTGGTCTGTGCTCGAATATCAGCTTCAGTATAAGAAAAATCATAAAAGAGGAAAAGCGTTGAAAAAGGAACTGTTTTCCTGTGCCATTGATGTGCGGAATATGGATCAGCGGATGCTGGACCTGCGACAGTCAATTGAAAACGTATAAAAAGGTGTGCCTTCCAGGAAAGCACACCTTTTATTTGCTTTCATACGCACGAGTGTATGAAATTATATTTTATTGCAATCAATTACTCGATCGGTTTCAGATCATCAGCGATGATCAGTTTTGCTTCTGTAGCAGCCTGGATTTCTTCAACAGTGAATTCCGGGTTGTACTCTTTTAATACGATTCCTTCCGGAGTTACTTCCATAACACCCATCTCAGTAACGATCAGGTTTACCTGAGCTTCTGCTGTCAGCGGTAAAGTACACTCTTTTAAGATCTTTGGTGCACCCTTCTGTGTGTGCTCCATAGCAACGATAACTCGTTTAGCACCTACTACAAGGTCCATAGCTCCACCCATTCCAGGAACCATTTTTCCAGGAATGATCCAGTTTGCGATGTTACCTTTCTCATCTACCTGAAGAGAACCAAGGATTGTAGCATCTACATGTCCACCACGGATGATGGAGAAAGATGTAGCACTGTCAAAGAACATACCGTCTTTCTCGATACCAGCCGGCTGTCCGCCTGCATTTACGATGTATGCAGCATCCGGATCTTCCGGATCAACAGCTGCAAGACCGATGAATCCGTTCTCAGACTGTAATGTAAGTTTAACAGATGGATCAAGGTAATCCGGAACCATAGTAGGAAGTCCGATACCGAGATTTACAACATCACCATCATGTAATTCTTTTGCGACACGTTTCGCGATATATGGTTTGATTTCACTTCTTTCCATCTTATGCTTCCTCCTTTACAACTAAATAATCTACATAAATGTGTGGAGTTTCCACATAGTTTGGACCAATCTCACCAGCTGGAACAATTTTCTCAACTTCGGCAATAACGATATCAGCTGCAGAAGCCATCATTGGGTTGAAGTTACGTGCAGATCCTCTGTAACGGATATTTCCGGATTCATCTGCTACATATCCCTGGATGATTGCAACGTTACCACGGATTGCTTTCTCAAGAAGATATTCTTTGCCATCTAATTCGATGACCTGTTTGCCTTCCAGAGTTGTCGGTGAAGTGCTGTCAGCAACGATAGTTCCGATACCTGTTGGTGTAAGGAATCCTGCGAGACCAGCTCCGCCTGCACGTACCTGCTCAGCAAGTGTACCCTGTGGCTGAAGTTTTAACTCAATCTCGCCAGCGTTGAATTTAGCAGCAACTTCTTTGTTCAGACCTACGTGTGTAGCGATTAATCTTTTGATCAATCCGTTGTGAAGTAAACGACCTGTTCCCTCATTTTCGAAACCTGCATCGTTACATACAACTGTAAGGTCTTTTGCTGTTACTTCGTTTACGATAGATTTTGCTGTTCCGTTTGTCATGAATCCGCCGACTAATACAGTATCGCCATCTTTGATCAGTGCGGCAGCTTCTTTAGCAGAAATAACTTTAGTCTTAGCCATTTCTTTCCCTCCTATTAATTACATGATAATAATTGTGCTTTATTGCCAACGTTATGCGTTGACATAGCCTGTCTTCATTATAACACCTTGTTCAGTAAAATCCAGAGATATTTCACAAAAAAAACGATTTTTCTGCTATCTGTTTGTAAAAAATATTATCCAATTATAGATTTTAGAAAAAAATGTGGAAAAAATTACTATATTTGGAAATTTAATGAAAAAAATACTGCAAAGAATTAATGCTTTAAAGCGATAAAATATTTTTGTTGATTTTTCATATAAAGTAAGATAAAATGACAGAAGTGATTTTGAAATAAAGGAGACAAAAGATAATGATGGAAATTAAAGGGAACATGATGTCAGTGCGTGAAGATGTTCTTGTGTTGGATGCAACCCTGCGTGACGGCGGGCTGGTGAATGATTTTTATTTTTCGGATGATTTTGTGCACGATTTATATAAAGCGAATCTGGAAGCAGGTGTGGACTATATGGAGTTCGGATACCGTGCGGACAAAAAGCAGTTTGATGTAAATAAATTTGGAAAATGGAAATTTGCGGAGGACGAGGCTATCCGGGAGATTGTCGGAGACAACGATACTGATATGAAAATTTCTATTATGGCAGATGTAGGCCGTTGTGATTACAGGCACAGCATCAAAGACCGTGCGGACAGCCCGGTAGATCTGATCCGTGTGGCTACTTATATCAATACGATGCCGGAAGCTATTGCAATGATTGAGGATGCAACAGCAAAAGGGTATGAGACAACTTGCAATATCATGGCAATTTCCAAATGTCAGGAGCGTGACATTCAGATGGCATTGGCGATGCTGGCAAAATCTTCTGTAAAGGGAGTGTATGTGGTGGACAGCTATGGATCTTTGTACCCAATCCAGATCCGTGAGATTACAGATATGTATCTGAAAGCTATGGCGGAGAGCGGAAAACTGGTTGGTATTCATGCACATAACAATCAGCAGTGCGCGTTTGCCAATACCATCGAGTCTCTTTCTATCGGTGCAAGCCTGGTGGATGGAACAGTAATGGGAATGGGACGTGGTGCTGGAAACTGTTCTTTGGAAGGATTGCTTGGTTTTCTGAAAAATCCAAAATATGAGATTTCGCCGATTCTTTCCTTTATCGAGAAACATATGCTGAAGCTCATTGAGGAAGGTGCGGTATGGGGATATAATATTCCATATCTCCTGACAGGTTTGACAGATCAGCATCCGAGAACCGCCATTGCAGCGACAAAAAATCAGGATACAAAATATCTGGATTTTTATCATATGTTATTAGATGATTAAAAAACAGGTTACAGTTCACACGCGCCATTCGCAAAACGCCCTTTTGGGCTTCTCCGTAGCTATCGCTACTGTTTTTGCTCATAAAAAGGCGCTCCCTTCATCATTATGTATCCAGGTAATTCCTCATGCAAGCATGATCATTACCTGAATACATGTGATGAGTGAACTGTAACAAAAAACAGTAACCAGTCGGAAACTTTTTTTCTGGCCATGGATTGACTTTTTGAGATTGATTCTGTATACTGTAAATATCTGAATAGAACATTTAAGTGTCATGTATTTTGCATTGAAAAAGGCATGAGATACATGAAGAATAGTGAATCCGGTCAGAATCCGGAACGGTACCGCCACTGTAGGCATGGAGGCACCGCACAGGGCGAAAGCCAGTCATTGGGATTGTTCCTGAGAAGGCGTGCGGGAGCTTAGGATATGCGAGTCAGGAGACCTGCTTAAATGGAAGTTGCTTGCGAACTTTCGGAATTGGAGTTGTAGGCGTATTATGTTTTGCAGAAAATCGGCTGCGGCAGTCAAAAGACTACCGCAGCTTTTTGTTTTGCAGATGATTACATGAGGTTCTTATAAGGCAAAAGCATTTTTTCTGCAAAAAACAATTCCTGGAGAAGCTTTTCTATGACAGGAGGAAACGAAGATGAGAGAAAAAACTATGAAACAAAGAATTTTGGAAGAGGCACTACAGCTTTTTGCGCAGAATGGATACACGGGGACATCCATGAATGACATTGCAGCGCAGCTGGGAGTGACAAAGGCTGCCCTTTATAAGCATTACAAGAGCAAACAGGAAATTCTGGACTGTATCGTCGCAAAGGCAACGGAGTATGAATTGCCGGAGAAAGCAGAAGCAGCTAAATTGGATGTGCTTGACAAGGCCGCAGCTTTTGAACAGATCAAGATATATACCAAAGAGCAGTTTCAGTACTGGACCAGGGAGGAATTTCCAAGCTGTTTCCGCAGAGTACTGACGCTGGAGCAGTATCGTGATCCGCGAATGGCAAAATTATATCAGAGATACCTGGCAAAAGGTCCGGTTTCTTATATGGAGCCGATGTTTGAGCAGCTGACGGAGGACAGTCAGAAGGCCAGCCAGCTGGTACTGGATTTTTATGGACCAATTTTCCTGCTTTACAGCATTTATGACGGTGCTGAAGAGAAACAGAGTGTGATGGATATTCTGGATCGTCACGTAGACAGTTTCGCCAACGTATTTCAGCAAAATGCAGGAAAAGGAAAACAGGCGATTGCCTGACTGAAAAATGAGAGAAAAAAGAGTGGGAAAACATAAATTTTGCATCGTATAGGAGGATATCATGAAAAAAGAGGGATTTGATTTTTTCCAGAATCATGCATGTGAATATTTCCCATGTCACGCAGGAGTTGCAAAAGAGGAGTTTAACTGTCTGTTTTGTTACTGTCCGTTGTATCTTTTAGGAAAGGACTGTGGCGGAAATTTTGAGTATCTGCCGAATGGTATTAAAAATTGCGATAACTGTACGGTTCCGCATTCCAAAGGCGGGTATGCGCATGTGATGGAAAAATATCAGCTGATCGCAGAGAGAATTCGTGAACATGCACCGCACCGGGAGGTGTCTTAAAAGATAGAGGCAGGTGTGACAGCACACTTCCCTGCAATTCAGGTTCAATTGAACGAAAAAGAAAAATCTGTGTTTGATAATAACACAGATTTTTCTTTTTTTGCATATGCTGTGGTAAGAACTGAGATAGGATTTGGAGTATGCAATGAGTTTTGGACAGGAAAGGTATCCGTGGATGGAGCAAGATCCGTATACCAGGGAGAAAATGCCGTTTTATATGACATATCCGATGCAAAATACGATGTTTGAAGAGTCGGAATATGAGAAAGACTGTCGGCGGCTGCAGGAGCTGTATCCGCGGGATGCGAGAAATATTCAGAAACTGGTGGATCGGGAGTGTGACCGAATGGAATACGAAGGGAGTATGATGTTTGACAGATATCCGGATCGTCTCATGCTGGAAGTTATCTGCCGCAAAATTTACCGGGAACTGAATCCGCAGGATGTGGATGAGTCCGGAAAGCTGAATCCGCAGGAGCAGTATTTTCAACTGATCCAGGTAATGCTTATGCAGGAAATGTATCGAAGAAGATGCAGACATTATCGTTGCCGGAGATGGTATTAGGGCTTGTATGACAGGGAAAAATACCCTATAATTATCACAGTTTACAAGGAAATAATTAACTTGTAGACATGTAAAGGAAACAAGGAAGACAGGATCATTTAAATATAAAAGGAAATACACATTATGATAAATTCATGGGAAGAAATATTAGGCAGCTGCATGGATCGGGAACTTGCGAAGATCATCATCAGTGGTCCGCGCAAAAAAGGTGCTGTGTGCAAAATCGAAATCCGACCAGTGTTGCTAAAAGGACAACTGTTGTTTCAGGCAAGCGCGTATACCCAGAAACAGGTACAACACTATAATCTGTCAGAACAGGAAGTATATGAAAAAACAGAAGAATGGATGGAAGGATTCCGTCAGCTTGAGGTTATGCATCCGAAGGAGCGCATCCAGGTGCTGGTGAGCAAAAAAGGAAAGCGGACGATACGCCGCTCAAAATCAGGATGCCAGGTTCCAAAAGCCTCCCTGGAGCATAATCGCAAAAAGCGGTATATTTTGGATCCAGAAGTACCGGTTCCGTTTCTTCAGGATCTCGGGGTACAGACAAAAGAAGGAAAAATAGTGCAGTCCAGATATGATAAGTTTCGTCAGATGAACCGTTTCTTAGAATTTATTGAAGATATCGTTCCGGAACTTCCAAAAGATAGAGAATCTGTTATTATAGATTTTGGATGTGGGAAATCTTACCTGACATTTGCCATGTATTATTATTTGCATGAGCTGAAACACTATGATGTAAGAATTATTGGACTGGATCTGAAAGCAGATGTAATTGCTCATTGCCAGGAGCTGGCAGAGAAATACGGATATAAAAAATTATCTTTTTTGACGGGTGATATTGCGGATTATGATGGCGTGGAACATGTGGATATGGTTGTAACGCTGCATGCCTGTGATACCGCAACAGACTATGCGTTGGACAAAGCGGTACGCTGGGGTGCGAAAGTCATTCTCTCAGTTCCATGCTGTCAGCATGAAATCAACGGACAAATTCAGAATGAATTGTTGCAGCCGATATTGAAATATGGACTGATCAGGGAGCGCATGTCAGCATTGATCACGGATGCTGTCCGGGCAAATCTGCTGGAAGAAGCAGGTTATCAGGTGCAGGTTCTGGAGTTTATCGATATGGAGCATACTCCAAAAAATATTTTGCTGCGGGCTGTCAGAACAGGTAAGAAAAAAACGTCAGAAAACCTGACAGAATTGCTGACACAGCTTCATATTTCCCCGACACTGGAAAGATTGATGAGAGAGGAAAGGGATATAGCAGATGCGTAGAGGAATACAAAAGTTTTTTATATTGCTGGCAGTATTTATTGTGGCAGTGTTTGCATTTTCAAAGCTGACAAACCATGAGACCAAAGATCTGACAACGGATATGACAGAGGCAAAGCTGCCGGTAGTCTATGTGATGGATACGGATCGTCTGATGAACGAAATGCATGGATATGTCGATGAGATGTCGGTGGTTTCTATGCGTGATACAATTACACCATTGCCTGCAAATAGGAAAGTGTCCCTGCGGATCGATCCGTATGGCAATAAAATTGAAAAAGTGACATTTCAGATTCGAAGTCTGGATGGTGAACGGCTGGTGCAGGATGGAGATGTGTCGGTATCCGGAGATTCTTCTTCTGTGACAGGTACGGTAACGGTAGAAAATTTGTTGGAGGATAATACAGAATATCAGTTTATCCTGGCGGTAAAAACAGGAGATCAGACAAGTCGGTATTATACCAGAATCCGTAAGACAGGTAATAGTCAGATTGAGCAATGTGTAGATTTTGTGGAAGAATTTCATGCCATTACTATGGACAAAGAACGCCAGTCTGAGCTAAGTGCTTATATGGAGCCGTCTTCCACAGCAGATAATGCAACGTTGCAGAAAGTGACGATCAATAACAGCCTGTCTCAGGCCTGTTGGGGAGATTTCCAGGGAACAGAAGTGACAGATCCCATTGTTTCTATCAAGGAGATGAATGATGATTATCAGGTCATTTTGCTGGATTACATTATGTCATCTGTGGGAGATGGCGGAGCATCTGAGTATTATAACGTGGAAGAATATTACCGTGTTCGTGTCGGTGCTGAGAAAATATATTTGTTGAATTTTGAACGAAATGTGGAGGAGATTTTCCGTGGCGAGGGCAACCAGGTGTCAAAGGATACCATCAATCTCGGTATTCGTTCCGGTGATGTGGATTTTAAAGCAAACGAGACCGGAAATGTTATCTGTTTTGTACAGCAGGGGGAATTGTGGAGTTATAACCAGGTAGAAAATAAAATGACCCAGGTATTCAGTTTCCGCAGTCAGGAAGGCATGGATATCAGGGAAAATTATAATGAGCATGATATTCGGATCCTTCGGACTACGGATGAAGGTGGAAGCATGGACTTCGTTGTTTATGGTTATATGAATCGTGGGGAGCATGAAGGACAGGTTGGTGTCAGCGTGTGCCATTATGACTGCCTGACAAATACGGTGGAGGAAATGTTGTTTGTTCCAACGACATTAACCTATGAGATTATGAAAGAACAGATTGGAAAATTAATGTATGTATCTGACAGAGGTACTTTTTATATGACGATTTCTAATCAGGTATACAAAATTGATCTTGACACCAGAAAAAAAGAAGTCTTTATTGATAATCTGAAACCGGATATGTTGGTCAATTCTGAAGATGGACGATACATTGCCTGGACGGAAGATGGCAGTGTCATGCATGTGACCGATCTTGAACAGGACAAAGCTTATGATGTGTCAGCAGAGGCCAGTGAAGTGGTGAAACCGCTTGGTTTCCTGGACAGTGACTGTATTTATGGTGTTGGAAAACAATCTGATATTTTCAGTACTGATACACAGACGGATACGCAGGCATTCAGTAAGGTACTGATCATGGATACAGCAAGCAGTGAGCATAGTATTTTGAAAACATATGAAGTCCCGGGTGTATATGTTACAGGTATTCGTATTGAAGATGGAAGCATTTATCTGAGTCGGGTGACAAAAACCGGGGATGCTTATTCTGTAACAACGGAAGATACGATCATGAATCGTGATATGCAGGAAAAGGAGCAGGTGAGTGTGAGTTCTGTAACTTCAGATAGTAAGCAGAAAGAGGTTACGATTAAGCTCCTAAGTGAGGCAACTTCATCCAATGTGACAATGGTAATACCGAAACTGATCATGAACGAGGAATCCAATGTTCTGGAAATGAAGAATATGAATGGCACCAGTGCATATTATGTCTATGCGAAAGGAAAAGTACTGATGGCGACAGAGGATATGGCTGCTGCGATTCAGTGCGCTGATACAAATAAAGGTGTAGTGATCGGAAAAGAACTGCTGTATGTGTGGAGGCTGGGAGAGAGTCAGACTCAGGAACCGCTGACTATTCAGTAAATAAAAGAAAAGCCCTGTTCGGGGATTACTTTGCAAAAATGCAGAGTTATTTCCGAATGGGTTTTTTTTTGTTTGATAGGAAATTACGATGAATTTCCTATCAAACAAAAGCACTTCGTGCAAACGATGCGCACTCGCACGAAAAGAAATTATTGCTTCGCAAGCGTGCTCGGCGCGGGCAAGAAAGGTGTGCTATTGATGATTTTATTCGCGTAAGTGTGTGAAAGCACACTTTCTTGTAAAAAGAAATTGGACGAGTTTGTCACAGTATAAGTATATACTCGGAAATCTATAAGAAAAATAGCATAAAATTCCACAAAAATAATATATTACAACAAAAGAAACAGTGAGAAAATAGTATGGAGAAAGTATATGGAATTGCAGTCATTTCCGGGGTGTGTCTATTAGTGATCCTGATTGGTGTTTTGAAGAAAAATGCTGAGATTCTCTTGAATTTCGCGGCTCGCGTGGCAGTCTGTTTTATTTGTACTCATTTTTTGAATGCATTCTTTACCGGACGTGGTCTGGACGTAGCTATCGGGGTTAATCTCATTAGTGTTTTGACATACGGAACCCTTGGTTTTAGCGGGATGGCGGCACTTTACGGCATTATGCTGCTTCAGTTGTTGTAAATTTGCACAATGGAAAAATCAGGTTCTAAAAAGGGGGTAGACAGATAAAAAGAAAGATCCTATAATCGGTTTCACAAAGGAGGTGGAACACATGTGGAGTTTCTTAATATCAGCGTAACAGCGGTGTTACTGTTATGTGCGGCCGCGATGGATGCTGCATCCGGAAAAATCGGAAACAGGATGTTGTTATCAGGATTACTGATTGGTATTTTATTGTGGATTCCTGGAATTTGCGAGCATGGCTGCAAAGATTTTTTAATTGGATTGTTACTTCCGGTATGTATATGCTGGATTCCATTTCGGATGCACGGACTTGGTGCCGGAGACGTAAAATTATTTTGTGTGATTGGCTGCCTGAATGGTAGTCGGATTGTAATCTATTGTATCTGTATTTCTTTCCTGCTGGCAGCAGGATTCTCATTCGGCAGATTGCTGAATCAAAGACAGTTTTATGCTAGTATGCGAAACTGTATTCAATATTTTCAAATGATCGTAAGAAACAGGGAAATCATGCCTTATCCTGAGAGATATTGTCCCGGACATCGATTTCATTTTTCTATAGCAATTCTTTTAGGATATATAGTGGTTCTGGGGGTGAACGTGTGCAGGATCATACTATTTTAATTGGTGGTCTGGACAAGACATATATGCAGAAACTGGCGTTATATCTGAATGAACGTCTGGATAATGGAATGCGGGTGGAACTGGCGGAAGGACGGGAAACCTTTCAAGAGAAAAACAGTGAATCGGAAAAGTGTTATTCCGCCGGGAAGAAGATAACGTCGGAAAACAGACGCTGGAATGTAGTGATCGGTACAGAAGCGTTTGTCATGGAGATGGCAGAGATGTCAGAGCAGTGCATTATTTTCAGTCAGGATGAAGCAGAAGATGAGATGCATATTCACCCTTATCAAAACAGGGATGCACTATATCGAAAAATAATCTCAAGATGTGTGCAACATGTGGGAAAAGCAGCAGGAAGTATAAAGCAAAGAAAATCAAAACTATTTGTATTTACCGGGGCAGGAAATGTGGGACAGCTCAGTGCCTTTGCGGCATTGTGCAGCTGGATATGGTCGGAGGAACAGTCGGTGCTTTATCTGGATCTGACAGAATGCAGTGGCAGTACGAGATTATTACATTTGCAACAGGATACCGGTGATTTGGCTGATCTGATACTGGCATTGCGCAGGAAGGAAGACTTATTTCCAGGTGGCTATATTGGGAGACTGGAAACATTGGATTATATTTCTCCGGCTGCAAATCCGCAGGTGCTTCATGAGATAGATGCTAAAGACGTCAGAAGGCTGTTGGAATGTGTTTTGAACTGGAATGACAAGGCAATCAAGGTATTTGCACTGGGAACAATGGTGCGTGGATGTGAACAAATTTTTGCGGCTGCAGATCGGATTTTCCTGTTGTCGGAAGACGGGATAGTTGAGAAATGTGCTCTGGAAGAGCGAAATACATTTATTCAGAAATGCATAGGGGACAGGTCCACACAGATAGAAGAAATTCCGTTGCAAAAGCTTCGGGCGGATGCTACAGGAAGTCAGATATTGTATGAGTGGAAAGAATCCGAGGCAGGAAAACGGGTAGCACAGTTGCTGAGGCAGAAGGAGAAAATGTATGGAGATGATCTGGCAGGAGCTGCGAACGCGGATTTTGGAGAACATTGATGTATCGCGGGAAGTTTCAGATGAGGAACTAAGAGAACAAATTCAGGCAGAAGTACGAATTTATGGCAGAGAAAATCTGATGTCGCTGGCAGAGCGTGAATCATGTGAGGAGCAGATTTTTAATTCGCTTCGAAAACTTGATATTTTACAGGAATTGTTGGATGACCCGGAAGTAACAGAGATCATGGTAAACGGACCGGAGCATATTTTTTATGAAAAATCCGGTGTGTTGTATCCATGGAGAAACGGATGCCTGAGCAAGGAACGTTTGTCAGATATCATTCAGCAGATCGCGGGAAGGGCAAACCGGGTAGTCAATGAGGCACAGCCAATTTTGGATACAAGGTTGTCAGATGGCTCAAGAGTAAATGTTGTATTACAGCCGGTAGTATTGGATGGAGCATGTATTTCCATTCGTAAATTTCCGGAGAATGTCATGACGTTGGAACAGCTGACGAAACTGGAATCTGTTTCGGAGGAGGCAGCCAAAGCGTTGGCATTATTTGTACAGGCAGGGTACAACATTTTTATATCCGGTGGTACAGGTTCCGGTAAAACAACATTTTTGAATGCTTTGTCAGAGTATATTCCGGCAGATGAACGAGTTATTACGATTGAGGATTCTGCCGAATTGCAATTGAATGGCATAGAAAATCTGGTGCGTCTGGAAGTGAGGATGCCAAATGGCCAGGGAACAGTTCCCATTGAAATCCGAGATTTGATCCGTACGGCATTACGTATGAGGCCGGATCGCATTATTGTAGGAGAAGTTCGTGGTGCAGAAGCACTGGATATGCTTCAGGCAATTATATGTACTATATAATAATTATATATATAACGTATATAAGGATGGAAAATATAGATTAGAGGGAGGAGCATAGG
>CAKREL010000029.1 GCA_934317205.1 uncultured Eubacterium sp.
GTTGCGATCAGTGCTTCTCTGTGAAGTCCGGTTGCATATCCCATCTCAAGTACAACGTTTGTAGTCAGTGTACGTACGCCCTGCAATATTCCCTGCGGCATACGTGGCTGATTTCCTGCAATCATTACTACCGCCATGGTCTCACCAATGGCACGTCCGATACCAAGTACCACGCCGGCTAAGATACCAGATTTTGCTGCCGGGATCACACAGCGGAAGATGCTTGCTTCCTTTGTGGCACCCAAAGCCAGCGCGCCTTCAAAATAGGCATTATTTACAGATCGAATGGACGTCTCCGTCACACCGATGATCGTTGGCAAAATCATAATTCCAAGAAGGAAAGATGCTGTCAGAATACTCATACCGTCTGTGTTATCCGTTCCGAAGATCATACGGACCGCCGGTACAATTACCATTAATCCGAAGAATCCATATACGACAGAAGGGATTCCTGCCAGAAGTTCGGTTGCCGGTTTAATGATTTTGTAAAGTCCTTTCGGACAATATTTTGCAAGAAATACTGCAGTAAAAATACCGATCGGTACACCTACTGCGATGGCACCACCTGTAATGTACAGACTTCCGATGATCATCGGAAAGATACCATATTTATCATTTCCCGGCTTCCACACCTGGCCGCCGAGGAATTTTCCAAGTCCAATTTTTCCCATTGCCGGAATTCCATTTGCAAATAAGAAGATACAGATCATGGCTACTGCCACAATGGAAAGACAGGCAACTAACAAAAAAATGATTTCAAACACTTTTTCTTTTCGTTTCATATGTTTTAGTTCTCCCTGTGGGAATGCGCCATGCAGACCCTTTTCTGTGTCAGATTTGAATCTGTCATGGCGCATACATGATGGTTATTCAGAACATAGGAGCTTTTCTATAACCAGTATTTATATGTTGTTCTGAATTGTTATTTTACTGAATCAATTATTTTACATCCTGCCATTTTGTAACTTCACCGGTGAAGATCTGTTTTACCATATCAGAGCTGATCTCATCTGTTGGGTTATCATTGTTTACGATAACTGCGATACCATCAAGTGCGATCTTGGTAGCTTTTACACCTGTCTCTTCTTCTTTCAGATCACGGGAAGCCATTCCGATATCACATTTTCCATCGATTGCAGATGTGATACCTGTTGTTGAATCTGTTGTCTGCTGCTCAATTTCTGCATTCGGATTTACTTTTTTGTAAGCCTCTACCAGTTTCTCCATAACTGGTGATACGCTGGAAGAACCATCGATTGTGATCTTTCCGCTTGCTCCTGTAGATGTAAATGCCTCACCTTCTGCTACAGAAATATATCCGTCATTTGAAATTACTTCCTGTCCATCAGCACTCATGATATAGTTGATGAAGTCCTGTGTAACATCGCTTACACTATCTTTTGTAATAATGTTGAACGGTCTGGATACTTTGTAAGATCCGTTGGACACGTTCTCTGTAGTTGCCTCAGCACCATCGATTTTTACAGCTTTTACTGTATCATTCAAAGAACCAAGGGAGCAGTAACCGATTGCATATTCGTTACCGGCTACCGTAGACATCATAACCTCTGTGTTGTTTGTGATGGTTGCATCTACGGTTGTCATATCCTCTTTCTCGCCTGCTTCATTTTTCTCTTCAATTCCAAACAGTTCGATGAAAGCGCCTCTTGTACCGGAACCATCCTCACGGGATAATACGGTGATATTTCCGGAAAAATCAGATGCATCTGTGCTTCCTGCATCGCTGCTTTCTTTTGCTGCACTTCCTGTATTATCTGCTCCAGCGTTATCACTGCTGTTTCCACATCCTGTAAGTCCAAGTCCTGCTACTGTTGCTGCGCAAAGTACAAGTGCCATCATTTTTTTCAGTTTCATTTCGATTCTCTCCTTTTCGATTTACATCTTTTTCTGTCTACTATTCAGAGCCAAGACAATTCTTGGAAATATGCGAATCATGCTCGCAATGCAAGCTTTTTTGCGAATGCTCTCAATAGTGTTATGTTTTATGTTGTTGGCAAGTTGTTTCGTTTGCCTTACGACGTATACTTTAATCGGATTCGGTTTTTCATACTATCAGAATTGCGAAAAAAAAATGTAAAGCTTATGTAAAAAAAGAATCACCCGACTACCGTTTCCGATAGTCGGGTGATCCTTAAGTATGAATTTTTAGAATAAGGAATTCGTCATGCGGATATTCACAATTGACGCAGATGACTTCCTTAATTGGTTAAACTAGAAAACTACCTTACCATTAACAATTTTGTAGGTTTTTCCATTATGCTGTACATTTCCGTTGTAGGAGAAATCTACTTTACCGCCTTTGATGTACCACCAGCCGTTTTCATTGTTTGCCAGACCTGTGAAGTTAAAGTTAACTCTACCGTTCTCAATTCTCCACCAGCCGTTCTGGTTGTTCTTGATTCCTGTGTAACCAAAGTCAACTTTACCGTCTTTTACATACCACCAGCCGTTTTCATTATTTGTTACGCCTGTGTAATTGAAGTTAACTTTACCATTCTCAATTCTCCACCAGCCGTTCTGGTTGTTCTTGATTCCTGTGTAACCAAAGTCAACTTTACCATCTTTTACATAGTACCAGCCGTTTTCATTATTTGTTACGCCTGTGTAATTGAAGTTAACTTTACCATTCTCAATTCTCCACCAGCCGTTCTGGTTGTTCTTGATTCCTGTGTAACTAAAGTCAACTTTACCGTCTTTTACATAGTACCAGTCTGTCTGGTTGTTATAAACGCCTGTTACATCTGTAGCTACTTTGCCATCTCTGTAGTAATAGATATTACCATCTGCTGCTACAACATTTGCAAGACCATCTCTCATCTGTAAGTCATTCATAGCTGTTTCAAGGTTTGCAACTGCGAGTTTAACATCATAAGCTACTGCATCTTTGTTCTTCAGAACAGCCTCAGCTGCATTCAGTTTCTCTGTAAATACTTTCCAGGATTTTGCAGAATACTGTTTCTCAACAAGTTTGTTTGCTGCTTCGATCTGCTCTTTCAGAGCTGTCTTATTAACGCCAGATTCCTCATCTCCGCCTTCCGGTTTATTTTCAGCCTTGCTCATAACGCGGATCTCAGATGCAACTGCCCACCAGTTGGTAGATTTTGCTTCTGTTGCAAGTAATCTTACGTTTGTTACATTCTCTACTGGCTCAAACTCTGTGATCTTCCATCCTGAGGAGTTCTCCCAGCTTCCTTCCTGAACTAACTGATACTCATCAGAACCAGCTGTTTTTACAGAAAGCTCGAATTTTGTGATTGTTGTAAGGTATCCGCCCATATTCGGTCCCGGTAAATAACGAAGTCCGTCTACTGTATGTGCCTCCGGGAATTCGAAATCAATCCAGCATTCTCTGTTTTTGATTGCGGAACTAAATCCATCAAAGTTTGTCATCCAATGTGTATTGGTATCACCGTCAATTGCATATGCCGGGTTACCGAAGTTAGAACCATAGTGTGTACCATTGTCCTGGCTTCCTGCTGTTACTTTCACGCCTGCAACCGGAATGTCAAATTCTTCACCCGCATTTACAGTAACCTCACGAGTTGACAGATACTCTAATACTGCATTCAAATGACGATAGCATGCTTCAATTTCTTCGGAAGAAGTTTTGTCTCTGTTTAATGCAACATTTGCATCGTCAATTGCTTCTGACAATGTCTTCCAATCAGCTTTTGCATATTTCTTTTCATCCAGATCTGCTGCTTTTGCAATCAGTTTCTTTAAGGATTTTGCTGTAATTCTCTCATCTACACGCTCAATTACAAGGTTATCAAGAACAAGCTCTTTATATCCGCCGAAGTTCTGTGCGCTTCCCTGGGATCCCTGCAGATCTGGTGCTTTATCTGTTGAGTAAATACCAAACCATGTCTGTCCGGAAAGGTCACCTGTGATCTCACAGATATAATGTCCGTCTTTGTTTTTGCCCATGTGTTTGTTCAGTGTATCAACTTCTGTTGCTTCTGAGAACTCGCCGCTGCCTACTACAACGCCGTATGTTCCATCACTACCTGCCTGGTAATCAAAGCTTACACGATATTTTACACCTGGCTCGAAACGGAAGTTCTGAGGAATTGTCTGGTATGCAAGAGTCTGTCTCTGTGTCAGACCATTGATCTTAACTGACCAGTTTCCATCCAGAACGTCATCCATCTTCTTAACATCCCAGCCTGCCTGTGTATATGGTCCATGAAGCTCAGACAGATGGATTCTGTTATCTTCTACGCCTTCAATTCCGCTGACAACGAATGGGTAAATTCCCTGTACGTTATTCTCGAAATCCTGCTCAAATCTAACGAATTTGCCATCTTTATCTGTTGTAATATAATTTGCATCATTCTCTACAACACGAACATCATCAAAGTAAGCCTCTCCCTCGCCAGCTGTTTTTGCAAGTGTCACGGTTACTTTTCCGCTCTTTGGTGCTGTAAAGTATACATACATATTCTGGAAATAGCTGCTTCCGTCAACGGTTGCACTGGAATTACTGTGTGTATATGCTTTTACAAAGTTCTTTGCGATAGAACGCTCTGTATAATTTGTTGCCAGAACTTCATCTCCGCATTTTACGGTCATAGATGCTTTACAATCACTTCTGTTGTCCACACCTACGAGTACTGCGTACTGCTGACCTGGTTTCAGATCTGTCAGTTCCTGTGTCATAGCTACATCACCGCTCAGTTTCAGCATAGGATTGCTGTACTGGCTCTTAGCGATCTCAGCTGTTCCATCACCAACTTTTGTCCAGTTTGTAGCAAGAGAAGCTGCTCCACCGTTAAATCCGGCATCTACGATATGCATTCCCTGGCTCCATGTTACAGCGATATTGCCTTTCTCACCTTTGCATACAACATAAGGTACCTCAGCTTCTGCTGTAAGTGTCAACTGTCCATTTACGATATCAACAGTCTGCTCATCTGTCTTACCTTCATCGGTCAGACGATATACTTTAACATTCTTTAATCCAGCCCAGCTGTCCGGAACATCCCATGTAGTTGTGCCGCCCTGTGTATTCCAGTGATACATCTTCTCATCAGCAGATGCTACTTTCTTACCAGTCTCAGCATCCCAGTTCCACGGAATCAGATAGCTCTCTGTACCACGTTTGTTACCTGCCTGAATATCAGAATCACGACGATCACCAACAGAAGGTGCACCCTGTGCAACAACTTTTCCGTTTAATGTCATGGTTCTCTCTCTGTAAGCAGCATCAGATGGATCGTTAGAACCTCTTTTCAGTACCAGTTTATTTCCATCATCATCTTTCAATGTGATTTCCATATCCGGTGTCCAGTTTGTAGCTCCGCCTGCATTTACCGGTTCTCCATCTACCCATTTGATTACTTTGTAATGCTGGATAAATTTGGTTGTTACATCATGTGTGAACAGGTTTGTGATATATGTATCATAATCGTTACGTCCCTGCCATCCTTCGAAGTCTTTCATGTTGTAACCGCCAAGCAGAGGCATCATTGCAGCTCCGCCGTAAGAAGGATAATCAGCAACCCAGGAGTCTTTCTGATGGTTACGAAGGAAACGCATAACCTCACTGTTCTGACCTTTCTGGTTTGCTCCACCATAAGTTAAGTCAGCTGCCCAGTGCTGGAATGTTGCATCATACTCGTTTGCTACACCCCACTCATTTGCCATACGCCATCCATTGCTGTTGATCTCTTTTGACAGTTTACGTGTCTGCCAGGAGTCATCATCATCACTTCCGGTATTATTTCCCCAGATATCTACATATACGAAATCAAGGTTTGTTCCTACCAGTTTCTCAAGGTCATCAAAACGTGCTTCACGCTCACCTGTTGCCATATCATAGATACTGTCAAGACCAACTGCCTGATCCAGCCAGTTCCATCCATAGCGGAGGTTACCTGCTGTGTCACGACGAACATTGTCATCTTTGAACGCTTTTGCTTCCGGATACATCTCGCCGGCATTTACATGGATACCGAATCTTGCACCGTATTTAGCACCCTCTGTCATCAGAGTATTCATGTCATCAGCACCACCGATACGTTTACCGATATCAGCATAATCCGGATGTGCGGAGTCATGACCTTCATTTGCATAACCTTTTAACAATACGGACTGTCCAAGGCCATCTGTATGTAATGCTACTTTCTTTACATTATCAAGAGTTGTCAGGAACGGGTTCTGTGCCTGTCCACCAAAGTTCATGGCGATACGGTATGCTACCAGCTCCGGAACTTCTTCACTCTTATATGGGTTGTTCATGATAGAACGGTATGCTACTGCACCATCCTGCCAGTCAATCTTTGCATCCTCATTCATATCACCTGCAATAACTACTTTTGTACGAGGCATTTCTGTCTCTTTTACCATATAAGATCTGTTGTGAGAATCTTTTACTACACGATGATAATACCATGCACAGCTGCTCAGTCCCAGGGATACATAATCCTGCTTTTTCTGTGTAGTTGCCTGAACACGTGTGTTTCTGGAACCACCGGATACCGTAGCTGCTGCTGCATATCCGTCATGCTCGGAGTTACTCCACAGACCGGCACTCATCTCATCATTGGATACAAATCCATATGCATAATCTCTGTTGTGTGTTGTATTGTCTTTAATGTCCAGATAGTAGTCACCACTGATCTTGGTATTAGAAGACATAGAAGCACCTTTGAAGTTAGCACCATTCTGTGAACTTCTTACAGAAACAAGACTCTGGTTTGGAATCTCGATTGTCTGGATTGGATTTCCATCTACTGTATCCTCCAGATTATTCTTGATATCTGTAATGTTAAATTCCAGTGTATTGCCTTTGGCAACAAGTTCAGATGTGATCACTGCATCAATTTTGTCACCTTTGACTGTCATTACATAAGTAGCTTTTGCACCGTCAAAAGTAGCTTTTACATCAGCATCATCCAGCTTTACAGCTGTTCCGTTGATTGTTACTGTATTGATCTTCTCGCTCTGTCCATAGAACACTTTGCCAGCCAGATCACCTTTTTTCATGTCATATCTGACAACACTTGGGAATGTCTTGGATACAACAACATCCATATCTTCTGTGGAAAGTGTCTCTGTCTCAAGCTGAGCTTCCTGTGTCAGAACGATATTTTCAACATTCACATCCTGCTCACCTACAGTAACCTCCTGTGTTGTACCTACATATCCATCACGGATTACGCTAAGCTGATACTGACCCGGTTTTACGTTAATGCTGTAAACGCCGTCCTCGTTTGTTTTTATGCTCTGTTTTCCAACTGCAACTGTTGCATTGGCAATTGGTTTACCTTCTGCATCTACAACTTTACCGCTTACTGCAAAAGTCTTGATCTGATCCACTGTCTTCTGTCCGGTATAGTGAATATTCTTTACAAATACATCTGTCGCATTTCCGCCGTAACTTCCGCATTTGAATGCAATTTTATTGCCCAGACTACCGATTTCACTGAAGTCTTCATTCTGGAATGCAACGGTATCACCAATCTTGACTGTTACTTTTTTAGCTGCAGTCCACTCAATGTGTACATTTACTTCCTCACCACTGGTTGGTGATGCAATTCTGCCACCAGTATACCACGGACTTCCACTTGCACCGTATTTCTGCCAGAACCATCCGCCTGCATCAAAGCCGATCATCATACCAACAGAATCGGTATTGTATCCAAGATACACGCCAAAACGGTTGTTTGAAGCTTCCGTTGCATCTGTTTTGATTGTAAAATCAAAATATCCATCTTTGGAAAAATCAAATGTGGTTGGATTAACAAACATTGCCGGTTTGGAGCCTGGATTATTTCCATTGCCAACTCCAGATTTGAGATGCAGCCAGCTATCCTCTACTTTACATACTGCATCGTCCCCTACTTTATTTTCCAATGTCCAGTCATCATCGATGCCATCAGTCAACTCTGCCTGTGCCTGAACATCGTCTGCATTCTGTTCCACTTCAGTTGCATTTGCAGTGATCGGATACAGACTTGTCGGAACCATTGTTCCAACCATAGATGCCGCCATAGCCAGGCAGAGCATCTTGACCACAAGTTTCTTTCTCATGCTTCTCCTCCTCATGCATAAACTTATTGTCTGTAGTTACATGATGTGTAAACACCCCTGCTTCACATCACTATATATAAACCACAAAATCCCCACGCCTTACAGCATGGGGATTTCATGTTATATAATCATTTGATATGATAAAAAATGGAAAAGAGCTTATGCTATTTTCTGTCAGAAAATTGGAACAGCATTCAATAGCTATCGCTTCACTCGTTCTAATCCCCCAATAATTCGATCGGCATAAAGCTATTCCGATGTAAAGTGTCGCTGCCTTTCTCCTGACCTTTCGTCAACGTTCAAAAATGCATAAACTATATTTGAACGACTTCCTAACGTTATTATATCCTGTTACACATTTCTTTGCTTGTCATTTTACTCTTCTTTTCTTTTGGTTTTTTGTCTAATTCGGAACCTTATGTCAGATATGTACATATTTTTACGCACAAAGGGAAGCACTGTACAAATTGTACAGCACTTCCCTTTTTCATCGAATAGTCCGTTATGCTTTTTCAGGTGTCTTTACTGCAAAAATCTAAGCATGATTGTTACTTTTTTGCCTTACCATTTTTAACACGATATGTTTTTCCGTTCACTTTCACTTTTCCTGAATAAGAAAAATCCACCTTTCCATTCTTCACTACCCAGGTTCCGTTTGCATTACTCTCAATGCCGTTATAAGCAAAATCTACTTTTCCGTTTGTAATCTTCCACCAGCCATTTACTGTAATAGTAACTTTCATTCCTTCTCCCGGATCTCCGGTAGAAGTTAAGTAAAGCGGACATTCGCAATCCGCTTTCGTTACTTGCTCATGAACGCAGTCGCTTTGCGACCTGTCAGTGGGAGCTTTTAACTCCCACTGACATAAGCATCCCCCTCCCCACCGCTTAGTGCTCTACGCACTTGAAGCGGGGGAATGCTTATTCTGCGTTCAAACAAAAAAAGAGCTATCCGACTTTCTCGTCATCAGATAGCTCTCTCACCTGTTAAATCGAAGTTTCACTATATAACCTCCTTTTCTATATTCTCTTTTTGTTTCAACTATGGATCTCTACCTCTCAATGGACTTATCCTCCTTTAACTTATTGTTTTATAATGATAAACTCTGTCAAAAGAGATTATTTTCTAGCTTATTCCATTGGACTGACCTCCTGTAGTTATTTTACAAAAGAAGATTTTTTAATTTGTTTTGTCTCTTCTTTTGTTGTCTTTATTGTATTGCATTTTAAGCATTTTGTCAACACTTTTTCTGTATATTTTTTATTATATTGTAAATTATCTGTCAATTGTTATATTGTAAAGCGGACATTCGCAATCCGCTTTCGCTACTTGCTCATGAACGCAGTCGCTTTGCGACCTGCGTTCAAGCTGTTCTCTTGCAGTTTTGACATAATCTAATGCACCGTCAAGATTTTGTTTGATCTCATCAGCAGTCACTTCACGTCTGACCTTTGCCGGAGAACCAACGGCTAACATACCATCTGGAATGACCGTTCCCTGTGTAACCAGTGCCCCCGCTCCAACAATTGCATTTTTACCAATTTGGGCACCATTTAGAACAATCGCTCCCATACCAATCAGCGCGCCATCACCGATCTCACAACCATGAATGATTGCTGCATGACCAACAGTAACATCATTTCCGATCACTACCGGAAATCCTGGATCTGCATGAAGGATACATCCATCCTGGATATTCGTAGCTTCCCCAACCGTGATTGTGTCATGATCTCCTCTGAGCACTGCCTGATACCAGATACTGCTGTCTTTCCCTATTCTGACATCTCCGACTACCGTTGCATTCGATGCAATATATCTTTCTTCTTTCACCACTTCCTACCTCTCTTTCCTGGAAAATGCTATCTTCTGGTAACGTTTTGCTGATTCTGTTGTTGCCAGACCTCCCTCACTGGTTTCTTTTAAGCAAACCGGTAATTGATTTCCTATACGTCTCATACTGTCAATAACTTCATCCGGATCAATCGCACTACGGATTCCTGCCAGCGCAAGTTGAGCGGATGTCACTGCATTTACTGCTCCATAAGAATTTCGTTTAATGCATGGGACTTCCACCAGCCCTGCCACAGGATCACAAACCAGACCCAGCATATTTTTCAATGCCAGTGCGGCTGCATGCATAATAGTTTCCGTATCACCACCCTGGAGGCAGACCAGCGCCCCTGCCGCCATGGCACTGGCAGAACCAATCTCTGCCTGACAGCCACCAGAAGCTCCTGCCAGAGAAGCATTCTCCGCGATCACTTTTCCGATTCCAGCTGCGACATAAAGCGCCTGCACAAGCATCTCCTCCGTTGCTGAAAAATCCTCTGCAAAGCTTAAGAGAACTGCTGGAAGTACTCCGCATGATCCTGCCGTCGGAGCTGCGACAATACGCCGCATACAAGCATTGGATTCCCCCATTTTTATCGCTTTTTCCATTACTTTTCCGATAAATGGTCCGCATATATTATTTCCTAATGTATTATACTGTTCGAGTTTCTGTCCATCCCCACCTACGAGTGTACTTGCGGAACGGCGTCTCCCGTCATAATCCTGGTCAGCCTGCCACATGGCTCGATACATCTCAAGCATTTTTGCAAAAGACTGCTCTGACGTACGCTCACTTTCTTCCATATCTGCCAGCTGTATGATTTTCCATACAGCTTTATTCTGTGCTGCTGCCAGCTGCACCAGATCTTTCAAACTGTGATATTCTACTGCCATACATTCATTTCCTTTTTCCATATCTGTATTATAATCTCTGCTTTGTATATATATGCCGTCAAGCTCCAATTCCTGCAAAATATGTCACTTTCAACACACCTTCCACCTGTTCCAGCCAGGAAATACCGTCTTCTGAAACTGGTTGATCACATTCTACAACCATAACTGCCTGCTTTCCTTTGGCTGAACGATATACTTGCATCGTAGCAATATTCACATTTTTCTTTGCCAGCATCGATGTGACTGCCACCACGCAGCCTGGCTGATCAATATTGTACACGATCAACGTCGGACATTCTCCGGAAAAGCCAGTATTAATGCCATCAATTTTATCAATACTGATTCTGGATCCACCGATGGAAGATACCTGTACCTCTGTATATCTATCTCCGATACCATGCAAACAGATCACTGCCGTATTTGGATGTGCTTCTTCCAGTTTTGCGCTGCCAAAACAGATATCTATTCCCTGCTTCTGAGCAATCTCAAAACTCTCTGCAATCTGATAATCATCCGGCTGCATACCAAGCAGACCAGCAACAATCGCTTTTTTCGTCCCATGTCCTTCTCCGGTAGCCAAAAATGATCCGTACAGCAAAATCTCAGCTTTACAGATTGGCTCTCCCAAAAGTTTTCCTGCCACATATCCCATACGCACCGCACCGGCTGTGTGTGAACTGGAAGGGCCGACCATGATTGGTCCTACAATATCAAACAGATCCATTTCTGCTACCTCCTTTGATAAATTTTTTCAGGGATATCTGCATGAATATCTTTCAAGCACTGCAAAAGAACCGGATTAAATACACCACATTTGCCTTCGAGGATCATTTCCAAAGTTCGATCATACGTATAACTTTCTTTATATACACGTTTACTTACCAGTGCATCATATACATCTGCAATGGAAACAACCTGTGCTGAGATTGGTATTTCGTCCCCTTTTAACCCATCTGGATATCCTTTTCCATCGTACCTCTCATGATGCCAACGGCATATATCATAAGCAGTCTGCACCAATGGCTCCTGCTGATATTCCTCCAGATTTTCCAGAATAGATGCTCCGATCAATGTATGCGTTTTCATAATGTCAAACTCTTCGTTTGTCAATTTTCCTTTTTTATTTAAAATCTTATCATCAATACCAATCTTTCCTATATCATGCAGAGATGAAGCCATAACAATCATATCCTGTTTTACCCAGGAAATATCATATTGATCTGTTATCTGACGTAGTCGCTCAATCAGCATTTTAACCAGCGCATTTACATGTGTAACATGCAGAGCACTTTCTCCATTACGAAACTCAACAATCTGACTCAGAATCGCAATCATGATTTTGCGGCTTTCCTCTTTGGCTTTCACCTGCTCTGTTAGAATCGCAGTCAGCCGTCTCTGTTTTGCATACAGTTTAATTGTATTACTCACGCGCCGACGTACAATTTTTATATCAAAGGGGCGACTGATATAATCCGATACCCCCATATTATAGGCATTTCGAATATAAAAATCGGAATACTCACTGGAAATCATAATAACTGGAATAGACTCAATCCATTTTTTCCGGTTCATCTGTTCCAGTACATCAAAACCATTCATTCCAGGCATAGCAATATCAAGCAGAATCAAAGAAATATCCCGGCCATATTCTTCCAATATACGAATACAGTTTTCTCCACTGTCTGCCAGCAAAACATCATAATCATCGTGAAGCATCTCATGAAGAATGGCACGGTTCATCTCCGTATCATCCACAATTAAAATGCACTGGCGTCGATATTTGCCACCATACTGCTGTAATCCTTCTCTTTCACCAATTCCACCCCATTCAGTAACAATCGTATTCTTCGTCCGCTTCGCTTCATACATTAGATTATCAGCTTTTTTCACAACATCTTCCACACACTGATTCTTTGCCATAACTGCGCCAATACTGACTGACAGATATAAATTCTTGATTTGCGGAATCTGAACCAGACGAATATGATACAAAATCTCATTCAATTTCTGTTCAAACATCATCTGAGATATATTTGGAATAACCAGCAGAAACTCATCTCCTCCATATCGAATCAATGTATCCGTTGTTCGTATCACGTTTTTTATCGCCGAAACTACTACGCGAAGTAATTTATCACCAATCTCATGTCCATAGGTATCATTACTGATCTTAAAATCATCCAGATCAATCATGGCAATACCTGCGGTCACTTCTTTCTTTCGGATACAATCCTCATAATACCTTCGGTTATATGTCTGTGAAAGCACATCTGTATATAACATATCATAAAACTCTGCTATGTTAGCTTTGTCCGCTTCTTGCGAAACTTTCCCCAACACTACATCCGAATCCACATGACGTACCAGTTGCATTACACAAGAATTATCCTCTACTATCACATGCCGCACAGTTATTTCATATAATTCCGCACCAATATACTCAAATTTTGTCTTCTGATTTTTTTCCCGAAAAACGTTTCTTGCTATACATTCTTGCTCAGAATTATCCCGTCCCCGGCATAATTTACAACGACAGGCTTTTACGATTTTCCATTCTTTCCCGCCAGTGCCAGGTTTCATTCCAAGCTCATCCGCACTCAACAGACATACTTCACTGAAGAGATGACGAAACAGTTCCATTTCCTGTTGTGCCTGTTCCATTGTCATATTTATCTCTGAGCTCATATTTTACTCCTGATTACCTCTACTCATTTAAACTCTGAATTGCTTCCACAGTAATTTGATACTGCGTTTCGACCTTGTTAAATGCAGCTTCGTATCCTTCCAGTTTTCGACTACGAAGAATTTCTGTCAGTTCTGAACTTGCCTCACATAATTTTGAAAAACCGAGGTTTGAACATACACCTTTTAATGTATGTGCTCCACGAAATGCCAGATCCACATCTCCATTTGCAATACCATCTTTGATCATCTGGAAACTTGTATCATCTAAAAAACGTACCATAAACCTCTGAATAAAACTTTCACTTCCAAGACGCTGCATTACGTCATCAAAATCTCCATTCATCTTCTTATAACATTCTCTGATTGTCATTCTTTATCTCCCCATATAATAGCTAATATAGACTTCCACATCTCTTAATATGTGATAAAGAGCCACGCATAAGGCATAGCTCCATTCAGTAAAGCGGACATTCGCAATCCGTTTTCACTACTTGCTCATGAACGCAGAATAAGCATCCCTCTTACCCACCGCTTAGTGCTCTACACACTTGAAGCAGGGGAATGCTTATTCTGCGTTCAAAATCTTTTTTATAATAATTATAGTGCAAAAAGGTCTGAGCACATTTATTTACAGTATAAATTATATTCTCCGTAATCACAAGTGGTAACTAATTTTTTCTTTGTTATTTTAGAAATAAAAATAAAAAAAGAACACTTACGTGTTCTTTAATAGTCACACGGAGCCAAAACAAATCCAGACACTTTCCAGCCATCACTAAATTTTCTCTTTAGAGTGCCTGACACTTCCCGTTTTTGTTCTTTGCCACTTTGAGCATTCCACCCTGTTCGTATTTCAGGGAAGCCAGATGCCCCTGCATCATTCTTCCGTCAATCCTAGAATGCGCCTGCATCTCCCGGATTGTCAGCTCCAGCCAGTTTCCTCTGGTGTGGTGCGCCACCACTGCCAGTGGCTCAAATCCCTGATCTGCCATTGACAGATGCCATGGTTTTTCCTGATACACCTGAAACAGAGCGATCCGCACGTCATATCGTCCCTGATCCAGACAGCCAATGATGTCAATGGATTTTTCCCCCATGCCAAGCTGCGGGACAGACGTGTTCTCCCTGCTGTCGATCACCGCCTGCAGATCCTGTGCATTTAATCCGTTCACCAACACTGCTATGATACGCTGACGCTGTTCTGAATCTTCGATTCCCTGTCGTTTCAGGGAAAGATTCAATCCCCGGAGCATCTGCTTATAGTTATTCATGATGGTTTCCATTGGAAGTGTAAATTCCAGATCTTCGGCCAGCAGCCCATCCTCATAGCACCGCTTGAAAAATCGGCTCACCGTTGTCCGGTCTGTATCAAACTTTTTGGAAACCTCAAGGATTTTGCCTCTGGAAAGTCCGTTGATGTTTAGCCGCTCCAATTCCAACAAATACTGAAGCTGCAAATAAGTCCAATTCGTCATCTCATTTTTTCCATTTGTATTATTCTGCACTCTTCACACCTCCAGACTACCAGATCTCTACATTCAGCTCATAAATATTTTCCAGTGCATCCAGGGAAAACTTTTTCACCTCTGCCGGAAGAAACGTGATCAAAACAGATGCTTCGACCACCGGATCATCCGGAATGAATACATATTCAAATGGCTCTGCCGGGATACATTCCCCGTCTTCCGTCCGCTGCGCCATGGTCCACTCCATCCCCGGATTCTTATACCAGAGATTTTTCTGCTCTTTCATCTGATCCGCTTCCTGCTTCCACTGCAATACAAAATAACAGCTCTCCTGCTCTACTTTTAACAGAATATCCCGTTTATAATGGTAAAATTCTTCCACCAGACGTCTCGGACAGTTGTTATCATCCATCTCATACATTCCCATGATACCCGGATAGGTTCCCATCCGGTAGCGTGCATACAGGTTATATCCGGTGATGACACGCTCATATTTTCCATCATTACAAAGGAACGTATTTAACCGCATGACCGAATCATCACTTACAACATGCTCCATGTGGCAGGCTTCCGCTTCTGCCTGATCCTCATTGACACCGATCAACTGGAAAAATTCACTCATGACCTTGTGTTTTTCCAATGCCTTTGCACCGATCTCCAGCCCTTTCGACGTTGGCCGGATCAGCTCTCGTTTCCCTTTTACCGGCAAAATCTGATCCTTGGCAGCAAGCTGTGACAGATATCTCCGGATCTCCGACACGTTATTTCCAAAATACCGACTCAGTTCCTCCATGGTGGTACTTTTTCCTGCAGTGTACCACTCCCCGATGGTCTCCATGATGTCCTCGCACCGTTCCGCCCCCGACATCGGCATTCGCTCAAAACGCTCCATGGAATAATCCCACATGATTTTCGGGGTATATTGCTTTTTATTTCTTACTTCCTTTATCTCCGTCTCCGGTTTATATGCTTCATTTGAAAAATTCTTTTCCGAAGGATTTTCCCCGGTTGCAAGACAGTGGACGGCCAGTTTCTCAATCTGCGTTTTATGCTTTTTCACTGATGCACAAATCTTCTCAAAACTTTTATCACTGAGGATATGCTCCATTTTGTCGGCATCCTCCATAGCCTTGTCCCCCGGAGCTCCAAGCCAGCAGAAAAATCCGACCAGAAAATGATATTTCCGGAACAGATTTTCCGCAAGCTCCATCGCCATCGGTGTCGGAACGATGGCTCGGTCATGGTTCCTCTGCACAAATCCCAGTGCTTCCAGCTTGTTGACCGCCACAGAAGTACTTGCCGGGGTGTAGTTCAGTTCTTCTGCGATGCGGTTTACCCGCGCACTTCCATACTGCTTCGTTAATTGATATATTACCTTGAGATAATCCTCTTTCGACACTCCAAGTTCCATGTCAGTGCAGCTCCTTTTTACATAAATTCTTTGGTGGCTATATTTTTATTTTATCGAAGCGCCCCATTGATTTTGTCTTTCGGGCTAACAATCGCCCTTCAAGAAAAAATAAATCGGGCGCTGTTTACGCTATGAAATTCTTCCGTTCTCCATTTCGTATACGGTATCTGCCACGTTCATGGTTGATGTTCGGTGCGATACCAGAACCACCGTCTGCTTTTTACCGGATTCTTTCAGGGATTTCAAAATAATACCCTCGTTTAAGGAATCCAGATTGGATGTCGGCTCATCCATGAGTAAGAGCGGTGCATCGTGTAAAAATGCCCTTGCGATACCGATTCGCTGCTTTTCTCCACCGGATAAAGTATCACCAAGCTCGCCTACTTCGGTATCATAGCCCTTCGGCAATGTCATGATAAAATCGTGGATGGATGCTTTTTTTGCTGCTTCCATGATTTCTTCTCTGGTTGCTCCCGGTTTTGCGATGGCGATGTTGTTTGCAATGGAATCGTGGAACAGGTGTGTTTCCTGTGTGACGTAACTTTCCATATCACGCAAATGTTTGGTTGGAATTTCACGCACATCAGCTCCATCTACGGATACGCTTCCTGCATTGACATCCCAGAACCGCATCAATAATTTTAATAGAGTAGATTTTCCGGAACCGCTTGCTCCATGGATTCCGGTGATCTTGCCCGGCTCCAGTTTCAGGGAATAGTCGTCTAAAATTGTCTCTGACTCGTATGCAAAAGTTACATGTTCTGCACTTGCTCCAGAAAATGCCCCGTCTAAAATTGTCTCAGTTTCGGATATAATTTTCTGCTCTGCTCCAGTAAATTCACTGTTTTTATTTACAACACTCTTTCTCGTCTCCGGAATTTCCTCTACCAAAGGTGTTTCCTCTAATAAAGAAAGTACACGTTCGCCACTTGCCAGTGTCTGGTTCAAATTGTTTGACAGACTGGACAACGCAACTACCGGACCAAAAGATCCCATCATGGCAATGGTACAGGTCAAAATACCCTCAAATCCCATAGCACCTCTTGCATATAACCAGATTGTCAGTGCCAGCATGCCAAAGGATGCCAGTAAGATCACCATGTTTGTAAAGGAACGCTGTGCCCCTTCCATATGGCTTAAATCTTTCTGCATTCCAGAGAGTTTTTTAGAGCGCTCTGTCATCTGCGCTTTGCGTTTTTCCCCCTGTCCGTACTGGATGGTTTCGTCAAGGCCTCTGAGGGAATCCAATACGAAACTGTTCAATTCACCAAATTCTGTCCGGAACTCCATACCTTTCTGACTGCCGCGTTTTCCATTCCACAGCGGGATCACAACACCAACCATCAGATATGCTGCCAGTGCAAGGAGTCCTGCAAGGACATGATATCTTCCAATAAAAAACACCATGATTGCGGATGTCAATGTTGCAATCGCAATCGGTGAAATCGTATGTGCATAAAATACTTCCAGTAATTCAATATCCGTTGTGATAATGGAGATCAGGTTTCCTTTATCTCTGCCTTCTAATTTTGCCGGACAGAGTTTTCTAAGTGCTGCAAATACCTTATGACGGATGATCGCCAATAGTTTAAATGCAATAAAGTGGTTACAATACTGCTCTACATAATGAAGCAGACCACGCAATACTGCGATTACAACCATCACGATCAGAATTGTTTTCACCGGTGTAAATACTAACCACATATTTTCCACCGGAACATTCATGCCCGCTATGCCGGTCAACAATCCATGCACGATGACCTGTCCCGCAAGAATCGTCAGGAAAATGGCACATAAATAGCCCAAAGTTCCAAGAATGATTGCCGCCAGCATGATGTGGATCAGAGGTTTTACCAGTCCAATCAGGCTTCCCATAATCGAAATCGCACTTCTTCGCTTCTTTGTTTCCATCACAGACTCCCCTCCTCTCCGTAATGCTCCAGCGCCATCTGACTCTCATACAAGTGCTTGTATGATCCGTCCAACGCCATCAACTCTGCATGGGTTCCATGCTCTTTGATGTCGCCATCTTTCAGGAAATAGATCTGATCCGATTTCACTACATTCGCCAGTCGATGAGAAATCAAAAGCACTGTCCTTGTTTTTGCCAGTTCATGAATCACCTGCATAATGAGTTCTTCACTCTCAATGTCGATGTTGCTTGTTGCTTCATCAAAAATATAAACTTCCGCATTTTTGAGCAATGCCCTTGCGATTACCAGACGCTGACATTGTCCGCCGGACAAGTTTCCTGCTTTCTCCAAAAGTTTGGTCTGCAATCCGTCCTGCGTCTGCAAAAATCCTAGCAGGTTGACTTTCTGAAGCACTGCATTCATTTCCGCTTCCGTTGCATCCGATTTTGCCATCCGTAAGTTTTCTTCTACCGTTCCTTTAAATAAGTAACTGTTGTGACGCACCAATACCACATGCTCCATCAGATTTGTTTCGTTTACTTCCGATAACGGCACACCGCCAATCGTGATCTCACCAGAAAAACCTCTATTCTTGGCAGAAAGCAGACCTGCAATGGTACTTTTTCCACAACCGGATTCACCTACCAGTGATACAAAACTTCCCGCCGGGAGATTCAGGTTGATGCCCTTTAGGATTTCTCTGTCTTCTTCATATGAGAAATGTACATCTTTGAGTAAAATATCTAATGCACCTTCTGGTAATGTCTTTGCTCCTGCCTCCGGCTCCGGCAGATCCAGAATCTTAAAGATTTTGTCACTTGCCGCCATACCGTTCATTGCAATATGGAAGAAAGAACCAAGCAGTCGCAACGGCAAGAAAAACTCGCTTGCCAGAAGCACGATACACAACGTACCCGAAATTGTCAGGTTGCCCTTTAAGAACTCCGTTACCGCAACCACCATACCAATCGCCGCACCGCCATAAGCTACAATATCCATCACACTGGTGGAATTAAGCTGCATCGTCAGCACTTTCATGGTGATCCGGCGGAAGTTCTGGGATTCCACATCCATCTCGTCTGCTTTCTGCTGGTCTGCCTGATAGATTTTCAGTGTGGTCAATCCCTGCAGGTTTTCCAGAAAGGAATCACCCAATCCGGTATAAATGCTCCAATATTTATTCAGCAGCTTCTTTGCGATCTTCTGCACCACCACGATAGAAATCGGGATCAGCGGCACACAGATCAGCAGAATCACGCTTGCTTTCAGACTAACTCTGCACAAAATAATAAATAAAGTTACCGGGGCGATCAGACTGTAGAACAACTGTGGCAGATATTTTCCAAAATAAGTCTCCAACTGCTCTACGCCTTCTGTTGAAACCTGCACCACCTCGGAAGATGACACCTGCTCGCTGTAAGAAGCCCCCAGTTTCAACATTTTTTCATAAATTTTTTCCCTTAAAATGCGTTTTACATCCACACAAGCCAGATAGGAAGACCTCACTCCCATCCGCTCACAGACAAAACGTAACACGATTACGATTGCCAGCGTGACAACCGTCAGCTCAATGCTCTGCACCGTCACTGCCCGGTACACAACACGCTCCAGTAAATTAGCAATCGAAAAAACTGCGAAAACCTGTGACAAAAGCGCAAGCCACTGCCACAGGATCGTGTATACGATATACTTTTTTGCATGGGACAACAGTCCCACAAGTCTCGTTTTTATCATATTTGTTTCCTTTTCTCTCTGATACTGCACACCAGATGCCAGACAGCCAGTCCCGGGTGGTGCAGCAACATTCTCGGTCCTGAAAAACGCATCACCTGTCGGATCTGCTCTCTCATTTCCGGTTTATAGCAATGAACCCTGCAGTTTGCACAAAATGTCTTGTGCTCCATAAACGGGCATTTTTCACTGCGCAATTTCGCATAATCCGCCAGGTCCTGACAGGCGGGGCACATCTGCCCGGATGTCCTGTCATACCCCGTATGCTTTTTCCGGCAGTAAAGCCGGATCATTTCTTCCACGACATGCTGTTCCTTCTGCCGCTTCTTCTCCACGTTGCTCATCTGTCAGATTCCTTCTCCATCCATCTCTCCGGGCTTCTCTGTTTTTACCCGAAGGAAGAAATACAACAGATGGCATACCCAGACAACGGCAATGCAGATCCGTCCGATCTGCACGTTTTTCATACAGATAAAACCGATCGCCATCACGGCCGTTACCATGCCGATGATCTTTAACTTGGTTCCCATCGTCATAGAACGTTTCTGCACGAAGCTCTCCAGATGTTTCTTATACAAATTGCTTCCGGTGAACCAGTCATGCAGCTTCTGGGAACTCTTTGCAAAACAGAACAGGGTTGCCATGTAAAACGGAACCGTTGGCAGGATCGGAAGTACGATTCCCACCGTTCCAAGTCCCAGACAGAGACAACCTAAAACAAGCCATACAATTCTCATATGTTTCCTCCACTTTTTTCTCTCACTGTTTTTGTTGGTGCTGATCACCATATTTTTTCCTGCTCTTGGGGCAAGCAGGTGTCTTTTTCTCTTGTTTTTTTATCCCTCCTTGTACTGTCGTTATTTTCCGTAATTAGCGTTATTTTTCTCTAATTACATATCTTTTCCTTTGGTTAGCAATTATAACTACTAGTTAGTTTATTTCACTTTTTATTAGTTATAAACCACCCCGCCCGCGTTGTCAATAAAATTTCACATTTACGTGCATTGCTGCACGTTTTGGTCACTGACTAAATTCCCTTGTTTTCTGAAAGTATCGGAGTTTTTGGATTTTAAAAAAATTTTTTTGTGTTTTAATCGGAATACGCAAAAAGAGGAAAACGACTTCTGACAGGTTGGGTTCCTGTTGGATATCGATTTCCTCTTTTCGTATGATTAATGGTTATTTTGCTGTGATGTTACATTCATTCCTCATAGATAATCTTTGCACAATATGATATAATTCAGGCATCTCAATCCCTATGTAATATTAAGGTAATAGTTACAATACATATGATTCATTGAATTTTCCCATACATGGAAAGAGGATTTTTATGCCATACAAAATTGATAAACCGAAACAAACAGCGCAACAGCTTATTAATAAAATGAAAGTTGAAAAAGGCATTCAGTTTAAATATATTTCTGAAAATGATGCTGAAACCTACTTGACGAATGTAAATAATTATCTTCGAACTGCTTCATACCGAAAAAACTATCAAAAATATAGAAACGGTATTCATAAAGGAAAATATATTGATTTAGATTTTTCATATTTACAGGAATTATCTACCATTGATATGCATTTTCGTTTTATTGTTTCAAAAATGTGTTTAGATATTGAACATGATCTGAAAGTGAAAATGTTAAAAGATATTGAGTGTGATCCCTCTACCGATGGATATAACATTGTCAAAAATTTTTTAGCCCAAAATCCATATATCCTCGGAAAACTTGAAGCCACCAGTGCTTCTCCTTTTACCAGCGATTTGATTCATAAATATTTTACGCTTCAGCGTGTGTATAATCCCGCGAAGCAGAAAAATGAAAATAAAATCGTTGCGTATGATGATTGTCCTGCATGGGTTTTACTCGAAATGCTTACTTTTGGAGATTTTATTAAGTTTTATGAATTTTACTACTCCTCCAGAAATTTGGTCAAATTGTCTACACCTGTCATCAATTTGGTCAAAAGCTTACGAAATGGAACGGCTCATAACAATTGTATCTTGGCTAACCTGAAACATGGTACGTCAAGAGCGCCTTATGAAATCAGTCTGGAGATTTCAAAAATAAAAACTATTAATTCAAATCAGCGTCGGAAGAAATTATCCTGCAGACCTATGTTAGAATTTACCGGTTTGCTTTATGTATACAAATTAGTGGTATCAGACAAAGTTAAATACCACAGGATAAAAGAACTAAAAGCTCTATTTTTTGAACGAATGCTTGAAAAAAGAGGATTTTTTAAGAATAATGAACTTATAAAAAGCAACTATGAATTTGCATGTAAAGTTATTTCTTCATTTTTTGCATAATCATGAGATTGCCATTTGTCAAGTTTTTTCTTTATAATCTGTTGACATTTTAGAAGCTCACTCATATAATAAATGCAGAATCATAAAAACAATTGTGTTTTTGTAAGGACGGCGTTGCGACGGCGTTCTATTTTTTTGTTCAAAAAGTGTTAGGTGCTGTCAAATTTCTACACACATAGCCTGTCCGAATATCCGGCGGGAACACGCCCATCCAGGTATACGTTTCCAAGACGGAACCGGATCATCAGTGCATGGTGCGACCGGCTTTTTGTGATATCCCCGGCTCCCAAGAGTGGAACGCTAATCACTGCGGATTATGTGAATAAGTATCACCGGGAGATGATGATTCTTAAGGGGAATGGGTAAATTGGGGATGCAAAAAGGAACCGATATCCGAACAGGTGTGGTTCCTGTGGAATATGGGTTCCCTTTGTATCATAATTTAACAGATCCTTATATTTTCTAACATCATCAGAATCATTCTTAACAACATTAATATTAACAGCCATCAACAACTGGTATCATCTTTTTGATATCCATAACCGAATGTAATAAAATTGTAAAGCAGTTACTGCCTGCACTGCAGCATTTTCACTTTCATGGTCTGCGTCACACTTATGCTTCCACGCTCATCGCACATGGAGCGAATTTTAAAGATGTTCAAGAGCTGTTAGGGCATTCTGATATCAAAATCACATTAAATACGTATGCTCACGTGTCACAGCATTCCAGGAAACAGGCAGTCTCTATTTTTGAATCTGCCATTTCCAGATAATATGAATTATTTACTTGTTGGAAAATGTGGGAAAACTTGTGGGAAAGGCTGAGTTTCGGGTAACAAAAAAACCAGCAAACCCGCAAGTTTACTGGCTTCTAGTGAGCGTGCCGGGGACCTAGACATCCAGGGGATGTCTGTTTAGGTCCGACCGTAGCGTAGCGAAGACCAAACCTTGGTTCGAACCTCGGCACAAAAAAAGAACACTTACGTGTCCTTTAAGAGTGAGCGTGCCGGGGTTCGAACCCGGGACAACTTGATTAAAAGTCAAGTGCTCTACCAACTGAGCTACACACCCAT
>CAKREL010000030.1 GCA_934317205.1 uncultured Eubacterium sp.
TTATTAATAAAAAAGAAACCCCTTACCCCTCATGATTGAGGGGCAGGGGAGTTGAAGTGTCGAAGACACTTTTTTATCTCAAACGCAGATGAATGCATATGTGTATTGACAGAAATCACTCTACCGATGTATCATAAAACACAAGAATGTCAAACCGAAAAAAGTATCTGGATATATAATGAATATTATTTTATGAGAATATAACGAGGAGTGTACAAATGAACGTAAATGATTATTTTAAATATAAAAAGAGAGTGGTCGTCAAAATCGGTTCGTCCTCCCTACAGCATTCGCAGACAGGAAGTATGAATCTGATGAAGATTGAGAAACTGGTGCGAGAACTATGTGATTTGAGAAATCAGGGAATGGATGTATGTTTGGTAAGTTCCGGAGCAATTGCAGTTGGCCGTCAGGCAATTGGGCTTCAGGGCCGTCCGCAGGATATTTCTACAAAACAGGCCTGTGCAGCTGTCGGACAGGCACGGCTTATGATGACTTATCAGCGAATGTTCGCAGAGTACAACCAGACTGCAGGACAGATTCTTATGACAAAAGACACAATTCTGGAAGATGAGTCTCGTCAGAATGCACATAATACTTTTGAGGAAATGTTTCGTCTTGGTATTATTCCAGTTGTTAATGAAAATGATACAGTTTCCACTTATGAGATGCATTTTGGTGACAATGATACACTATCTGCAATTGTATCTTCATTAGTCGGGGCAGATCTGCTTGTTTTGTTGTCTGATATTGATGGATTATATACTGATGATCCACGAACAAATCCGAATGCAACGCTGGTAGAATGTGTGGAAAAGATGAATGAGCAATATGATGCTATGGCAAAACAATCTACTGGAAGTGATGTTGGAACTGGTGGAATGGCAACCAAGTTGACAGCAGCACGCATTGCTACAGCGTCTGGCACAGATATGATCATTGCTAATGGAAATGATGTTGGAATTATTCATCAAATTATCGGTGGTGATTTCAGAGGCACGTTATTCAGAGCACAGAATGATGAAACTTTTGATATTCATTCCTACTTGTAGAAAAATTAGAAAGAAAAATATTTTGTTGGGTTTAATGCTACAATAAAAATTGTCAGTAACAGAATGTTATCAGTGGACAGATAGATTAAAAAGAACAGGAGAAAAGAAACTATGTCTATGACAGATGAGAAAGTAAAGAGAATTAATGAATTATATCATAAAGCAAAAGCGGAAGGATTAACTGAAGCAGAAAAAAAGGAACAGGCAGTATTGCGTGAGGAGTATGTTGCTTCTTTTCGTAGAAATTTACGCAGTCAGTTAAATCAGATTGATATTCAGAATCCAGATGGTTCAGTTGAAAATCTGGGCGAAAAATATGGGAAAAAAATTATTAAGTAAGAACATGAAAGGAAAGCTGTAGCGAAAGAATATTTGATATTAAAAAATCAAGATTCTTTTGTTACAGCTTTTTTTGTATGGCCTTCAAAATATCTGTCAGTGAAGTTCCAGAAGTTGATAGAGTATAAATCGGTTCATGAATGGAATTAAGATCATGTGCATCGGAACTGCATAAGTGATTGCAGTGTGACAGGTAAGGATATTTTTGTTGGAGCTGTGTCCAGTCGGAATCTTTTTTGACTTCTGCACATGAAAAACGGCTGGTTTGTGGAATGAATCCAAGGTTTCCAAGCAGACTGGTACTCGGTTTGTTGATATGTGCCGGAACCATGATGCCATTATAATGGGAGACCAGATCGTAAACTGCATCAAACGGGATATCTGTGGCAGAAATTAACAGGCGTTCTTCCTGACCAAGTATATGATCTTCTGTGTCACAAATTCGCTGTTCTCCGAATAACTCTGGTTTATTTGGAATGGCAGGCAGATGATCCGATATATATTGATCAAAGGACATAGCTGTATCCAATGATGGAAAATAACATAGCACATGCACTTCTTCGGCAGTTGTCAGTTCCATTCCAGGAAGAAACAAAATATTGTATGCAGAAGCTGCGCGAGAAATTGCCGGGCAGTTTTTGCAGGAATTGTGATCTGTCAGTGAAATTAGATCCAGACCGATAACTTTTGCCATTCCTGCGATAGTGGCAGGCGTCATATCATTTTCTCCACAAGGAGATAGGCAGGAGTGAAGATGCAAATCATAAGTCAGCGTTTTCATGTAACTTTTTGTAAACCTCCAGAGCTGTTGTGAAAATAGAATCTGAGGTACGCAGCACATTAATATTTTCACTTACTGCTTTTAGTTTCATATTTTCATCCACTGAGACGTTGTGACATAAAATAACGCAGGCACATTCTGTCAGAGATGCTACTGCCAGAGTGTTCATATTACTCATTACAGTACACCATGCACTGGATGCTGGTGCATTTCCCATCGCAATGCTAAGTAAATCACAGCAGTAGGGGGTAGAAATTTCTGCTTCTGGATTACCGATATGTATTACTTCAAAGGTACTTGTACTTATAAGGTCATTTACAGTCATAATTTTTCCTCCTGGTTTTGAAGCGTTTGTTTTTTTAATTGTTCTCTCATTAGATAAATGCAGTCTTCAGGTTTTGCAGAATCAACACCTTTTACAATATCTTCTGCCAAAGCTTTGCAAGTAGGTGAACCACAGGAACCACAGTCCAGTCCTGGAAATTCTTTTAATATTTCTTGGCTCTCCAGGATCTTCTCCATACTTTCGTAGATATTTGCTCCCAGAGTGTAGACAGGCTCATAAGTTACTGGTTCAGTCCAAGCATAGGATCCTAGATTGTTTTCTGATAAATCTGCACAGTGCATGCGAAGCACTGGCTCGTATTTGGAAAACTGTTTTACCTTGGCTTTAGCAATATACGGATTTTCTACCGTTAGAACGCCTCCTACACAACCAGCACTACAAGCATTTAACTCTACAAACTGCAGTCCCGGGAGAAATTTTTCATCTTCCAGATCTTCGAGAACCCGAATAACATTTTCAATCCCATCAGCTGCCAGGTAATGATCTGAAATAATGCCATAAGATTCTCCACCACTGATGGCCCAACCTTTCCCGATGCGTCCGGATAATGTGTAGCAAAGACCTTCCTGTGTAGCTTTTTTCATATGAGAAAGCAGAAGTGGATAAATATCTTTGATAGCAAGAACAGCATCTACGTTGCTTTCTTTTATCCCAAGTGGATCATGAATGAAGCTGATCTTGGAAGGGCAGGGAGAGATAAAAATGATCCCTATATCGGATGGTGATAGTCCGGTTTTTTCTACTGCACGTTTTCTTGCAATAATTGCGGAAGCCTCCATTGGAGGCAGAATTGGAAGAAGGTGTGGAATCAAAGCTGGAAATCGCACACGGATCAAGCGTTCAATCGTGGGGCAGGCGGTGCTGATCAACGGATACAGTTCTGGATGATCGTTGATATAATTTCTGGATAATTCGGAAATGATTTCAGCTCCTGCGCTTACTTCAAATACATCGTCAAAACCGGATAAAATTAACGAATTTAAAATCAGGTTAGTGTCCTTGATGTTATTAAATTGGCTGTATAGGGAGGGTGCTGGAAGGGCAACTGTATATTTATAATTATCCAGAACCTGAATGAAATCCCGTTTAGTATGTTTGGCATGGTGTGGACAGTGACGGATGCATTCACCACAATCAATGCAGAATTCGTTGATAATATGTGCTTTCCCATTCCTGACACGAATGGCTTGTGTTGGACAACGCTTTAGACAGGTAATGCAACCGGTACATTTATCGTTCTCCAGATATACAGAATGAAAAAATTTATTCATAATCTGACATTCCTTTATATAGTTTATTTTGTGCTAAAATAAATGATCATGGTGACTGTGGTTCCGACATTAAGTGTGGTTTCGATTTTCATATCATCTGCAGAACGTTTCATATTCGGAAGTCCCATTCCTGCACCAAATCCAAGATTCAGAACTTCTTCATTTGCAGTAGAATACCCTTCCTGCATGGCAAGTTCCACATCTGGAATCCCGGGTCCCTGATCCTTTAGAATCATTGTGATCCGATCAGGATTGATATCTACATCAATAATGCCGCCATTCGCATGAATGACCATGTTGATTTCACCTTCGTACATTGCAATGGCACATCGTCGAATAATATCTGCATCCAGGTTCATTAATTTTAAGGTCTGCTTCAAGGAGCTGCTTGCTTCGCCAGCCCTGGTAAAATCTTCTCCGTCAACAATATATTGATAATGAATATTAGGCATCGTGTCGACTTCCTCCCCGTAATCCTGCATGATAAAGAATACCACATGCATCAAACATGGTGTGTTCTGTGGTAAGAACGCTTATGCCGAGTTCTTCGGCTTTCTGAATCATTTCTTCTTGTGGAATTTTGCCACGTACAAAAATCAGACAGACAATATCCAGCATCTCAGCAGTTCGAATGACTTGCAGGTTATTCAGCCCGGTTAGCAATAAGGCATCTTTTTTTATAAAAGCTAGAACATCACTCATCATATCAGAACCACAGACGGTTTCGATGGTGTGGTTTAAGTCAATTGTAGCTGACAGGGGAGTGGCATCTAGCAGGGAAATGATTTGTGAGATTGTCATGATAGCCTCCAAAAATTCATTTTTGTATTTTTTTAAATGCACAATATTTTTGAATTAGTATAGCATGAAATTTGTAATAATTCAACAAAAATGAATTGTTATTTTTATAACATAGTAGATGATGTATTGCAGTTTGAACAATTGCAAAAGAAAAAGTATATAAAACACACAAAACTAGCATAAAAAAATTGTTGATTATTGTTAAAACAGATGGTAGTATAAAAAGCAGATGTATTGTGAAAAATACACTGGATATTAGGAGGGATAATTTTGGAAAAAACAAAATCTGTTCCGTTTAACGGAACACAGGAACAGGAAGCGATGCTGCAGGCAGCTATCGATGAACTGCGTAATGATCAGGGGTGCCTGATGCCAATCATGCAGAAAGCGCAGGATATCTACGGTTATCTTCCGTATGAAGTTCAGAAGAAAATTTCCGACGAATTGGATGTACCTATGGAAAAAATCTACGGAGTAGCAACATTTTATTCTCAGTTCAATTTATATCCGAAGGGACAGTACAAAATTTCTGTATGCCTGGGAACAGCCTGTTATGTAAAGGGCTCAGGTGACATTTATAACAAGCTGATGGAGCTCCTTGGAATTGCTGGTGGTGAATGTACTGCAGATGGTAAGTTCTCTCTGGATGCCTGTCGATGTATCGGAGCCTGTGGTCTTGCACCAGTTATGATGATCAATGATGACGTATATGGTCGTCTGACTCCGGATGAGCTTGATGGCATTCTGGCAAAATACATGTAATGTTACCGGAAATATCATTGAATATTCTAGATATCTCGGAAAATTCTGTATCTGCACAAGCGACAGAAATTAAAATCAGAGTATGTGTGAACATGCGGCAGAATTTGCTGACTGTGCAGATAGTAGATAACGGAAAGGGAATGGATGAAGAGACACTAAAGCGGGTGACAGATCCTTTTTATACTACAAGGGCGACCCGCAGAATCGGGTTAGGAATTCCATTTTTTAAACAGGAAGCAGAGTGTACAGGTGGAACATTTTCGATTTTTTCTGAACCTGGGAAAGGAACAGAGATTGAGGCAGTTTTCTGTATGGACAATATAGATTGTATGCCACTTGGAAATCTTAATGAGACAGTGTATTCGCTCATTATCATGCATTCAGATATTGACTTTTATTATCAGTATCAGGTAAACGAAGCAGAGTTTCATTTGGATACAAAAGAAATGCGGAAAATGCTTGGCGATGTGCCATTTTCCATCCCGGAAGTATCATCTTTTCTCAGAGAGTATTTGGAGGAAAATGAATCTGATATTAATCGAATGCAGAATTACACTACCAGGTAATTCTAAGGAGGGACTATATGAAATCATTAGAAGAATTGAAAGCAATTCGTGAAAAAATGCAAGGACAAATCGGAATGCGGTCAGAACATGAAAAAGATACGCGTGTGGTTGTCGGTATGGCTACTTGCGGCATTGCGAGTGGAGCACGACCGGTTTTAAATACGCTTGTAAAAGAAGTAGAAGACAGAAAGCTGGAGCATGTGATTGTCACCCAGACCGGTTGTATCGGTTTATGCCAGTATGAGCCGATCGTGGAAGTGTATGAGCCGGGAAAAGAAAAAGTAACTTATGTGAAAGTAAATGAAGAAAAAGCAAAAGAAATTTTGGAACAGCATCTGGTAAGAGGACAGGTGGTGGACAAATATTTACTTCACGTAGCTGAGAATATGTAATGGGAGGTGTGACTGAATGTATCGTTCACATGTATTAGTCTGTGGAGGAACTGGATGTACTTCTTCCGGAAGCCAGCAGATTATTCAGACTTTAAAAGATGAATTAAAGAAAAATAAATTACAAAATGAAGTAGCAGTTGTTAAAACCGGATGTCACGGTCTGTGTGCAGAAGGTCCGGTCATGATTGTTTATCCGGAGGCAGTTTTTTATTCTAAGGTGCGTCCGGAAGATATAGCAGAGATTGTTTCTGAACATCTGTTAAAAGGTCGTATCGTTGATCGTCTTGTATATCATGAGGCACAGACACCGGAAGGAATCAAATCTTTAAACGAAACAACATTTTATAAAAAACAGCATAGAATCGCATTGCGAAATTGTGGTGTTATCAACCCGGAAAGTATTGATGAGTATATTGGAACGGGTGGCTATGAGGCGCTTGGAAAAGTGCTGACAGAGATGACACCGGACGATGTTATCCAGACTATATTAGACAGTGGATTGAGAGGTCGTGGTGGTGCAGGATTCCCAACAGGGCTGAAATGGAGATTCGCTTCCGGAAACCGTGGAAACGTACAGAAATATGTCTGTTGTAATGCTGATGAGGGAGATCCTGGTGCGTTTATGGATCGCTCTGTTCTGGAAGGTGATCCGCATGTTGTACTTGAGGCAATGGCGATAGCAGGTTATGCGATAGGTGCTGATCAGGGTTATATTTATGTACGTGCAGAGTATCCGATTGCTGTAGAGCGTTTGCAAATCGCGATCAACCAGGCAAGGGAATACGGACTGCTTGGAAAGAATATTTTCGATAGTGGATTTAACTTTGATATTGAACTTCGTCTCGGTGCCGGCGCATTTGTATGTGGTGAAGAGACAGCACTGATGACGTCTATCGAAGGAAATCGTGGTGAGCCGCGTCCAAGACCGCCATTTCCAGCTGTCAAAGGCTTGTTCCAGAGCCCGACTATTTTAAATAATGTTGAAACATGGGCGAATATTCCACAGATTATACTTCGTGGACCGAAGTGGTTTTCTTCCATGGGTACAGAAAAATCCAAAGGAACAAAGGTATTTGCACTTGGTGGAAAAATCAATAATACAGGATTGGTTGAAATTCCAATGGGAACAACCTTACGTACGGTTATTGAGGATATTGGTGGTGGTATTCCGAATGGAAAGAAATTTAAAGCAGCCCAGACTGGAGGACCGTCCGGTGGATGTATCCCAGCAGAGCATTTTGATATTCCAATCGACTACGATAACCTGATCAGCATCGGTTCTATGATGGGATCCGGAGGACTAATCGTTATGGATGAAGATACCTGTATGGTTGATATTGCGAAATTCTTTTTACAGTTTACGGTAGATGAGTCTTGCGGTAAATGTACTCCATGTCGTGTCGGAACCAAAAGGCTGCTCGAGTTATTAGAGAAGATTACAGACGGACGGGGAACTTTAGAAGATATCGATAAGATGGAAGAACTCTGTTACTACATCAAAGACAATGCACTCTGTGGTTTAGGTCAGACAGCACCGAATCCGGTTCTCTCTACACTTCGTTACTTCCGTGATGAGTACGAAGAACATGTAGTCAACAAGAGGTGTCCTGCTGGCGTATGTAAAAAACTTATTACATATAAGATTGATCCTGTGAAATGTAAAGGTTGTACATTATGTGCACGTAACTGCCCGGTTAATGCCATCGAAGGTCAGGTAAAAGTTGCACACAGCATTGACACAAGCAAATGTGTGAAATGTGGAACCTGTATCGATAAGTGTCGTTTTGGCGCTATTTATAAAGAGTAACGGAGGAATCAATCATGGAAAATATTACAATTAAAATAAACGGAAGAGAGGTATCCGCACCAAAGGGTTCCACGATTCTGGAAGCAGCACGCCTTGCACAGATTGAAATCCCAACGTTATGTTACCTCAAGGAGATAAATGAAATCGGTGCCTGTCGTATGTGTGTGGTGGAAGTAAAAGGTGCCCGCACTCTGGTGACAGCCTGTGTATATCCAATCAATGAGGGAATGGAAGTATGGACTAATACACCGAAGGTCATTGAATCCAGAAGAAAAACGTTACAGCTTTTATTATCTAACCACGAACGTAAATGTCTGTCTTGTGTTCGCAGCGGAAATTGTGAACTTCAGACTTTGTGTCGTGAATATAAAGTTGATGATGAGGCTTACTATGATGGTGAGCGTAACGTATATGAGTTAGATACCAGTGCAGCGCATATGGTAAGAGATAACAATAAATGTATCCTTTGCAGAAGATGCAGTGCTGTCTGTGAAAAGGTACAGGGAGTTGGCGTAATTGGTGCCAATGAGCGTGGATTTAAGACATACATCGGATCTGCTTTTGATATGGAACTGGCAGAAACCAGCTGCGTATCGTGTGGACAGTGTATTGCAGTATGTCCGACGGGTGCACTTTATGAGAAAGATAATACCGAAGAAGTATTTGCAGCTATTGCTGATCCGGACAAATACGTGGTTGTTCAATGTGCGCCAGCTGTTCGTGCAGGACTCGGAGAAGCATTTGGTATGCCAATCGGTACAGATGTAGAAGGAAAGCTGGCAGCCGCATTGCGCAGACTTGGTTTTGATAAAGTATTTGATACGACTTTCTCAGCAGATCTTACCATTATGGAAGAGGCTAACGAGTTCCTGGATCGTGTGCAGAATGGAGGTGTTTTACCACTGATCACTTCCTGCTCTCCAGGATGGATCAAATACTGTGAGCACTATTTCCCGGAAATGACAGAAAATCTGTCCTCCTGTAAATCTCCACAGCAGATGTTTGGTGCCATAGCAAAATCTTACTATGCTGAGAAAATGGGAATCCCGAAGGAAAAAATGGTGGTTGTCAGTGTTATGCCATGTACTGCAAAGAAATTTGAGATTGGCAGAGATGATGAGAACGGTGCTGGTGTTCCAGATGTGGATATTGCCATTACAACGAGAGAACTTGGTCGTATGATCGAGCGTGCAAGCATCCGATTTACAGATCTTCCAGACGAAGAATTTGATAAGCCGCTTGGTCTTGGAACTGGTGCAGCAGTTATCTTTGGCGCAACTGGTGGTGTTATGGAAGCAGCACTTCGTACTGCAGTAGAGAAACTGACAGGAGAAGAACTGTCAAAACTTGACTTCAAGGATGTCCGTGGCATTGATGGTATCAAAGAGGCCACCTACAATGTAGCTGGCATGGATGTCAAAGTTGCAGTTGCTTCTGGTCTGAAAAATGCGAAAGAGCTGCTAAATAAAGTGAAATCTGGCGAAGCAGAGTATCACTTTATCGAGATTATGGGATGCCCTGGTGGATGTGTTAACGGTGGTGGACAGCCGCAGCAGCCAGGATATGTACGCAATACCGTAGATATCCGTGAAAAACGTGCGGAGGTGCTTTACAATCTGGATAAAAACAATAAAATCCGTAAATCTCATGAAAATCCGGCGATTATTGAATTATATGAAACATACCTTGGTGAGCCAGGAAGTCACAAAGCGCACGAGTTATTACATACTTCTTATGTGAAACGTACGGTAAATAAATAATTATATTAGGGAACTTTAGAAAGGAGTCGTTGTTTTAGAACGGCTCCTTTTATGATAAAATAGTAATTATTCAGAAGTAAGTAAATTCGATAGAGTTGTTTTATGTTGGATACTACTCGGGTTTTGGTGAAAAGATACCGTGAATATTTATTAGGTAAGGAGAAAGGAACATGAATGTTATTAATTTTCAGGACGCAAATTGTGCACATTGTTATAAATGTCTGCGAAATTGTGATGTAAAAGCCATTCGGATAAAAAATGGGCAGGCACAGATTGTTACCGATATGTGCATTTATTGTGGTCATTGTATGGAAATATGTCCGCAGGAGGCAAAGACTTTTGATAGTGATTTGGATTATGTAAAAAATATGCTAAAACGTGGCGAACGAGTAGTAGTTTCGTTGGATCCTTCTTACCGTGGCCTGTTAGACTATGAAGAGTCTGGTCAGATTGTGGATGCTCTTCTGAAACTTGGTTTTTTCCAGGTGCGTGAGACTGCAGAGGGGGCTGCCATCATCACTCGTGAATATGTCCGTCTGATGAAGGAAGGTACGATGGATAATATTATTGTCACTAGTTGTCCTGCTATTGTATACTTGGTGGAAAAACATTATCCGATGTTGATTCCATATCTGGCTCCAGTTGTTTCACCTATGATTGCCCACGGACGATGGATCAAAGACTGTATGGGTCAACATACGAAAGTTGTATTTATCGGTCCATGTGTGGCAAAGAAAATGGAAGCCGAGGCAGATTCAAGAACCCGTGGCTGTGTAGATGCTGTCATAGAGTTTAATGAGCTACAGAAATGGCTTGAGGAAGAAAGTATAGATTTAAAGCATTGCGAAGCCCGACCATTTGCAAACCAGGATCCTATGGTTAATCAGCTTTATCCGGTTACAAATGGTATCATTCGTGCAGTGGATGTCTGCGGTGCACCAGGAACTTATAAAAAATTAATGGTTAGCAGTATTAAAAGTTGTCGTGAATTTCTACATAGTATGAAACGAGGTTATATAGATCATTGTTTTGTAGAATTAAATCTCTGTGCAGGTGGATGCGTCAATGGACCAGGGGTAGATAAACGTCGTGGATTTCGTTTCAAAGCAACCATGAGTATTGAAAATAATGCTTTGTTAGCAGCACCTTCTGCTTATATTACATTGCCGAAAGAAGAACTTGAGCGTACATATGTACCACGTCAGGTGGTAGACAAAATGCCATCAGAAGCGGAGATTAAAGAAATTTTAAAAACTATTGGAAAGAGCAATAGTGCAACAGAATTTAACTGCGGAGCTTGTGGTTATATGACCTGTCGTGAGAAAGCGATTGCCATTTATCAAGGAAAGGCAGAGGCAGCTATGTGTCTGATCCGTTCTTACGAAAATGCCCGTTCTCAGGCAAATGTTGTTATGGAAACGACACCTAATCTGATTTTTATTTTTGATAAGGAGATGAGATTAAAAGAATTCAACCGTCGGGCAGAAGAAGTGTTCCATACTTCACGAAGAGAAGCATTAAATATGTATCTATTTGAATTTATAGATACAAAAGATTTTGAGGAAGTATATCATACCCATGAAAATAAATTGCGTGTGAAGAAAAAATGGGAGCAGTACAATATGACTGTGCTGGAAACCATTGTATATATTCCAAGTTCTGATCGTGTGTTGGCCATTATTGAGGATGTGTCGGCAGAAGAAAAGCAGGCGGAGCGCGTCTTGGAGCAAAAATTGAGTACAGTAAAACTTGCACAGTCTGTTATTGAAAAACAGATGACAACTGCACAGGAAATTGCGGGTTTACTGGGTGAGACTACGGCAGAGACGAAAGCAATTCTGACAAAACTGCGTGATACACTTCTGGAAGGCTAAGGAAAGAGGTTAGGATATGAAACAGATTGCAATTGATATGGCGTACAAAAGCCTGAACCATTATGGGGAAGAACTTTGTGGCGATAAAGTGGAAATTGTAGACAAAGAAGATTCCAGAATTTTAATTCTGGCTGATGGCATGGGAAGTGGCATCCGGGCAAATATTTTGGCTACGCTAACATCGAAAATTATTGCTACAATGATGTATAATGATATGAGTATTGATGAAGTAGTTGCAACCATTGCAAAGACATTGCCATTATCTTCTGTCAATGGGGTGGCTTATTCGACCTTTAGTATCATTCAGGTATATCATACAGGAGAAATATATGTGGCAGAATATGATAACCCGGAGTGTATTCTGATTCGACAGGGAAAAATCAAGGCATTACCTTTTGCTTACCGAAAAATTGAAGGAAAAAAAATACGGGAATGTCGTTTCCAGACACTGCCAGGGGATGCATTGGCCATCATGAGTGACGGTTGTCTGTATTGTGGTACCGGAAATATTATGAATTACCGTTGGGACTGGAATGCACTGGCAAATTGCTGTGAATCTTGTGTGGGAAAAACGCGGACAGCAGCACAATTAGCAGATATGTTAAATCGCACTTGTGAGGACTTATACGGTGGAATGTGTAGTGATGATACCACTATTGCAGTTGCCAGGATTACAGAGGAAGAAATAATCAATATTTTAACAGGACCACCGTCGGATAAAAAAGATGATACGCGTATGGTGCAGGATTTTATGAAACAGGAAGGAATCAAAATCGTGTCTGGTGGTATTACAAGTCAGATTGTAGCAAGAGAACTTGGCACTCGCTTAATCACTTCTGTCGGTGTGCTTGATCCTGAAATCCCACCAACAGCAAAAATTGATGGGATTGATTTAGTGACAGAAGGTGTACTTACTTTAAATAAAGCCGTTGAGCTTTTGGAAAGATATCAGCAGGATGATGTATCAGAAGATTTTTTTGAGGAACTGAGTCGAGATAACGGTGCCACCCGTCTGGCTTGCTATCTGATGGAAAATTGCACCACAGTAAATCTGTTTATAGGAAAAGCAATTAACAAAGACTATACAACGAAGGAACTACCATTTGAGATTTCTGTGCGCCAGAACCTGATGAAACGAATGCAGGCAGTGCTGACAGCAATGCATCGGACAGTACATGTGTATTACTATTGAAAAAAGAAAGCAAGGTGTGTTATACTTATTCAGTTCATAACCACGGAACAAATGTTCCGTGGTTAAAAATAAGCAAAAAGATAAGGATAAACATATGAAAATAGAACATTTTATTAATCAGATTGATCTGACGCTAGATCCGCCGGAAGAGGAACCGCTGCGCCAGTATTACTTTATTGCAAAGGCACGTACCTTAGTATTGCAGATGGAGAAAGATGCAGGCAGAAAAATGACGTTTTGTGTCAACACTTTTGGTTGTCAGATGAATGCTCGAGATTCTGAAAAATTATGCGGTATCTTAAATGCTATCGGTTACCAGGAGTCTGAATCTGAGGATGCAGATTTTGTTATTTACAATACCTGCACGGTTCGTGAAAATGCAAATAATAAAGTATATGGTCGTCTTGGTTATCTGCATGGATATAAAAAGAAAAATCCGCATATGATGATTGCACTCTGCGGATGCATGATGCAGGAAGAAAAAGTAGTAGAAAAGATCAAACAGAGCTACCGCTATGTAGATTTGATTTTTGGTACACATAATATTTTTAAATTTGCTGAACTTCTGGTACAGTCTATCGAAAATAAAAAGATGGTTGTCGATGTATGGGAAAATACGGATCAGATTGTAGAACAACTACCAAATGAGCGTAAATTCCGATTTAAGAGTGGCGTCAATATTATGTTTGGCTGCAACAATTTCTGCAGCTATTGTATCGTTCCATACGTAAGAGGACGGGAACGAAGCAGAGAGCCACGTGAAATCATCCGTGAAATTGAAAATTTTGTTGCAGATGGTGTTGTGGAAGTGATGCTTCTTGGGCAGAACGTTAATTCTTATGGAAAAAACCTGGATCAGCCAATTACTTTTGCACAGCTATTAGAACAAATTGAGCAAATAGAAGGTCTAGAGCGAATTCGTTTTATGACATCTCATCCAAAGGATCTTTCTGACGATCTGATTGAAGTAATGGCAAAATCCAAGAAAATTTGCAGACATCTGCATTTGCCACTGCAGTCGGGCAGTAGCCGGTTGTTACAGATCATGAACCGACATTATGACAAAGAACAGTACCTGGCCCTGGTAGACAAAATCCGTGCAGCTATGCCGGATATTGCACTGACAACAGATATCATTGTCGGATTCCCGGGAGAGACAGAAGAAGATTTTGAAGAAACCATGGATGTCATTCGTAAAGTACGTTACGACAGTGCTTTTACTTTTATTTATTCAAAACGTACTGGTACTCCGGCTGCAAAAATGCAAGATCAGGTTCCGGAAGATGTGGTAAAAGAGCGTTTTGATCGTCTGTTAAAGGAAGTACAGGAGATAGCGGCAGAAAAATCCGAGGCGCTCACCGGTCAGGTGCAGGATGTACTGGTAGAAAGTGTAAATCATCAGGATGACAGTCTCTTGACAGGTCGTCTTGGTAACAATAGTGTTGTACATTTTCCAGGTGGAAAAGAATTGATCGGACATATCATCCCAGTGAAATTGGATGAATGTAAAGGGTTTTATTATATCGGGAGCAAGGAATAAGCATGGACAAAAAGGTCGGTAAAAAAGAAATTTTGCTATTATTGCTCATTTTTCTGGCAGCAATTATTGGGTATTTTGTCATCCAGAAAATGCAGAGTACACCAGGTGGACAGGTGAAAGTAAGTGTGGACGGAACTGAGTATGGTACCTATGATCTGCATACAACAGGAGAAAAAGCACAGAAAATAGAGATAAAAAATGCAGATGGAATAGTGACAAACACGCTTGTAATCGAGAATGGAAAAGCTGATATGATTTCTGCGGACTGTCCGGATAAACTTTGTGTAAAGCAGCATGCCATTTCTTCTAATGGAGAGACAATTGTATGCCTGCCCAATAAAGTTGTGGTGGAAATCGAAGACGGAGAAAGTTCGCAGTTTGACACCCATACGAAGTAAAGCAGTAAAATTAGAAAAAAGCAAAAGTATTTCATAAAACTGATTAGCGGAAGAAAATATTGAATAAGAATGCTGATTTAAAATATGAGATGTTTTTGAAATGGAGTGTTTGATGTATTCATATATAAAAGGAACGTTAGAAGAAATCAGTGAAGACCTGATCGTTGTAGAAAATAATGATATTGGCTATAATATCCGTATTTCTGCCCGTATGCTGGATGAACTTCCAGCAAGGGGAGAACAGGTCAAGATTTATACGTATCTATATGTAAAAGAAGATGCTTTTTCTCTGTTTGGATTTCCGAGCAGAGATGAACTTGAAATGTTTAAATTACTGATCAACGTCAGTGGAATCGGCCCCAAAGGTGGGCTTGCAGTGTTGTCTGTATTGTCTGCCAATGATCTGCGATTCGCTATTGTGGCAGAGGATGCCAAGACTATTTCCAAAGCACCGGGTATTGGAAGCAAGACAGCAAAGCGTCTCATCATAGAGCTGAAGGATAAAATTGATCTGGAAGCTGCTATAGAAACTGGATTTGAAGAAATGGAGACACCAGCAGCAGCCGGAAGTAGCAATAACCGAATCCGTAAGGAGGCAACCGAAGCATTAGTTGCACTTGGTTACAGTGCAACCGAAGCATCCAAAGTGCTTTCCGGCATCGAAATTACAGAAGAAGATGATGTGGAACATGTGCTGAAAGCAGCATTGAAAAATCTGGCATTATTTTAAAAATATAATTACAGTATCAAGATGTGGGTGTTTTGACACCAAAATCAAATAAAAAATAAAAGCAGCGGATGTAAAATAAAGTGTATTGAGTGAGGAGATTCATGGAAAAACGAGTCATTTCGACACAAATCCAGGAAGAGGATATTCAGACAGAATTTAGTCTGCGTCCTCTGTCACTGGAAGAATATGTCGGTCAGGAAAAAATAAAAGGTACTCTGCGTGTTTATATCGAGGCAGCCCGACAGAGACAGGAACCGTTAGACCACGTGTTGTTTTACGGACCGCCAGGACTTGGAAAGACAACGCTTTCCGGTATCATTGCCAATGAAATGGGCGTACATATGAAAATCACTTCCGGCCCGGCTATTGCAAAACCGGGAGAGATGGCATCGATTCTTAGTAATTTACAGGAAAATGATATTTTATTTGTGGATGAAATCCATCGCCTGAACCGGCAGGTGGAAGAAGTGCTTTATCCTGCTATGGAAGATTATGCCATTGATATCATGATTGGTAAGGGAGCATCTGCCCGATCTATTCGGCTGGATCTTCCCAAATTTACATTGGTTGGTGCAACCACTCGTGCTGGATTACTTTCGGCACCGCTCAGAGATCGTTTTGGCGTGATTCAGCATCTGGAATTTTATACACCGGAAGAATTGCAAACTATTATTGTACAGTCTGCGAAAAAACTTCATGTTGAGATTGACCCAAAAGGTGCAGCAGAACTGGCAAAACGTTCCAGGGGAACGCCGCGATTGGCAAACCGCCTTTTAAAAAGAGTCCGTGATTTTGCTCAGGTAAAATACGATGGTGTGATCACAAAGGAAGTTGCTTCTTTTGCATTGGATCTTTTGGAAGTAGACAGATGTGGTCTGGATAAAAATGACCGGTTGATTCTGCTGACAATCATTCAGAAGTTTGGCGGTGGACCAGTAGGACTTGAAACGCTGGCTGCAGCTGTAGGGGAAGATTCTGGAACCATCGAGGACGTGTATGAACCGTATCTGGTAAAAAATGGATTTTTGAACCGTACACCAAAAGGTCGTGTGGCAACAGCACTGGCAATCGAACATTTTAAAGAAAAATAAAGATAAGAAATATAGGCAGAATGTTAATCTGCCCAAAGTAATTCTTATACTCACTGGCAGAAACTGTGAAAAGGGGAAGCAAAATGACAAAGAAATCAATGGTACAGGTTGTGATTGCCGGGAAAATCCTGACAATGGGCGGTTATGAAGACGAAACCCATATTCAGAAAATTGCATCTTGCGTTAATCGTGTAATGCAACAGATGGAAGAAGCGGACGAATACCGTTGTCTGCCATCGGATTTAAAACCGGTATTTATACATATTAATATTGCAGATGAACTTGTGACAGCTCAGGAGCAAATTGAGCAGTTGGAACAGGATCTGCGTCAGAAAGAAAATGAACTGGCAGAACTGAAACAGGAACTGTCAGAGGCAGAAGTAAGACTTGAAAAACTGGAAGGACATAAAAAACGATGAAGCATGAATTGTTAGCACCGGCAGGATCACTGGAAATCTGCAAGGCGGTGATGAATGCTGGTGCGGATGCGGTATATCTGGGCGGTGATAAATTTGGTGCCCGCGCGTTTGCAAAGAATTTTTCTCAGGATGACCTAAAAGAAGCTCTTGATTTTGCACATATGCGTGAAAAAAAGATTTTTCTTACCGTCAATACATTATTAAAAAATAAAGAAATAGAAACAGAGCTGTTTTCCTATCTGAAACCCTTATATGAACATGGTCTGGATGCAGTAATCGTACAGGATTATGGTGTGTTTCAGTTTATTCGCAGAAATTTCCCGGAACTTCCGTTGTATGCAAGTACTCAGATGTCGGTATCTAATGTAGCCGGTGCAAAATATTTGATAGATCAGGGGGCAGAGCGAATTGTAACATCTCGTGAGCTATCCATTGCAGAAATCCGACGGATTTATGATGAGACAGGTGTCGAGATCGAAAGCTTCATTCATGGAGCACTTTGTTACTGTTATTCCGGTCAGTGCCTGATGAGCAGTATGCTTGGTGGAAGGAGCGGAAATCGTGGACGTTGCGCACAACCATGTCGACTGGCTTATCAAGTGACAGATGACCATGGAAACATATTGCATAAAAAAGAAAAATATCCGTTGAGTCCAAAAGATTTGTGTACAATCGAATTACTCCCTGAATTATGTGAAAGTGGTATTTATTCTTTTAAAATCGAGGGAAGAATGAAAAAACTGGAATACGCAGCCGGAGTAACATCGATTTATCGTAAATATCTGGATATTTACGAGGAAGCACCTGAATCTTATAAAGTCGAAAAAGCAGATATGGAACGTTTGCTTTTGCTAGGAAACCGAAATGGATTTACAAAAGGTTACTATGAAATGCGTAACGGCCGTTCCATGATGACACTGACAGATTCCTCTCATAGCAGCAACGATGCAAAAATGGCTTATCAGCCGGCAATGGAACAGAAACTTCCGGTACGGATGCATGCTGTATTTCATGCACAGCAGCCAATGGAATTATCGGTAAAACTTCTTGGAAGCAATTGCGAAGCAAAGAGATCGGAAGTCACAGTAACCGGAGCTTGTCCGGGACTGGCTCAGAACCGCCCGTTATCCAGAGAGGAATTGGAAAAGAGACTACGCAAGACGGGAGATACACCGTTTGATGCAGCAGAGTTGGAAATCTATCTCGACGATAGCCTGTTTGTACCAGTTGGACAGTTAAATGAACTGCGCAGAAGTGCACTCGATCGGTTACAGAATCAGCTATTGGGACAGGGACGAAGAAAAGCACATGAAAAGCAGTTAGAAAATCCGTATCAATTTAAGTGTGCAGAAAATGAGAAGCCGCTGTTAAATGTTTGGATATCCTCCACAAAATATTTACCGTTACTGTTGGAAAATCCCAGTGTGGGAATGATTACACTAGAAGACTGTGGAGCAGAAAAAAGTCTTATAGAGCGGATTCATCAGGCAGGAAAACTGGCGGGATTTGCTTTCCCTTATGTTTTGCGTGAAAATTCTGAGAAGCTGTTGAAAAAAGCAATTACAGATTTACAACGTTTTGATCAAATCTGGGTGCGTAGCTATGACGGAATTGGATTTGCAAAAGATATTTTAGGGATTTCGGAAGAAAGGCTGGCGCTGGATGCAGGATTATATGTTTTTTCCAATGAGTCCGCTGCAGATTTTTTAAGTGGTGGATTTGCAAAATATACGGCATCTCAGGAGCTTAATTACAAAGAACTGGCACATATGAAAAATGAACATGCGGAATTGATCCTTTATGGCTATGCACCGCTGATGATTTCTGCACAGTGTGTATACAAGAATTATGCATCCTGCATCAAAGAGAAGCATTGTGAGGGTGTTCTAAATGAGCATTTGTATCTGAATGACCGTTATCAGAAGCAGTTTGAAGTGATGCGTAATTGTAGACATTGTTATAATGTGATTTATAACTGTCAGCCAACGAGTCTGCTCCATCAGGCGAAAAGTATTCGTGATTTAAAGTTTGCTTCTTATCGAATTGTATTACGAAATGAAAGTGAGCAGAAGATAAAGGACATATTGAATCAGTATACGGATGCGTTTGTTGGTGAAGAAGAGATCCCGACACCAAAAGAAGGAACTTTTACCAATGGACATTTTCGGAGAGGCGTTGACTGATGCACAAGTAAGGAGTAATTATGATACATTTGATCACAGAATTGTCCAAATATGTGATGATCATACTTTTGGCCATTTATACCTGGTACAGTTATGTGGTACTGGTTCTGAAAAATGAAGAGCGTCAGAAGCATATGTATAAAGCGCAGACAACATGCATGATGTTAATCCATCTGGATGCATTTATGGTTTTGTTTGCTGTGACAAAAGAATTGAAAATTTTGATATTTTATGGTGCACAGGTGTTGTTTGTTCTTTTCCTATTTCTGATTTATCGGATTATATACAAGCGTGCGGCGCGGCTGGTTGTCAATCACATGTGTATGTTGATGCTGATTGGATTTATTATTCTGACCAGATTGAATTTTGAAAATGCAATTCGACAGTTTGAAATTGCAGTGGTAGCAGCTGTAATCTCAGCATTCATCCCATTTCTGGTCAGAAAATTGATATTTCTGAGGAAATTCACCTGGTTTTACTGTGCTATTGGTGTGGTAGCCCTTGGAATAGTTCTTGTACTTGGAAAAATGAGTGGCGGTGCGCATCTGTCCTTTACTATTGCAGGAATCACGCTACAACCTTCGGAGTTTGTAAAAATTATATTTGTATTCTTTATAGCCTGCATGCTTTATGAATCAACAGATTTTCGACAGGTATGTTTTGCCACTGTGGCAGCGGCAGTACATGTAGGAATCCTTGTATTATCAACAGACCTCGGAGCTGCATTGATCTTTTTCCTGACATATGTAGTGATGTTGTATGTGGCTACACGGAAACCTTTATATTTTTTCGGTGGTTTGGGCGTCGGATGTCTTGCAGCATTTGCAGGTTCAAAACTTTTTTCACATGTGAGAGTGCGAATTGCTGCATGGAAAGATCCTTTTGCATCTATTCATGGTGGGGGATGGCAGGTTGCGCAGGCATTATTTGCAATTGGAACCGGCGGATGGTTTGGCATGGGACTTTATCAGGGAATGCCAGATAAGATTCCGCTGGGTGCATCCGATTTTGTGTTTGCATCCATTTCAGAAGAGATGGGTGGTGCTTTTGCCGTATGCATTGTGTTGGTATGTTTCAGTTGTTTCCTGATGTTTCTGAATATTGCAATGCAGATAAAAGATCAATTTTATAAGCTGATTGCACTGGGACTTGGCTGCGTATATGGTGTACAGGTGTTTTTGAATGTCGGAGGAGTAATCAAATTTATTCCGTCAACGGGACTGACTCTGCCACTGATCAGTTATGGTGGAAGTTCTATTTTATGTACGATGGTCATGTTTGCCATTATTCAGGGATTGTATATTATGAGGCAGGATGAAGAAGGAGAATTCGATGAGCAGAAGAATCGAGGACGAAAACAGAAAAAGAACAACGGCCCGAGGCAAAGCATCGACCGGAAGAAACAGCAGAAGCCGAAGAACAAATCAGGTCAGACACGGTATCGAGATTATGAATCTGGATCAGGCAGAACATCAAACAGCAAATCCTCGCGATTCGATGAGAAAGAAATCGATGAAATCTGGTAGAAATCTGGAATTTCTGATCATTACATACCTTTTTCTGGCAATTTTTATCGGTATGATTGGATATTTTGTATATTTTCAGTTGGTGAAAAGCGAGAGCGTGATCAACAGCTCTTACAATTCCCGCCTGGATCTGTATGCAGAACATGTGGTTCGTGGAGATATCACATCCGCAGATGGTAAAGTTCTGGCAACTACGACAGTGAACGAAGATGGCGGCGAGACAAGGGAATATCCCTATGGACGAATATTTGCCCATGTGGTTGGATATATGAATAACGGAAAAGGAGGTCTGGAATCTCAGTACAATTTCAATCTTCTTCGTTCGCATTCTTTTTTTCTTACACAGATCATCAATGATTTGAAAGATGAGAAAAATCAGGGAGATACACTGGTGACCACATTAGATTATGATGTTCAGAAGACAGCATATGATGCGCTTGGAGACCGAAAAGGTGCAGTTGTAGTAATGGAAGCAAAAACCGGAAAAATTCTCGCCATGGTGTCAAAACCAGATTATGATCCGAACACGTTGGCAGATAAATGGGATGATATCGTGTCAGATGAAAATAGCAGTGTATTGCTGAACCGTGTAACTTATGGACTGTATCCGCCAGGATCCACCTTTAAGATTTTTACCACATTAGAATATGTGCATGAAAATTTAAATTATCAGGAGTACACTTTTGACTGTCAAGGTGAATTAAATGTTGATGGAAATGAAATTCATTGTTATCACAAAGCAGTTCATGGAAATGAAAATTTAAAGGATTCTTTTGCAAATTCCTGCAATACCTCCTTTTCAAATATTGGACTGTCATTGGATATTTCAAGCTTTCGCAATCTGTGTGAGAACATGTTGTTTAATCGGAAACTTCCTGGAAGCCTTGCGGGAAGTAAGAGTAGTTTTGCATTGACATCCGATGCTGATAAAGGCAAGATTATGCAGACTTCCATCGGTCAGGGCGATACACTTGTATCACCGCTTCATATGGTTTTTGTGGCTGGCGCGATCGCAAATAATGGTGTAGCCATGGAACCTTATGTGGTAGATCATGTGGAAAATGACGGTGGTATCCATGTTAGAAATTACAAAGAAAAAGAATATGGAGAGCTTCTTTCTACATCTGATGCAGCACTTTTGCAGGACTATATGCGTGGTGTCATCGAAAATGGAACCGGAAAAGCGCTAAATGGTCAGAGTTATACCGCATATGGAAAGACAGGATCGGCTGAATACAATAGTGCTGGAGACAGCCATGGTTGGTTCGTAGGCTATGGTCAAAAAGATGGTTATGCGGATATAGCCATTGCCGTGATCGTAGAAGATGGTGGATCTGGAAGCAAGTCGGCAGTACCAGTGACAAAACAGATTTTTGATGTATATTTCAATAAATAAAAATTAGTGAGGTATTGCAAGTTAATTCCAAAAGGCGTATACTTAAAAACAGATTTGAGACCGCATCGGGAGGGCTTGCAATGATAGAAGCAACCAGTTGTGGCGGTGTGGTTATATTCCGTGGTAAGATTCTGTTGCTGTATAAAAATTATCGTAACAAATATGAAGGTTGGGTTTTGCCGAAAGGAACGGTAGAAGCCGGCGAGGAGTATAAGGATACTGCTGCAAGAGAAGTCAGGGAGGAAACTGGTGTAGATGCCTCCATCATAAAATATGTGGGAAAGAGCCAGTATACTTTTACAGTTCCTGAGGATACTGTGGAAAAGCAGGTACATTGGTACCTGATGATGGCGGACAGTTATTATAGTAAACCGCAGCGCGAAGAATATTTCGTAGATTCCGGTTATTATAAATATCATGAAGCCTACCATCTGCTGAAATTTGCAAATGAGAAACAGATTCTGGAAAAAGC
>CAKREL010000031.1 GCA_934317205.1 uncultured Eubacterium sp.
CAGGCTCCAAAGAGCATTGAAAAGGATGAAAACGGCGATTGCTGTGCACTCTGGGTACAGCCTCAGATGATCGGCGCTTACCGGGGAGGCAGACCGTCACCGGTAGATTCTGCATCCAAAGATCCGTTGAGAGTTCCGTGTGATGTGGTACTGATCGCTGTAGGACAGGATATTGTCAGTGAGCCGTTCGAAGAGTTCGGAATGCCGGCAGAATGGCATATTTTCAAGGCAGGACTTGATACTGCGGTTGATGGTATGCCGGGTGTATTTGTCGGCGGTGACTGTGCAACTGGTCCGTCCACTGCAATCAAAGCAATTGCAGCAGGAAAAGTAGCAGCACACAATATTGATGAATATCTTGGTTACCATCATACGTTAAACTGTGGTGTAGAAGCACCGGAAGCCAGAGAGAACAACCGTGTTCCGACCGGCCGTGTCAACATTGGTGAGAGACCGGCTTATGAAAGAAAACATGATTTTGAGCATGTGGAGTGCCCGATGACTCACGAAGAGGCAATGCAGGAGTCGGGAAGATGCTTAAGATGTGATGTATTCGGATGTGGTAAGCTTCAGGATGCCATCGACAAATAATACGGAAAATGTTCAAGTTTATATATGGAGGTAATAACAGATGCGTTTAACCATAGATGGAAGAAACGTGGAAGCAGCAGAAGGCATGACAATCCTTGCAGCAGCAAAATCAATTGGTATTGAAATCCCTACACTCTGCTATTTAGAGGGCATCAGTGACATCGGATCCTGTCGCCTGTGTGTAGTAGAAGTAGAAGGAACAAATGAACTTGCCACAGCCTGCAACACAAAAGTAAAAGAAGGTATGGTTGTGCAGACATCCAGCCAGAAAGTAATCGATGCGAGAAAGACAGTTTTAAAACTGCTTCTTTCCAACCATAATATCGACTGCTTTAACTGCGAGAAAAACGGTGACTGCCAGCTTCAGAAATATTGTAACGAGTACGGGGTAGATACAACTCCGTTCATGGGATCTAGAAGTTTGCTGGAATGTGATGTTCCGAAGAAAGATGCACATCCGTTCCTGTCTTACGATCCTTCCAAATGTATTTATTGTCAGCGCTGCGTACAGACTTGCAGAGTTGCGACTGGAAGAAGAGCGATCAAACTGCGCAGAACCGGCAAATTTACGATCATTGACGCACCGTTTGGTGATGACTGGGAAGAGACACGCTGTGAGTCCTGTGGTAACTGTGCGCAGGCATGCCCGACAGGTGCCCTGACGATCAAGAGAAGAAAAAATTATCGTGCATGGGAAGTAAAACGTGTGCGTACCACATGTCCACACTGTGCAACCGGATGTCAGTATGATCTGATCGTCAAAGATAATAAGATCGTGGACGTAGAGGGCGCTGATGGCCCGTCCAATCACAACATGGTATGTGTCAAAGGCCGCAGCGGTTCCTTTGATTTCGTAGATCATCCGGACAGAGTACGTCATCCGTTGATCAAAAATAAAGAGACCGGTGAATTCGAACAGGCTACCTGGGACGAGGCACTGGATTATGTAGCTGAGAAATTTACGGAGTTAAGAGATACTTACGGTGGAGACAGCCTGGCAGGATTTGCCTGTGCCCGTTCCGCAAACGAGGATATCTATATGCTCCAGAAGATGGTAAGAACAGCATTTCATACCAACAATACAGATAACTGTGCCCGTGTCTGCCATGCACCGACAGTAGCAGGACTGGCAACCACACTCGGTTCCGGAGCTATGACAAATACCATCGAGGATATCACGCAGAAATCTGATCTGATCCTTCTGGTTGGCTCCAATCCGGAGCATGCACATCCGGTACTTGGTATGCAGATCCGTCGTGCGGTACATAACGGTACAAAACTGATCGTTGTCGATCCGCGTGATATTGATCTGACACATGCCGCCGATGTACATCTGAAACTGACACCGGGTACAAACGTAGCTTTTGCAAATGGTATGATGAATATCATCCTTTCCGAAGGTCTGGAAGACCGCAAATTTATTGCGGAACGCAGCGAGAACTTTGAGGAAATGAAGAAAGTCATCGACAAATATCCGGCAGAGAAAGTTGCTGAGATTTGTCATGTTGACGTGGACAAGCTGGTCGAGGCTGCCAGAATGTATGCGACAGCAAAAAATGCAGCAATCATTTACTGTCTGGGTGTTACCGAGCATCATACAGGTACAGAGGGCGTTATGTCTCTGTCCAACCTTGCTATGATCACAGGTAATTTTGGTCGTCCGGGCTGTGGTGTGAATCCGATCCGTGGTCAGAACAACGTACAGGGTGCCTGTGATATGGGCGCATCTCCGGATCAGTTCCCTGGCTATCAGAAACTGAGTGCACCGGGGGTTCTGGAGAAATTTGAAAAAGCATGGGGCACAAAGTTAAATCCGAAAGAGGGTACAAAGGCAACGGAGTGCTTCGGAAAGATGCTGACGAAGGAAATCCGTGGTCTGTTCATCTTTGGCGAGGATCCGGTCCGCACTGATCCGGATACCGCACATGTTATAAAAGCATTAAATAATCTGGATTTCCTTGTAATGGATGAGTTATTCCTGACAGAGACTGCAAAAATGGCAGATGTAGTCCTTCCGGGACGTTCCTATGCAGAAAAAGAGGGAACTTTCTCCAATACAGAGCGTCGTGTACAGCGTATCCGCAAAGCGGTAGAGATCGAAGGTGAAACAAAAGAAGATATCTGGATTTTTACCGAGATCATGAACCGTATGGGATATCCGCAGCCGCATCTGACTTCTGCACAGGTTATGGATGAAGTAGCTTCTGTAACACCTTCGTTTGCCGGTATCAGTCATGAACGTCTGGACAGCGAAGAAGTTGCAGGAAGAGGTCTGCAGTGGCCATGTACATCCAAAGATCATCCAGGTACACCGATCATGCACGTCGGAAAGTTCTCCAGAGGAATGGGCTTATGTAAACCGATCGAATACATTCCGTCCAAAGAGCTTCCGGATGAGGAATATCCGATGAAGATGATGACAGGTCGTGTATTGTATCATTATAATGCATGTGCAATGACAGACAAGACGGAAGGACTGAATCAGATTTCCGGCCATTCTTTCATTGAGATAAATACCTGGGATGCAGAGCGTATCGGTATCAAAGACGGCGACCGAGTAAAAGTATCTTCCCGCCGCGGAAGTATCGAGACGACAGCAAACGTATCCGGAAAGACAAATCAGGGCGAGTGTTGGATGCCGTTCCATTTCCTGGATGGCGGTGCAAACTGGCTGACATCTGATGCACTGGATTCTATTTCCAGTACACCGGAATATAAAGTTTGTGCAGTTAAAGTGGAGAGAATGTAGCAGATATTTTTCGCTCTTTAGCGATGTGACTGTGCAGAAAGAAATCTGCGGATGGTGGAAATATCAAGTAATAGATAAGGAAGAATCTTATGGCAGAACATATCAGTGATGAATATTTTGTAACCCGCGATGTGGTCACTTATAATGGAAGTAAACTGTTATCAGGGAAAAAAGATCTGGTAGTGGAGGAAAGTTATCAGTTATTTGTAAATGGCAGGGGAGCAGGTGAGATTACCTGTTCCCCATGGGACAAAAAGGAAGCATTTCTCGGTTATCTCTACCTGCGTGGTTATATTTCCAGTGCAGGAGATGTCCGGGCCATTGATGTGGATGAGGAACATGGAATGGTAAATGTTACAATCCGTGACTATTTGACGGATGTTACCGGCCAGGAAAACCTTTTACTGGAAGATGAGATACTGCTGAATGAACAGGGAATTGTTCCGAAAAGGGATGATGTAAGGCTTTCTGTCAGTGAAGTGCTTACTTATTCCAGAGAATTAGAGGAACGTTCTGCGCTGTTTCATCGAACCGGTGGCGTACATTGTGCGGCATTTGCTCGTAATGGAGTATTTCTGTCTTTCAAAGAAGATATCAGCCGGCATGTAGCAGTAGACAAGGTGGTTGGTGACTGTCTGCTTCGGAAAATTCTAATGAAGGATGGAATTTTAATCTTTTCCGGGCGTGTTCCGGTGGAAATTCTTCAAAAAGTAGGAGCCATGGGATGTTCTGTTTTGATCGCAAAGTCAGCACCAACGAATTATTCCTGCCGGCTGGCGCAGCAGCTTGGGATCACACTGATCGGTTTTGCAAGAGATAAAACCTTTAATGTCTATTCTCATCCAGAGCGGATTTATGAGTACAGTTCACTCAGCAGATGAACTGCAACAATCTATGCGATAGAATTAAAATCTGTCTGTTGACATTCAAAAAACTATGTGTTATATTACAGGTGTAACAAAGAAAAAGAATCCCCGGGAATTTCCCGGGGATTTATACTATAAAGATTTGGATGGTGATTTGTATGGCAGCAAAACAGGATTATTATGAATTACTTGGCGTTGCAAAAAATGCAGACGCCACGGCGATAAAGAAAGCATATCGAAAACTTGCAAAGAAATATCATCCGGATACGAATGCCGGAGATCCGACAGCAGAGCAGAAGTTTAAAGATGTGACAGAAGCATATTCCATCTTGAGTGATCCGGAAAAAAGAAAACTTTATGATCAGTTTGGTCATGCAGCGTTCGACGGAAGTATGCCGGAGGGCGGTGCTTATACGTATAGTGGAGCCGGTGGCGGTCAGAATGGTGCTTATCAGGAGTTCCATTTCAACGGAGAAGATATGGGAGATATTTTCGGAGATATCTTTGGAGATATGTTCCATGGAAAATCAGCCGGTGGTGGAAGAAGTTACAGTTTCCACAGAAATCAGTTTCAGCAGAAAGGCAGCGACATTCATGCAGATGTGACAGTAAGTTTTGATGATGCAGCTTTTGGTTGTGAGAAAATGATTCATCTGCAGGATGGAAACGGTCAGGTACAGTCCCTGAAAGTAAATATCCCGGCTGGTATTGATACTGGAAAAAGCATACGTCTGAAAGGCAAAGGAAATCCGGGATTCAATGGAGGAGAAGCCGGTGATCTGCTTTTGAAAGTAACGGTCGGTGACAGAGCCGGATTTGAACGGAAAGGTATGGATGTGTATACAAATATTACAATTCCATTTACCACAGCAGTGCTCGGTGGTGAGGCCATTGTGCCAACGCTGACCGGAAACGTGGTCTGCAAGATCCGTCCGGGTACACAGTCCGGAAGTAAGATCCGTCTGAGAGGCAAAGGCATTGTATCCATGAAGAATAAGAATATCCATGGAGATGAGTATGCGGTTGTACAGATTCAGGTACCAAAGAATCTGAATGAGACGGCGAAAGAAAAACTGAGAGAGTTTGCAAAAGCCTGCTAAGCAGAATCACGTACAAAGTCACAAAGTCTCACGTGCGTTCGACTTGTTTTTGTTCTGGACATGATGAATTATGAATGATATAATTAAGAAAATATATTATTCATAATTTATATGCGAGAGTGTGTGATGACATACTTTCTTTTCAGTTGGCATATTTAGTGGCAAACCGGTTGAAAAACCGGGACGCAAAGCCAGAAGGAGCTAAAGTCGGATTGAAATCTGATCATGCTAGCCGGTTGCATCATGCCTGGATAATAATAAAAGGTAAGTGTTAAGTGGGTATTATGGAAAAAGTTCCTGTAAATTTTATTTACATGGAACTTTTTTGCTTTATAGCACACTTTTTGGAGGTTTATTAGAATCACGCACCAAGTCTCACGCGCGTTTGACTTGAAATAAAGGAGTAAAGTTATGAAATTAAGAAAAATATTGGGAATATCTGTTATAGCTGTATTATTGTGTCTTACAGGCTGTACTGATAAAAAGGTGTCAGGTGAACATGAAGCAGTCACTATTCTGGCACCTTTTTTGGATTGTGACCGTCTGGCTGAATTGGTACATGAAAAGTATCCGGAAGTAAATCTGGAGATTCTTTCTTATTCGGGTGCAAATACAACCCAATATTTACAGAACATGTTAGCTGCAGATGATCTGCCGGATATTTGTACACAGACAGTTTATGATCCAAACATCAGTGACCTGAGTGATAAGATGATCGATCTTTCGGGTTATGATTTTACGGATAATTATGTAGAATCCAGACTGCAGGATGTCTCAGATGATGGAGCCATTTACATGCTTCCGTCAGCCTACAGCTGTATAGGCATTACATATAACAAGACTTTATTAGAAGAACATGGCTGGGAGCTTCCAAAATCCTTTGCTGATCTGGAAAATCTGGCAGAGGAAGCAAAAGCGGAAGGTGTACAGCTGTGTCTGGCACAGGTTGAATTTCCGGGCTATGGTTTTCAATATATGTGCAATATTTCGGATACAGGATTTCTGGGAACCTTTCAGGGTAAGCAGTGGCAAAAGGATTATCTGACAGGAAAGGCCAATGTGAGTAATACACAGGGCATGATGGATTGCATGGACTATATTCAGAAGTGGAAGGATCTGGGGATGTTTACTACGAACAAAAAGAATCTCCAGAGCGATGACGAGACCAGAAATGAATTTATGGAAGGCAATACGTTATTCCTGGTGGGAAACAAAAATGGTATCGGAGAAACAGATGATACAAAAGATCAGTTTGGTTTAATGCCATATATTTCTGAAGATGGAAGCCAGAATGTATATATTTTGAATGTGGCACGTTATCATGGATTGAGCAAAAAATTAGAGGAGAATCAACAAAAGCTGGAAGATGCATTAAAAGTTATGGAGGTTCTTTCTTCCGTGGAAGGAACAACTGCGCTATATGAAGAATCAAAATTAAAGTCGAACCTTTTACCGTTTAAGGACTGGAGTGCAGACGATACGTATTATGGAGATATTGCAGATGAGATCAATGCCGGAAATACGGCACCGCTTATTTATGCGGGGTGGGAAAATACATTGGTAAATACAGGATACCGCATGCTGGAATATCTGCAGGATCAGGCAGTGATTGAAGATGTTGTAAATCAATTGGATGCGGATCAGGATGCTGTAGTAAATAATAAACCGGAAGTTATTACAACTTCGACCGAAGTCATCTCGCAGGAAAGTTGTGCAAAATTGATCGGAAAAAGCTTTATGGAAGCAACAAAAAGTGATGCAGCACTGATTTCCCTGGGAAAATGGATTCAGGGGAATGGGAAAAATCAGAATTCAGCGGGGGTAAATGGAAAACTTTATGCACAGGATATTACGGAAAGTGATCTTTGCACCATTCTTCCGACAAGCTGGTATGGCACGATACAAACGGTGGAATTGACAGGAAAAGAAATCAGAAAATTATACGAAGAGGGTTATGATGCAGCAGGTACGGGTAATACCTATCCATATGTGCTGGTGAAGGAAGAAGAACTTAAAGATAGTAAAATTTATCAGGTTGCCATTTGTGGAGCTGATGAAAAGCTTATGCGAAACGACAGTGGTATTGTGGGAATGGATGCAGCAAAAGAATTCTTTTCAAAATTTAAAACCTTAAGTGAGGCAGATGTGAAATGAGACCAGCGAAAAGCAGTACGTTAGAGAAGACAAAAAATATCAAAAAGATCATATCTGGCTGTATTGTTATGATACTGGCCATGGCCATTTCATTCATTTTTCTGTATCAGACATATATTCAAAAATTTATTTATGAAGAACGCTTGAACCAGATGGATGAAATCACACATCAGATGTTTTTAAATCTGGAAGATGTCATGGACACAAAATGGAAAGAAGTTCAGGTACAATGTAATCTCATAGAAGCGACGGATATACAGACAGTGGATGATCTTAGCCGGTATATGAAAAAAGTGACCGATTTGTATGAATTTGAAGATTCTAAAATAACATTGCTGACAGTGGATGACAGTGGCAAGTATTATACAAAAGAAGGAAACCAGGGAATTGTAAGAGATGCATATCATTTTGAAAACAGTCCTGAAAAAATCAATTATGTATCGAATTTTATGACAACAAATGAGTCAAGGATGGTTTTCTTAAAGAAATTAGAGAATCCGATCAGGCTTCAGGATGGACAGGTCATTCATTATTGTGGACTATATCAGGACATGCAGGAACTGAATGCATATTTTGGCTGTGATGCTTATGGAAATCATAACAGTGTGTATGTGCTTGATGATAATGGATTTAAACTGTTTAACGGTAATAAAGAGGAATTACTGAAAGGACATAATGTATTTTCCGTGTTAAAGAAGATGGAATATCTTCATGATTCTTCATTTGATAAAACAGAGAAAGAATTAAACGAAAAAGGTGTAAGTTATTCCAATGCTGTATTGGATGGAACGGAATATTTTTATGCTATAAAGAAAATGGATAATGCGGCCTGGACGCTGATCTTTCTGGTTCCTGCAAAATATGTGGCGACAAATACAGTAAGGCTTGTGAATCTGATCATGTGGTTTATTATTCTGTTTGCATTTGTCGCTGCCGGATGTGTAATTACTGGTATCGTTACCGTTCTCAGAAGAAATCAGCGTGAAGCAATTGAAGTTGAAAGAGAAAACAATGCAAAACTGGAAACAATCAATGTGGAACTTACGCAGGCAAAACAGGCTGCAGAACAGGCATTTGAGGTTGCCAGTGATGCCAGCCAGTCCAAAAGTGCTTTCCTGGCAAATATGTCTCATGATATCCGCACACCAATGAATGCAATTATTGGAATTACATCTCTGATCAGACATGATGCAGGAAATGAAGATAAGGTGATGGAGTATGCAGATAAAATCGATGTTTCTGCACAGCATCTTTTAAGCATTATTAATGAAGTTCTGGACATGAGTAAGATAGAAGCAGGAAAAGCTGTTTTTAAGTATACTGACTTTTCTATTTCAGAGTTTATGCAGAAAATTCAAATGATGTTTCGTTCTCAGGCAGCACAAAAGCATCAGACACTGGTAATTGATTATGATAATATTCAACACGAGTGGGTGAGTGGCGATCATCTCCACCTGATGCAGATATTCAGCAACCTGCTTTCTAATGCAGTGAAGTATACGCAGGAGGGTGGAAACATCCAGTTCCTTGTAGAAGAATGTGAGACAAACTCCAAAATGTTTGCAAAGTATCGTTTTGCAGTCAGCGATAATGGTATGGGCATGTCTGCAGATTTTAAGAACAGGATTTTTGATGCGTTTACTCGTGCGGAAAGTTCCCTTACGAATAAGATAGAGGGAACAGGTCTGGGAATGGCCATCACCAAAAGTCTGGTTGATGCTATGGGAGCTACCATTGCTGTGGAGAGTGAACCAGGACAGGGAAGCTGTTTTGAAGTTTTGATAGATTTGAGAATTGCAGAGAACAGATCAGTTTCTTTGGCATCACCGGAAGAAAAGGAAGAATCAAATGACACTATCTTGCAGGGGATGAGATTTTTGTGCGCAGAGGATAATGAGCTGAACGCAGAGATTTTGACAGAACTGTTAAAGATTGAGGGTGCAGAGTGCACCATCTGTGAAAATGGTGAAAAGATTCTGGAAGCGTTTAAGCAGTCGGCTCCAGGAGATTATGATATGATCCTGATGGATGTGCAGATGCCTGTCATGAACGGCTATGAGGCAACAAAGGCAATTCGCGAAAGTTCCCATAAACTGGCAAAGACAATACCGATCATTGCAATGACAGCGAATGCCTTTTCAGAAGATATTCAGCACTCACTTTCGGCAGGTATGAATGCCCACGTTTCAAAACCGATTGATATGAGAACGTTGAAAAAGACGTTAAGAAGCATAAAATCGGGCGGGGGGGGGTACAGAAACGCAGGCCCCTGAAGCATGAAAACCGACAGGAAAGCTGATGGAAGTAGGAAAGAATAAGCAGGAATGGAAGGAACATGAAAGGTAAAAGAGTGATTGCAGGCATTTTGCTTGTAGGAATTTTAACGGTCACCCTGGCAGGGTGTAAAAGCACAGATGGCAGTACAAAAGAAACAGAAAAACCTGTCATTACGCTTGGAAGCGACAGTTATCCACCATACAATTATCTGAATGAGGATGGTGTCCCTACCGGTATAGATGTAGAACTGGCTACAGAAGCTTTCAAAAGAATGGGATATCAGGTGGAAGTCGTCCAGATTAACTGGGAGAAGAAAAAAGAACTGGTGGAGAGTGGTGAAATTGACTGTATTATGGGCTGTTTTTCTATGGAAGGACGCCTTGACGATTACCGCTGGGCAGGCCCATATATAGCAAGCCGCCAGGTGGTTGCTGTAAATGAGAGCAGTGATATTTACAAACTGAGCGACCTTGAGGGAAAGAACCTTGCTGTCCAGTCTACAACCAAACCGGAAGGTATTTTTCTGAAACGGACGGATGAGAGAATCCCGGAACTGGATAATCTGATCAGTCTTGGACACAGGGAACTGATCTACACGTTTCTGGGGAAAGGATATGTGGATGCAGTTGCTGCACATGAGGAGTCTATCGTCCAGTATATGAAAGATTATGATGCAAGCTTTCGTATTCTGGAAGAACCTCTGATGATCGTTGGGATAGGTGTTGCCTTTGCAAAAAATGATGACAGGGGAATCTGTGAGCAGATGGGGCAGACACTGGAAGAAATGCGCAAGGATGGTACATCCCTGAAAATTATAGAAAAATATCTGGATGATCCGGAAAAGTATCTGGAGGTGGATGACCTTGGATATTAATGGAAAGACAAAAGAAAAACGGATAAAAATAGTTGGCATTTTGCTTGGAGTCTGTGTGACTGCAGCCTCTCTGTTTTGCTTTTTTCATATCGAGAAAGCGGAAGCAGAGAAAAGAATGGTAGAGATTGTAAACTATGTCAAAGTTCAATGCTCAACCTACACCCATTATAATGAGTCTTCGGAGTCTAAAAGTCTCCTCCGTGCGATTGAAAGCGCGAGACAGATGAGTACAAATATCGAAATGGAAACAGAGAACGACGGTCAATTAAGCCGGGAGTTTCTGAAAGAAAATCTGCAGACCCTCTGGGTAGATGGTATCCTCGTACTGGATACAGAAGGAAAGACAGACTGTGAATACAGCACGGATGAGTCTCTGACAGATGAGATTACAAAATATCTGCAAAAAGGCATTATCATGGATTTTTACGGATATGAAGAGAGAAGCTATTCGGAACGGTTGACAAGGGAAGATGGCTCACGCATTGATATTGCAGCCTGCGCCAGAAAAGATGCACCGGGTATCGTAGCAATCTACTATTATACGTCTCCAGAATTCGTCAGAAATTATACGCTGACAATACAAAACCTCTTAAGTGGTTATAGTGTGCGGAAAGATGGAACAATCATTGTTGCAGACAAGGGGACGATCATCGCCACCAATAACGAGAGCCTGTTGGGGCAGAATACTGCTGATAACGCGGTCGTTCAGGCAATGAAGAAGCACACAGACAGTCAGCACATTTTTCATTTGAAGAATGAAGGGATTGGATGTTATGGAATCATGCTGAAGCAGCGTGATTATTATATCTATGCGTTTCTTCCGGATACAGAAGTATTCAGTAACCTTCCATTAAGTATAACAAGTGTTATATTTCTTTATTTCCTGATACTTAGTATATTTTTGTTCTGGGGAAAGAGAACGAATCTGGCACATCAGAAACAGGAACAGGAAAAAGATGAAAGATATAAAGCAGAACTTTTGATAGCAGCAAGAAAAGCAGAAGCGTCCAATCGTGCAAAGACGGAATTTCTCCAAAGGATGAGTCATGATATCCGGACACCGATCAATGGAATCTGCGGTATGCTCGAGGTTGCAGACCATTATGCGGACGATGTGGAGAAACAGACGGAATGCAGGACAAAAGTCAAAGCGGCATCGCATTTGCTGCTGGAATTGCTAAGTGATGTCCTGGATATGAGTAAGCTGGAGTCAGGAGAAGTAGTTCTGGAAGAAATTCCATTTAATCTGGGCAGTATTTCTGAGGAAGTATTGGTTGTGATTGAGCAGATGGCTGCAGAAAAGAATATCCAGATTGTGTGGGACAAAAAAGAAGTCATACACCAGAATCTTATCGGAAGTCCGGGGCATGTGAAACGGATTCTGATGAATATTTTGTCGAATGCGGTGAAATATAACAAAGAAAATGGACGTATCTATATCAGCTGTCTGGAAATTGCATCCGAACAGACAGGAAGAACGACGATTGAATTTATATGCAAAGATACCGGAATCGGAATATCAGAGGCTTTCCAGAAACGTATTTTTGAACCGTTTGCACAGGAGCATACCGGAAGCCGCACAAAATATTCCGGAACTGGCTTGGGAATGCCGATTACAAAAAAACTGGTTGAAAAAATGGGAGGAACGATTACCTTTGAAAGTCAGGAAGGTGTAGGGACTACATTTGAGATCCACATTCCGTTTCAGATTGATACAGACAGGAGCAGTAAATCTGAAACTGGAGAAAAAACGGCATCTTCTATTCGGGGAGTGCGTATTCTTCTGGTAGAAGACAATGAGTTAAATATGGAAATTGCAGAATTTATGCTTCAGAATGAAGGCGCTGAAGTAACGAAAGCATGGAATGGTCAGGAAGCTGTCGACATATTCAAAAAAAGCGGATGTGATGAATTTGATGTTATTCTTATGGATATCATGATGCCGGTCATGAATGGTTATGAAGCAGCGAAGCTGATCCGTTCTCTGGACAGAGAGGATTCAAAGACAATACCGATCATTGCAATGACAGCGAATGCATTCATCGAGGACAGACTGAGAGCAAAAGAAGCAGGAATGGATGAGCATATTGCAAAACCTGTGGATGGGAAATTATTAGTAAAAGTAATTAATGAATTGGTGGAAAATAAATTTTGAACATGAAAAGAAGCAAAGGAACATGAAAGAAGATGGACGAAAGGCAAAAAATACTTATTGTAGATGATTCAAAATTTAACAGGGATATATTGAAGGAAATTCTCGGAGAAACTTATAATTATCTGGAAGCTGAAAATGGAAATCAGGCCATTCAGATGATAGGAGATAATCCGGGACTCGATCTGATGCTTTTAGATATCTATATGCCACAGATGGATGGATTTGAAGTTTTGAAATGTATGAAACAAAGTCAGTGTATTGATGAAACTCCGGTAATTATGATCTCTTCTGAAGAATCTGTGGAAACTATGCGCAAAGCATATGAAATGGGAATCACAGATTATATTACACGGCCTTTTGACTCTGTGGTTGTACGGAAAAGAGTTCAAAACACTTTGGACCTTTATGCAAACCAAAAGCATCTGATCAATGTGGTTTATGATCAGATTTACGAAAAAGAAGAAAATAATAATATCATGATCAGGATTCTGAGTAATGTACTGGGATCTCGCAACAAGGAAAGCAAAGAACATATCCTGCATATCCGAACAACAACGGAAATGATGCTGAGAGAACTGGTAAAAACAACAGATGCGTATTCTCTGACAGAGACAGATATTTCTATTATCACAACGGCATCTTCTCTTCACGACATCGGAAAAATTCATATTCCGGAAGAAATATTGAATAAACAAGGCAGACTAACCGATGAAGAATATGAAATTATGAAGACACATACGGTAATTGGTGCATCCATGATCCGGGAGATGCAATTTTTACAAGATAATCCACTGGTGCATACGGCATGGGAAATCTGCAGATGGCACCATGAGAGATGGGATGGAAAAGGGTATCCGGATGGCCTGAAAGGAGAAGAAATACCGATTTCTGCGCAGGTGGTATCGATTGTTGATGCATATGATGCACTTGTCAATGAAAGAAGTTATAAGGAAGCATTTGATCATGATACAGCAATGAAAATGATCCTGGATGGGCAATGTGGACAATTTCATCCGATTCTCCTTAAGTGTCTGAAACAACTGAGCCCTCAGTTTTCAAAAAAGCTTGGTCAGGAGAGAAATGATAATGTATATTATTATGAAGTGCAGAGACTTTCGAATGAAATACTCCGTGAAAAATCGTTACCGAACCAAAATTATTCACAGAGCATTGTCAAGGTCTTGCAGGAAAAGATAGATTTCTTCAAATCGAACAGTGGAACGAATTCTATTGATTACAATACAATTTCAGGTCAGTTAACGATACTAAACGAAAAGCAGCAGATCGTATGTCAGAGAAATAATCCGAAGTTTGATCTGTTCAAAGAATTCGGAGTAAGTGAAGAAGATATTCAGCACATTCAGGTTCTGTTACATCAGACATCTGTACAAAATAAAGAAATCTCTGTGCAGATAAAAGTGAAGGTGGAAAACTACCATCAGATGTATAGACTGAAACTGCACACATTGTGGTCTTCGTTAAAGAAAGACGGATATATAGGGATTATCGGATATTTTGATACGATAAAGGTCAGTGATAACAAATAGTGGAAAACAAGTAGGGAGAGTTGTGATGAAGAAGAAAAAATGGAATAAGTTACTTGCTATACTTTTAGTGATGGCGACAGTCATATCACTTCTGGCAGGCTGTGGCGGGAAAAGTGCAGAAAAAGAAGAAGCAGAAACGATCACCGTGTATTTATGGAGTACAAGCCTGTATGAAAAATATGCACCATACATCCAGGAACAGCTTCCGGATATCAACATTGAATTTGTAGTAGGCAATAATGATCTGGATTTCTACAGGTTTCTTAAAGAAAATGGTGGATTGCCGGATATTATAACCTGCTGTCGTTTTTCACTGCATGATGCAAGTCCGCTCAAAGACAGTCTGATGGATCTTTCCACAACAAATGTGGCAGGTGCAGTTTATGATACATACCTCAAAAATTTTATGAATGAAGATGGAAGTGTAAACTGGCTTCCGGTGTGTGCAGATGCGCATGGATTTGTAGTGAACAAAGACCTTTTTGAAAAATATGATATTCCATTGCCAACCGATTACGAAAGCTTTGTTTCTGCCTGCCAGGCATTTGATAAAGAAGGAATCCGTGGATTTACAGCAGACTATTTTTACGATTATACCTGTATGGAAACACTGCAGGGACTGTCAGCATCAAAGTTGTCTTCTGTAGACGGACGTAAGTGGCGTACTACTTACAGTGATCCGGATAATACAACGCGCGAAGGTCTGGACAGTACCGTCTGGCCGGAAGCTTTTGAACGTATGGAGCAGTTCATCCAGGATACAGGGCTCAGCCAGGATGATCTGGATATGAATTATGACGCAGTGATTGATAGGTTCAAAAGTGGTAAGCTTGCCATGTACTTTGGCAGCTCTGCCGGTGTAAAAATGTTTCAGGATGAGGGAATTAATACAACATTTCTCCCATTCTTTCAGGAGAATGGCGAAAAATGGCTGATGACTACGCCATATTTTCAGGTGGCTTTAAATCAGGATCTGACACAGGATGAGACACGCCGGAAGAACGCAATGAAAGTACTGAGCACCATGCTTTCCGAGGATGCACAGAACCGGATCATCAGTGATGGACAGGATCTGTTAAGCTACAGTCAGGATGTGGATCTCCAACTTACAGAATATCTGAAAGATGTAAAACCTGTGATCGAAGAAAACCATATGTATATCCGCATTGCGTCAAACGATTTCTTCTCTGTTTCCAAGGATGTGGTTTCTAAGATGATCTCAGGAGAATACGATGCAGGAGAGGCCTATCAGTCATTTAATGCTCAACTTATGGAAGAGAAGTCCGTTTCTGAGAATATCGTGCTGGATTCACCTAAAACCTATTCCAACCGTTTTCATAGCAGCGGAGGAAATGAGGCATATTCAGTTATGGCAAATACTTTGCGTGGAATTTATGGGACGGATGTGCTGATCGCAACAGGAAACAGCTTTACAGGAAATGTGTTGAAAGCCGGTTATACAGAAAAAATGGCAGGTGATATGATCATGCCAAATGGTCTCTCCGCTTACAGCAGCAAGATGAGCGGAGCCGAACTGAAAGAAACTGTCAGAAATTTTGTGGAAGGCTATCAGGACGGTTTCCTTCCGTTTAACCGTGGTTCTCTGCCTGTGTTCAGTGGTATTTCTGTGGAAGTTAAGGAAACGGGTGATGGTTATACCGTGAGCAAAGTAACAAAGGATGGAAAAATAGTTCAGGACAAGGATACTTTTACAGTAACCTGTCTTGCAACTCCAAAACATATGGAGGCGTATCCGGCAGATGAAAACATTGTATTTGATGGTGGAGATACTTTTGTGAAAGATACCTGGACAGCATATGTTTTGGATGGCAATGCTATTCTGGCAGAGCCTGAAGAATACATTAATGTGAGATGAGAAAAATGAATAGTAAGAATCATAATATAAAAAGAAAGAAACCTGTCATGAAAAAGCGGTTAAAGATAGCTTTTTTTGCTGCTCTCTTTATCGGAATCGCCATGACTGTTTTTCAATATTTCAGGTTTGTGTCAGAGACTGTCTATGAGGAAAGTGTTTCTCATCTGACAGAGGTTTTTCACCAATCGGATAATATGCTGCGGGAACTGACAAATAAGAATCTGACATATCTTCATATGTGGGGTGAGAATCTGCAGAACACATCCAATGAAGATGAAATCCGTGATTATATAAAAAAAGCGCAGGAAGATGCCGGCTTTTTGGAGTTCTATTTTTTGTCAGTTGATGGGGACTACAAGACAGTAACAGGCGAAACGGGCTACCTTGGATTACAGGAAAATATGGAAGAGGAGATCCGTCAGGGAAATGATGTGATAACGAATGCAGTAGTTCCCGGAAAATCACAGCTGCTTGTTTTTGCGACTCCGAAGGCTCATGGAAGCTATCAGGGATTCAAATACGATGCGATTGCGATTGCCTATGAAAACGCTGATATCGTAGATGTACTGGATATTTCGGTTTTCGATGGAAACGCGCAGAGTTTTGTTATTCATCCGGATGGTCGTGTTGTGGTCGATCATTCTTCTAAATTATGGGGAAACGTGTACAATTTCTTCGGTGTTCTGAGAGAGCATTCTGATATGTCTGAAAAAGAGGTCAATGAACTTTCAGAGAAATTTAAAGAGGGACTTACCGATGCGATGCTGGTAAATCTGGATGGAAAAAATTATTATCTGGTCTATGAAAAATCAGATATTCAGGACTGGATATTTCTTGGACTTGTAGAGGAGGCTATCGTCAATGCCAGTATGAACAGTCTGCAGCTTAGTACAATGCTCCTGGTTGCTGCGGTCGTGCTTTGTATTGCAGCAGTTTTTATCAGCCTTATTCTTCAAAAAAACAGGAGTAATCTTAAGAAAAAAGATACGGAGATTCTGTACAGGGACGAGCTGTTTCAAAAGCTGTCAATGAATGTGGACGACGTTTTTCTGATGCTGGATGCACAAACATATCAGGCAGATTACGTCAGTCCGAACGTGGAAAAATTACTGGGCATTGCGGTAGAACAGATTCGGAAGGATATTCATGTTCTTGGAAAACTGCACCCTGGGGATTCTAAAGATTCGCAGAAGAATTACCTGAAAGAAATTTCGGTTCATGAACAGCAGGAATGGGAGTTTGAATATATTCATCAGAAAACCGGAGAACGACGATGGTTTCATATCGTGGCAATGGGCAGTGAAGTGAACCGGATAAAGAAATACATTCTGGTTATGTCGGACCGTACCTCTGACAGGAAAATGAATCAGGCACTTTCTGAGGCAGTTCGTGCTGCAGAGACTGCAAACAGGGCAAAGAGTACGTTCCTTTCCAACATGTCTCATGACATCCGTACACCAATGAATGCAATCATTGGTTTTACGACACTGGCTGTAAGTAATATTGATGATCAGAAAAGAGTGCGGGATTATCTGGGCAAGATTCTTTCTTCCAGTAACCATCTGCTCTCACTGATCAATGACATACTGGATATGAGTCGTATTGAGAGTGGAAAGATCCATCTGGAAGAAACAGAAGTCAGTCTGTCAGATGTGCTTCATGATCTGAAAACGATTATCAGCGGGCAGATCCATGCAAAGCAGCAGGAGCTTTATATGGATGCCATGGATGTGACGAATGAGAATGTTTATTGCGACAGGACGCGGCTGAACCAGGTGCTTTTGAATCTTTTGTCTAATGCAGTTAAGTTTACACCGGCAGGCGGAACCGTTTCTGTCCGATTGAAACAGTATCCGGGGACAGTAAAAGGCAGTGAACTATACGAAATCCGGGTAAAGGATAACGGAATCGGCATGAGTCAGGAATTTGTACAGAAGATTTTTTCTCCTTTCGAGAGGGAGCGGACTTCTACTGTCAGCAGGACTCAGGGAACAGGGCTTGGTATGGCCATCACCAAAAACATTGTGAATATGATGGATGGAACGATTGAAGTTCAGACAGAACAGGGCAAAGGCACCGAATTTATTGTCCGTCTGCCATTTCGGATCCAGCCTGAGCATCATCGCACAGAGAAGATCGCAGAGCTGGAAGGCCTTAAGGCATTGGTTGTAGATGATGATTTTAACACCTGTGACAGTGTGACAAAGATGCTTGTAAAGGTTGGAATGCGTTCAGAATGGACGCTTTCCGGTAAGGAAGCTGTTCTCCGTGCACGACAGTCTCTGGAACTGGGGGATGCATTCCATGCCTATATCATCGACTGGCGTCTGCCGGATATGAATGGTATTGAAGTCACCCGACAGATCCGAAGTCTGGGTGATCATACGCCGATCATTATACTGACTGCTTATGACTGGTCAGATATTGAAGAAGAAGCAAGGGCAGCAGGGGTAACTGCATTCTGCTCAAAACCTATGTTTATGTCAGATATCAGAGAGACACTGATGACTGCGATCGGCCAGAAGCAGAGTGAGGCAGAGGATTCGATTCTTCCGCAAGCAGCTTCGAATTTCAAAGGCAGATGCATACTGCTTGTGGAAGATAACGAATTAAATAGTGAAATTGCGGTAGAAATACTGAATGAATATGGCTTCCTGGTTGATACTGCAGAAAATGGAGCAGAGGCAGTAGAGAAAGTTAAAAATTCAACGCCGGGTGATTATGATCTGGTGCTGATGGATGTGCAGATGCCGATAATGAACGGATATGAGGCCACGAAGCAGATCCGTGCCCTTACTGATCCGGCATTGTCGGGAATCACGATCCTTGCTATGACTGCCAATGCTTTTGACGAAGATAAAAAGAAAGCACTCGAATGCGGAATGGATGGATTTTTATCCAAGCCAATCGTTATAGAGGACTTGCTTTGCATCTTACAAACCAATCTGACGGATTAGTAATTAAAAAACTGTTAAGATTTGCTGTTTTAAAAGCGCACGGATAAAGGAAATAAAAAAATGGATAAAAGTAGAAAAAAATCAGCGATACTGTGTGCTGGTATATTTATGGTTTTGGGAATATGGATGATATTGTCAGTACCTTGTCTGGCTGCTGAAACGAATAATGATGAAAAGCAACAACAGATCATCCGTGTCGGTTCATTTGAAGATACTTTTGATTATGTCGACCAAAACGGTGTCAGACGGGGATATGGATACGAGCTTATGCAGGCTTTGTCAGGCTATACCGGATGGAAATTTGAGTATGTGAAATGTGACTGGTCCAACTGTTTTGAAAAGCTTGAAAACGGCGAGATCGATATCATGGGTGATATTTCTTACACGGATGAACGTGCACAAAAGATGCTTTTTTCGAATGAACCGATGGGGGAAGAAAAATACATCCTTTACGCTGATCTATCACATACGGATATTGAAATGTTTGATTTCAAGTCCCTGGATGGGAAACGTGTAGGTGTGCTCATGGGTACAGAACCTGAAATCATGCTGACAGAATGGGAAAATAAGAATGGCATCCATACAGAGCATGTAAATGTCTACAATAATGCTGATGTCGAACAGAAATTAGCAAATCATGAGATTGATTGTTTTGTATCTCTGGAGGAATCTATCTGGTCTGAACAGGGAATATCATCTGTTACTGCGATTGGTAAATCAGGTATATATTTTGCAATAAATAAAGAGCGCAGCGATATCAAGATGGAGCTGGACTATGCTATGCGTCAGCTGGAACAGGATAATTCTTTTTTTATGGCAGATCTGTATAAGAAGTATTTTACGCTTGATTATAGTCAGTTTCTTACAGGCGAAGAAAAGTCCTGGGTAAAAGAGCATGGCAGCATAAAGATAGGATTTTTGAATAATGATCCGGCGGTATTTTCTATGGACGGAGAGACGGGGAAACTTACCGGTACACTGTCGGAGTATATTTCCTATGCCAAAGACTGCCTGGGAAATCAGACACTGGAATTTGATATACATGAATATGATGATTACGGTGAAATGATCCATGCATTACAGGAGCACGAAATTGACATGATTTTTTATGTCGGCAGAAATCCCGATCTTGCAGAAAAAAATGGCTATACACTTACAAACACAGCCTGGACTTACAGCCTGATGGCAGTAACTGATGAGAAAAATTTTGACGAGGCTGAGGTGTATACTGTAGCTGTGCCAAAGGAGAAATATGCTTTAAAACAGCATATTGCATTCTATTATCCCCAATGGAAGATTGTAGATTATGATTCGCTTGCGGATGCTGCAGATATGATCATTCATGAAAAAGCAGATTGTTTCCTCATGGGAGCAAGCCAGGCGATGATATATGATAACAGTAAAAATTTCAAGAGTATTCCACTTACAAAAACGATGGAGGCATGCTTTGCAGTAAGAGGCGGAGAGGGAAGCCTTTTATCAATACTGAATAAAACATTGAAGGCCATGCCGTCTGACATGCTTACAAGTGCACTTGCTATCTATGACAGTACAGTAGATAAGGTCACATTTTCTGATTTTGTAAAAGATAATCTGCTTGTTTTTTTTGCCGCGGCAGGATTTTTTTCACTTAGTATCATTGCTATTATCCTCGTGCTTTTACGGAAGGCAAGGAAAGCAGAAGCTGCTGCAAAGAATGCTGCAAATGACACACAAAAGCTCAATGACAAACTGGAAATCGCCCTGAAAAAAGCAGAGGACGCCAACCTTGCAAAGACCCGTTTCCTTAACAATATGTCACATGACATCCGTACTCCAATGAATGTAATTCTGGGCTATGCACAGCTTATGGAGGATGAACTAAAAGAAAAAGGGCTGCCTGAAACGCTGGATCATTTGGAAAAACTGCAGCAGTCCGGCAATCTTCTTCTGTCAATCATAAATAATGTACTTGATATGGCTCGGATTGAAAGTGGAAGGATGGAAATTGATGAGAATTATGGCTGTATAGAAGATGTTCGGAAATCTTTGTTTGCAGTCTTTGATGAGAAAGCAAAGAAAAAGAATATTGCACTTCATTACATGATGAATGTAGAACATGAACATATACTGACCGATATTACCAAGATAAAAGAAATACTGGTCAATATCCTGAGCAATGCCATAAAATATACTCCATCCGGTGGTTCTGTTATGGTAAACATAGATGAATTACCATGCGATGAGCCTGGCTACATGATAGCAAGGACCAGGGTGAGCGATACCGGAATTGGTATGAGCCAGGATTATCTGACAAAAATTTTTGACGCATTCACACGAGAACGAAATACGACAAAGAGCAAAATCACAGGAAGCGGACTTGGAATGTCGATCGTCAAGAATTATGTTGATCTGCTTGGTGGAACAATCGATGTAGAGAGTGAGCTTGGCAAGGGCAGTATTATCACAGTTACATTAAAACACAGGATAGCGGATGAAAACTATTATGTAAAAAAACATGCTGAAAACCCTGTAACAGGAAGTGAATTCCTTGAAGGTAAGAAGATCCTGCTGGCAGAGGACAATAATCTGAATGCAGAGATTGCAGAAGCGCTTCTTGAGCGTGTCGGCCTAAAAACAGAACGTGTGGAGGATGGCATTCAGTGTGTGAACAGGATAATGGAAATGCCGGCTGGCACATATGATATGATACTCATGGATATACAGATGCCAAAAATGGACGGTTATAAAGCAACGCAGGAAATCAGACGCCTGCCAGATAAGGATAAGGCGTGTATACCGATCATTGCAATGACGGCAAATGCATTCGAAGAAGACAAGCGAGATGCTATTGCAGCTGGAATGAATGGACATATCGCAAAGCCGATTGATATTGAGAAACTGCAAGCATCCATTCTTTCTGTATTGAATGGATACTAAAGAGGAAATGAATGAACAGAAAGATAGAAAAACGGATAGGAAAAAAGGGTAAGAAAAAAAGATTATGTTTGAGCATTTTTGCAATTATTATACTGCTTTTTGTACCGGTTTTGGCTTATGCGTCGGAAATAAAAAGTGGCGGGAAAACAACTCAGGCAATAGAGGAAGAAAATAAAACCGTGAGAGTTGGCTATTTCCCGTATGCCATTTTTCAGGAAGGCGGTTGTGGGGAGCACAAGCAGGGAGCAGGCTATGAGTATTTCCAGAAAATTTCTTATATAACCGGCTGGAAGTATGAATATGTCTATGCTTCATTTAAAGAGTGTATGGATATGCTGGCAGATGGAGAAATAGATATACTTGGAAGTGTCAGTTATACACCGGAAAGAGCAGAATCTATCGATTTTTCTACCTATGCAGAGGGAACAGAAAGATATTGGATCTATACTAGGGAGGAACATGCGGATCTTGCGGATGGCGATTTGAAGCAGATGAACGGCTGTCGTATCGGCGTTGCAGATGGAA
>CAKREL010000032.1 GCA_934317205.1 uncultured Eubacterium sp.
ATCTGTATTTTCATTTTAACAAAAAAGATGTGGAACAATTATTGGAAGAAATACCAGGTTATTCTGAACAGGAGAAAGAAAGAGTCCAAGATATCTTATTTGAGCAGATGCGTAAATATAAATATTTGTTTAAAAAGTGATTATAGTAAAATATGAAAAGACGTAAATGAAAGAACTCAGGCTGTTTTTTCCTGTTAAGCGATTGTTAGCGTGCGGGAGAAAACAGCCTGAGTTCTTTTTCAATACATAATTTTTGCCACATGGAAATCATTTTTGGCTTATCGCGGCAGGTTCCATTCAAAATGCTTTGCCAGGTATCGAACAACCAGAACCAGGCAGAAACCAATTAATGCAGCAGCACTTTCCGGCATAAAATGATACAGGATATAGTACCCGATAATGCCAAAAATACATGCTGTAGCGTAAATATGCTTTTGAAGCACATATGGAATTTCGCCGGCCAGCAGGTCACGCAGGATACCACCTCCTACACCGGTGATCAGACCGACAAATGCGATCAGAAGGAACTGATCAGTGTGAAGGAAACTGATGGTAGCCTCCATACCAAGAATGGTAAAGGCGGCCAGTCCGAGCGTGTCAGATAGAAATAGAAGATTGTGGTACATGATGTCGGTGCGGCGGGCGATTTTTTCAGAAAAGAGATTTCGTTTTCTGATATAAATTTTCCAGCTGATAAAGACAATCATGGCGGTAATTGACGAAATAACCGTACATTTTGGATTCTGGAACATTGCAGGTGGAGTATTTCCGATGACGATGTCGCGGATGGCACCACCGCCCACAGATGTTACGATTCCGAGGATCAATATACCAAAAAGATCCATTTCTTTTTTGATGGCCAGCATACTGCCGGAGATTGCGAATGCAATGGAGCCGATGATCTCAAATACAGACATTAAGCTTGTCACGTTAATATCCTCCCCCATTTAAGTTGAACGTCAGCGAGACTTGCGTATGATTCCAGTCAGCATAAGTTGACAAATGCGATTCAGAATCACTGTGTGCTACACTTCGTTTCGGTCGGCGCCTACGGCGCAATACATTTAACATAGCATACTTGTCATATGCTTGTCCACTGTCACGCAAAGAAAACGAAAACTGGCATGGTTAAATTATCTAAAACTGGAAGTGTTAAAAAAGCCAATGAGAAGGTAAGATATCGTTAAGTTAATCATCGATGAGGATACAATCAATTATAATTTAGGTAATCGCTTTTATCATGTGCACAAAGAAGAATAGAAAAGCGATTATCAGGGGGATAAGAGGTGCTTATTATGGACAATCATTATAATCATTTTAAAAAAATTGACGCTCATTCTCATATTGGAAAATTTGGAAGCCCGTTCAATATTGATTTTGATCTGCAGCGTCTTATGGAACAGATGGAGACTTACAATATTGAAAAAACAATTTTATGTCCGGCCGGCTGTCATTTGAATGAAGAGCTGAAGGAGGCATATGAGGCGGCTCCGGATAAAATCCTTCCACTTTGCTGGGTGAATGCAAATGAAGGACAGGAAGCGTACGATATGCTGGAGCATTATCTGCGGGATGAGAACTTTGCCGGTATAAAGATGCAGCCATTATTTGATGCCTTTACTGCGGATTCACCAATGGTTGATCCAATCATGGAAATTGCAGAGGCATATCAGAAACCTGTCTTTATCCACTGTGGACATCCGCCTTATTCACTGCCCTGGCAGATTGGATTGCTGGCAGAACGCCATCCACATGTGCCGACTGTTATGATCCATATGGGACATGGACATGGTGTTTATATTGAAGGCAGCCTGAATATGGCATATAAATATGATAATCTTTTCCTGGAAGTATCAGGAATGCCTATGGGATGTCAGATTAAAAATGCTTATGATACCGTAGGAAGTGAACGGGTGATGTTTGGAATTGATTCGCCGTTCCATCATCCGAGTGTGGAAATTCAGCGTGTATATTCCTGTGGATTAAATGATGCACAGTTGGAGGATGTTTTTTATAACAACGCAAAGAAATTTATGGAACTGAAAACAATTTAGCAAAGCAGCGAAAGCGGATTAAGAATATCCGCTTGATAAAAGAAGAGTGAATTTTGGGGGTAAATGAGAGGAGAAAAATTATGAGTGCACAGACAAATGTGACAAATTCCGGACAGAAGATCCGGACAGTAGATATTACAGTGACAGCTGCAATGGCAGCCCTTGTATTTTTAGGAACTTATATATTTAAAATTCCGACCATCAGCGGATATGTACATCTGGGAGATTGTATGATCCTGCTTACAGTTGCATTATTTGGCCTGAAAAAAGGTGCCATTGCCGGTGCTATCGGCGGAGGCTTATCCGATTTCATTGGCGGATATTTTTACTGGGTCGTTCCGACATTGCTGATTAAATGCATGTGGGCAATCGTGATGGGACTGATCATGCACAAGATCCTGAAAGATAAAAAAGGTTCATTCCTGATCGGTGCAGTATCTGGTGGCGTACTTCATATCATTGCTTATACTCTGGTGCGGGCAGCTATTTATGGAGGAAAAACAGCAATCATCGAGATTCCGGCGCTTGCTTTTCAGACGGGTGCAGGTATCGTGATCGGATTTGTTATTTATATGCTTTTGAAAAAGTCAGGTGTGGCAGGTCGTCTGTCTCATATGGCAGGTTAATTTATTATTGCGCAGGCAAGTGTGAGTATGTATAATTACTTACAGGTAAGCAGGGAAGGGTGAATATTATGAAAAACATGATTCAGATCGATTTGCAGCCTGTGCAGACGAAAAGAGCCAGTGAAGAAATATATAATCAGATCCGGCAGCTGATTTTGGATGGAGAGATTCATCCGGGCGAGCGTCTTCCATCTGAACGTAAGATGATGGAAATGATGCATCGGAGCCGGCCGACGATCCGTGAGGCAATGCGTATGCTGGAACGGGATGGTTACATCAAGATATATTCCGGCAGCAGCGGAGCCGTTGTGCAGGAGATTAACGTAGACAATGCGGTGCAATCGCTGGAGACAATCATTCAGATGAAGCATCTGAGCATTGAAAACATTCTGGAGTACAGACGTCAGACAGAAAATGAAGCTGCACGACTGGCGGCAAGTCGACGTACAGAGGAAAATCTGGAGAAGCTGAAAGAAATTATCCAGAGATCCGAAGCTGCGATCGGAAATCCAGAGGAATTTATGGCATGTGATATGGAATTTCATGTGGCTGTGGCAGAAGCTTCACAGAATGATATGTATTCCATTATGCTGCAGGTATGCAGAAATGTGCTGAGCGAGTCTCTGATGGAGATTTTGAATAAGGGCAAGAAAAGTACACAGAAAGTGCGTTATGAACTTATTCTTGATGTACACAAGAAAATTTATATTGCAGTAAAGAACCAGCAGGAAGAAGAAGCTGCAAGATGGATGACGACGCATCTGAACAAGGCGGAGCATGATATATCAGATGTGAGATGACTCTCATCTCGCAGCAAGAATGCCGAGGGCATTCTTGAATGCTATAAATCATAAGATTTTAGGGACTGTCAAGGAGACAGTCCTTTTTTTATTTTTCTATCATCTGAATTCTCTTACGGTTATAAACCAGATGCAGATACATGGCATCCTGGGCACGGAGAGGGTCATGATCAGCAATGGCATCAGCAATTTCGCGGTGAGTTTCGATGGTTTCTTCATACAGTGTACCACCGGTTGTTTCAACAAACAGAGGAATAGAACTGTTGATTACGGGAATCAGTCTTGGAACGACAACATTTTTGCTGCTTAAAGCAATTGCCGTATGGAATTCTATATCTGTGCGAGTATGGTCTTCGTGATTTCTTAATTGTGTTTCAACTTCATCGCAAAGTGCGGTGATTTTTTTTATGTCTTTTTCGTCAGCGTGTATAGCTGCCATTGCTACAATAGAAGGTTCCAGAAGAAAGCGGACTTCTAACAGGTCATGAATCAGTTTTTGCTTGTTGCCGATAAAAGTAAGACCTAATGGGTCTTCCACCATTCCGGGTGAAGAGGCAATATAAGTACCGGAACCCTGCCGTATCGTCACAATATTGCGGGAAGCGAGAAGTTTCATAGCTTCTCGTACAGAACTTCTTCCTGCATTTAGTCGTTCGGACAGAATCGTTTCATTCGGTAATTTATCTCCTGGCTGCAGATTTTCTTCCAAAATAAGTTCAATAATGTCTTCTGATATTTTTTGTGGAAGACTTTTTTCTTCAGATAACAAATTCGTCATATGATTTGCTCCATTTCTAAGATCTATATTTCTTACTTTTCATGATAATATTTTCCGGAAACTATGTCAAAATGCTAAAATGCACAAAAACACATACAAAAATTTAGATAAAATTACAGTATTGCGTTTTTGATAAAGAAAATATATTATAAAGTCATCAGATGAATTGAAGGGAAAAGACATCAAATAACGGGGAATGGTATAATAAGTGGTAGAAAAGGTCAGATGAATTTCTAGATAAAAGAAAAAACATCAGATGAATGCTTTACGCAAGGAGGTTAAAGGAAAAATGGAAGAAACAACTTTTGTGGCAGATCCAATGAGACTGATGATTGCAGCTGCAATTGGAATTGTGATTTTGCTGGTACTAATCATCAAATTTAAGCTTCATCCAGTTCTGTCAATGATGATTTCTGCTATCATCATCGGAGCAGGAGCCGGGATGCCGCTTACGATGATTGCAGATACGGTAGAAAAAGGTGTTGGGAAGACACTTCAGGGAATTGCGCTTCTTGTAGGGTTGGGTTCTATGTTTGGAGGAATCCTGGAAGTGAGCGGAGGAGCTCAGAGAATAGCGGAGACGCTGATCAGTAAATTTGGCCAGAAAAAAGCTGGTTGGGCACTTGGCATCACAGGACTTGTAATTGGTACGACTGTATTTTTTGAAGCTGGAGTTGTAGTGTTGATTCCGCTGGCATTCAGTGTCGCAAAGCAGACAAAAAAATCCACACTGTACTATGGAATCCCACTTCTTGCAGGTCTGGCCAGCGGATATGCGTTTGTTCCACCTTCTGCGGGATCGGTACTTGTGGCAAATACACTTGGAGTAAATCTGGGAACAATGATCATGGTAGGAGTTCCTGTCGCACTGATCTGCATGATGGTTTCGGGAATTATCTGGGGAAATTTCATTGGTAACAAAATTTTTACAGAACTTCCGGTAAATGTGGAAGAAATTAAGGATGATGGAAAAGAGCTTCCGCCTTTTGGTCTGGTTTTGGGAGTGATACTGATTCCACTTGTGTTGATACTGATCAGTACTTTGTCAAAATACATGCCGTTGCCGGCCGGTCTTCAGGATGTTCTTGGATTTATAGGAAAACCGTTTCTGGCATTGACAATAGCGACGCTGGCTTCGATGTACTTTTTGGGAATTAGACGTGGATTTACCGGTGAACAGTTAAAGAAAATTCTGGATCATTCTCTCAGACCTGTAGGTATGATTCTTCTGGTCATTGCCAGTGGCGGAGTGATCAGATGGATGCTTCAGGATTCCGGTCTTGGAAATATCATTGGCCCGGCGTTGGAAAAAAGTGGTCTTCCACTAATTTTGATTGCATTTTTGATTGCACTTCTGGTCAGAGCTTCGGTAGGAAGTTCTATTGTTGCAATGACAATGGCATCTGGAATTATGGCAACCATGCCGGCAGTGATGGACAGCAGCATGATTTACAGAGCGGCTATGTGTTGTGCTATCTGTGGCGGAGCAACTGCACTGAGCCATGTGAATGATGCGGGATTCTGGCTGGTAACTTCGTTCCTTGAGATTGATGAAAAGACAACTCTGAAATCCTGGACGATTATGGAGACATTGATTGGTGTCACAGCACTTGTTGTAAGCTTTATTATTTCAATCTTTGCATAGGAGGCAGAGTGTGATGATAAAAATACCAGTTTATCTGAGAGATATTTATGATGCAAAGCATCTGGTACAGGCAGCATCAGGCTGCATAAAAGATGTAGATCTGATTTGTGGAAGATATATTGTAGATGCAAAATCGATGTTGGGCGTGTTCAGTCTGCCCTCATTTGATGGAGTGGAACTTGGAGTAGAAGAAGCGGATGAAGAAAAACTCAGGAAAACATTAGAAAGTCTGAGGCTTATCAGAGAATAAAATGGAGGGAAAAATTATGCAATTAAGAAGTCAGGAAATGAGAAAACTTGCACCGGAACTTGATCCCCTGCGTATTGGGACAGGGTGGACAAAAGAAGATTTGGGAAAAGTTCAGGTTATGGTTGAGAGTACTTATGGAGACAGTCATCCAGGCAGCGGACATCTGAATATTCTTGTAGAAGAAGTACGCAAAGGAATTGCAGAAGAAGGCGGTTTTGGAGCACGTTATCACTGTACAGACATCTGCGACGGTGAAAGCCAGGGAACAGACGGAATCAACTACAGTCTGGCCAGTCGTGAGATGATCGCCAACATGATCGAGATTCATGCAAATGCAACACCGTTTGATGCAGGCGTATATCTTTCAAGCTGTGATAAGGGTGTGCCTGGAAATCTGATCGGACTTGCCAGAGTAAATATTCCTTCTGTCTTTGTCCCGGGTGGAACAATGAATGCCGGTCCGGAAATGCTGACTCTGGAACAGCTTGGAATGTATAGCGCAAAGTTTGAACGTGGCGAAATTGATGAAGAGAAGCTTGACTGGGCGAAATGTAATGCATGCCCGAGTTGTGGCGCATGCTCTTTTATAGGTACTGCATCAACCATGCAGATTATGGCAGAGGCACTTGGTCTTGCACTTCCGGGAACAGCACTGATGCCTGCAACGAGTCCGGATCTTCTTGATTTTGCAAGAGAAGCAGGAAGACAGGCAGTGAGAATTGCTCAGATGGAAAATATGCGTCCTTCAGATATTGTAACTATGGACAGCTTTGAAAATGCAATTCTTGTACATGCTGCAATTTCAGGAAGCACCAACTGTCTGCTTCACATTCCGGCGATTGCCCATGAACTTGGAATCGAGATTACAGGTGATACCTTTGACAGGCTGCACAGAAATGCCAGATATCTTCTGGATGTACGTCCTGCAGGTCGCTGGCCGGCTGAATGTTTCTACTATGCAGGTGGTGTACCGGCAATCATGGAGGAAATCAAAGAACATCTTCATTTGGATGTAATGACAGTTACAGGAAAGACATTGGGAGAAAATCTGGAAGAACTGAAGCGCAACGGATTTTATGAAAAATGTGAAAAATGGCTTCAGGAGTTTAACAAACGTTATAACGTGAATGTTACGAAGGAAGATATTATCCGTCCATATGATAAAGCAATTGGAACAGATGGAAGTATTGTTGTTCTCCGTGGAAATCTCGCTCCGGAAGGTGCAGTGATCAAACATACTGCCTGCCCGAAAGAAATGTTTAAATCTGTTCTTCGTGCGAGACCATTCGACAGTGAAGAAGAATGCCTGGATGCAGTTCTGAAGCATAAGGTTCAGAAGGGAGATGCAGTATTTATCCGTTACGAAGGACCAAAAGGAAGTGGAATGCCGGAAATGTTCTATACTTCTGAGGCAATCAGCAGTGATAAAGAACTTGGAAAAAGTATTGCCCTTATCACTGATGGTCGTTTTTCTGGTGCATCTACCGGACCGGTTATCGGACATTGCAGTCCGGAGGCTGTTGATGGAGGTCCGATCGCACTTGTTGAAGAAGGCGATCTCATTGAAATAGATGTTATGGGAAGAAAACTGAATATCATCGGAATTGCAGGAGAACGCAAGTCTATGGAAGAAATTGATCAAATCCTTGCAGAAAGACGTAAAAACTGGAAACCGCGTGAACCAAAATACAAGAAAGGTGTGCTGAGACTTTTCAGTCAGCATGCTGCAAGTCCAATGAAGGGAGCTTATCTGGAGTATTGATTATGAAACATAAATTTATTACGATTGGCGAGATCATGCTTCGACTGACTCCGCCGGACTATGAGAAAATCAGGACAGCAACAACGTTTGAAGCAAGATATGGAGGAAGTGAAGCAAATGTGGCGCTTTCCCTTGCAAATCTTGGAATAGATGCATCATTTTTTACAGTAGTTCCGGGAAATAGTCTTGGAAAAAGCGCTGTTCGTATGATGCGAAGCAATGATGTAAATTGCGACAGTGTAGTTTATTCGACAGAAGAAGAGACACCGACACATCGTCTTGGAACATATTATCTGGAGACAGGTTACGGAATCCGCCCAAGTAAAGTAGTGTATGACAGAAAACATAGTGCGTTTTCTGAATATGACTTCAGCAAAACAGATGTAAAAAAACTTCTGGAAGGTTACACCTGGCTTCATTTGAGTGGTATCACACCTGCACTTGGCAAAAACTGTCAAGAATTGATTCTGACCTGTTTGAAAACGGCAAAAGAGAGTGGAATGACAGTCAGTTTTGACGGAAATTTCAGAAGTACATTATGGAGTTGGGAGGAAGCACGAGATTTCTGCACCCTTTGCCTTCCGTATGTAGATGTTCTTTTTGGAATTGAACCATATCATATCTGGAAAAACGAAGAAAATCATAACGCCGGTGATGTAAAAGATGACATCCCGTTTCAGCCGGATCGTGATCAGCAGGAAAAAGTTTTCAAAGCTTTTGTGGAGAGATATCCAAATATTAAATGCATTGCAAGACATGTGCGCTTTGCGCATAGCTGCAGTGAGAACAGTCTTTCAGCATATCTCTGGCTGAACGGACAGATTTATGAAAGTAACCGACTGACATTTCATATCCTTGACCGTGTCGGAGGTGGTGATGCATTTGTAAGTGGTATTATTTATGCTCTGATGAATGACTATACACCGGAAGATATTGTAAACTTTGGTGTCGCAGCAAGTGCAGTGAAACATACGATTCATGGCGATGGAAATATAACAGATGACGTTTCCCTGATCAGACACGTGATGGAAATGAATTTTGATATAAAAAGATAAAAATTGTGAGTGAAAGGAAATTTAAATGATGGATATAGCAGAGAAGTTTCAGAAACTTGGAGTTGTTCCGGTAGTTGTATTGGATGATACAAAAGATGCAGTACCGCTTGCAAAGGCACTTGTTGAAGGTGGTCTTCCGTGTGCGGAAGTGACTTTCCGTACAGAGGCAGCTGAAGAATCTATCCGTCTGATGACAGAACAGTTTCCGGAGATGCTTGTAGGAGCAGGAACTGTTCTTACAACAAAGCAGGTGGATGCAGCTGTTGCTTCCGGTGCAAAGTTCATTGTAAGTCCTGGATTTGATCCGGAGATCGTAGACTACTGTCTGGAAAAAGAAATTCCTGTTTTTCCAGGATGTATTTCACCATCTGAGGTTGCACAGGCAGTAAAAAGAGGTCTTAAAGTCGTAAAATTTTTCCCGGCAGAACCGGCAGGCGGAGTTGCTATGATCAAAGCGATGGCAGCACCTTATACAGATGTTAAGTTTATGCCAACCGGTGGGATCAATTCAAAAAATCTGGAAGAATATCTTTCCTGTGATAAGATCATCTGCTGTGGCGGCAGCTGGATGGTAAAAGCGGATCTTGTAAAATCAGGAGAATTTGATAAAATCAAAGATTTGACCGCAGAAGCACGAAAACTTGTTGATTCCATCCGGAAATAATCAAGTCTATTATTTAAACGAATAGCAGAATCTTGCGTTAATGCAGGGTTCTGCTTTTTTTGTTTGATAGGAAATTACGATGAATTTCCTATCAAACAAAAGCACTTCGTGCAAACGATGCGCACTCGCACGAGAAGAGATTCTTGCTTTGCAAGCGTGCTCGGCGCGGGCAAGAAAGATGTGCTATTGACAATTTTAAACGCGTAAGTGTGTGCTAGCACACTTTCTTGTTATTTTGCATAAAAATAATAAAAAACTGTTGAAATTTTGCGTAAAGTGTGCTAATTTACAATAAAATACAAACGAAACAACAAAACGTTTATGAAAACCATAAACGAATATATAAAACATAACTAAATAAGAGCGACATAAAGTGTATACAGTATATGGAAGAGAAAGGACGCCTGAATATGGAATTCAAAGAGCTTACGTTGGAGGAATTAACCAGGGGGTATGTCTGGTCGGAAGAAGAACAGCTATATCAGTGCATTTTCTGTGGGGATAAATTTGAAGAGGGACTGATTTATTCTTCCAGGGGCAAATCCGTGAATGCACATCGTGCGATGCAGGAGCATATTTTTGATGAGCACGGCAGTGTATTTGAGTGTCTTCTGGATCTGGACAAGCAAATGAACGGGCTTTCTGATGCGCAGAAGGATGTACTGGAAGGTTTATATTATGAAAAGGACAATAAAGAAATCGGTGAAGAAATGGGGATCAGCGATGCTACTGTCCGGACATATAAATTTAATCTGCAGAAAATGAAGAGGAGAGCAAGGATTTTTCTGGCGATGATGGAGCAGATTGAAAATGAAGAAATCATTGCCATGCGCAAACGTCTCGAACCGGAACAGAATATGGAGAATATCCGTAAACCACACTTTGATACACAATTTGGAGCAAATCTGCTTCATCCGTTTTTTACACAGTATAATCTCAAATAACTATTGAACGGCTTTTTACAGAAAAGGAAGGAAGAAATCATGAATGGGGACATACATATACAGCAGGTTCAACTCAGACAGAAAAGGAATTTGATTTTATTTATTATCAGTTATGTTATTAACAATCTTGCCAGCGGCATTTTGTATGATACTTATGTAAATTATCTGCAGGAAGTGTCATTGCCGACGGCGACATCTTTTTGGGCGTTTTACGGATATGCAACATTTTTGAGCGCATTGATTTTGCTGCTTGTTCCGAAAAGTGGATATAAAAAATTGCTGTTGTTCTGTGCGGCATCGACATCCGCAGCATTTTTCTGCGTTGTGTTTGTAAAGTCGGCAACAATTTTTTATCTGTCAACGCTTCTGGCACTGACCGGAGTACAGCTGCATTTCATTATGTTGGCTCCTTATGTGGCAGCCTATGCCGGCAGCGCAGGCGGCAAAAGTATTGATTGGTATACGCGTACATATTATATGGGATATGTTGGATATTTCCTGACGACATTCCTTGGTGGTGCAGCAACTGTTAAACTGTTTTCTTCGCATGCAGGTATTTCTTTTGAAAGAGCAAGAAAATTAACGGAATATATCGCAGATACGACTGGCAGCACCCGTGATGCTTACCTGGCTGGAAACAGAGATGTCTTGATCATCACCGGTGTTGTGACATTGCTGTCCATCATACCAATCCTCTTCATTCGTGAAGAAAAATCAGATTATATCTCTGTGGATGAAACGCAGACAAAGAAGCAGAGCCTGCCGGAGAGGGCACGCGATATCTTGAGCGTGCTGTTTCGGAAAGATGCCATGATGTATTTGATCTACTGGGCACTGATCTCCTTTGCAATGGGCTTATTTACTTCTTACTATACTGTATTCCTGAACCGCAACCTGCATATAGATAAAGCGACATCTTCTCTGCTGGTATCTATTTCTTACGCGGCAATCGTGTTATTTATGTTATTTACACCATTTGTCGTGAAAAAGTTGGGAACAGTGGGAACCATTTGTTTTACAGTGCTTTTATCGATACCGTTTATGCTGATCATTGCAAACGGCAATCATTTTGGAAAAGCCATGATCCCAATGGTAGGAATTGGTCTGTTTATGAGAGCAGGCCTTGCCAATCTCGGAAGTCCTGCAGACAGCGCACTTTCGATGATGCTTGCACCGAAAAATCTGCGTCCGGCTTTCACTTCGGTTGTGAACTTTATTGCCGGGATTGTCAGTATCATCAGCGGTCATTTTACAGGAAGCATCCTTTTTACGACACAGGAAGGATATCGGACAGCCTATTATATTGCTGCCGGTTTATATTTCGTCGCAGCGCTTGTAATCATTACTTTGTTTAAGAAATATAACAGAAAAGAGGCAGAAGAATGACCTATCAGTCACAGCTTACAGAGCTGAGGGGAATGATTGAAAAAATAGAATATTACAAATATACCACAGATGCGCTCATTTACTGGGATAAAATTACTTACATGCCCAGAAATGCGATTGAATATCGAAGCAAGGTCATGTCATTTCTGGCCGGAGAGCAGTATCGGCTGCTTTCCGATAGCAGGTTTCAGAAGCTCATTCGATATTTTAAAGGAAATGCGCAAAATGATTTTGTCACCAATGCCATGATCAGAAGATTAGTTCGCAATTCTGAAAGTATTCGTGCAGTTCCGGAAGCAGAGTATCAGAAGTATGTGGAGCTGATTGCAGTTTCAGAACAGGTATGGGCAGAAGCGAAGGAAAAGAATGACTTTGCCTGCTTTCGTCCGTATCTTGCCCGGATTTTCAAAACTTTCCGCAATTTTGCGGAATACTGGGGATATGAAAAAGATCCGTACGATGCACTTTTGGGCTATTATGCGGAGGAACTTACGACAGAAACGATCGATACGATGACCGCTCAGTTAAAGCCGGTTTTGATTGAACTTCTGAATCAGGTTGAGGAAAGAAATAAAAACGGGTCAGCACCGAAAAAGATTGATATCGGACCGGTCAGCCGTGAAAAACAGCAGGCCGTATGGACGATGATCTTAGAAAAAATAGGTTTCAACTTTGACAGCGGAAGGGTGGATATCGGTTCACATCCGACCATCCTGGCAAATTCTCCTGATGATATAAGAGTAGTAAATACATTTTCCGAAAATGGTTTCTGGGGAGGAATTTTTAATATATTACACTGTGGTGGACGAGGGGTCTATAAGCAGTCAATCAGCAGGGAACTTATGGGAACCCTGCTTGCCGAATCACCGACATTTGCGGTAGAGGAAGCAATCGGAAGATTTTACGAAAATATCATCGGACGGAGCAAGGGGTTCTGGCAATACATTTATGAGCCACTTACAGACATCCTTCCGCAGTTGAAAACATATACACCGCAGGATTTATTTGAGGCGGTCAATCATGCACAACCGTCTCTGATCCGGCTGGAAGCAGATGAGCTGACCTATCTGCTTCATATCATTATCCGATATGAATTGGAAAAGGATCTGATCAGTGGTGCGTTGGATATCGATGATCTGCCAGATGCATGGAGCAGCAAATATGAAGAATATCTTGGTATCCGACCGGAGCATGATGGGGAAGGCGTGCTGCAGGATATCCACTGGGCAGCTGGCTATGTTGGTTTTTTTCCATCATATTTTATGGCAAATGTTACAGCTGCACAGATGGCAGCAGTCATGTCACAGGAAATTGGAGATCTGGATCAACTAATGCAGCAGCAGTCATTTGATAAGATCAATGAATGGCTTACACAGAATATGTATCGCTATGGCGCAGTTTATTCTGGGCGGGAACTGATGGAAAATGTCTGCCGCGGAACTTTTTCATCCACTTATTATATTGATTACTTACGGAATAAATTTTCCGAAGTATATAAACTGTTCTAAAAATAAACAAAAAGGAGAAGAATTATGAACAAGTTACTTGCAAAAATTGGCTTGGGCGAAAAAATGTCCAAAAACTTTCTGGCAATCCTGATTGTTGCTTTTGGAGGTGCAATTATCTATGGATTACCGTATTTCCGTTTTGACTACTATGATGTTTATCTGGAAACTTACCACCTGACTAATACACAGATGGGTGTTTTCGGAAGCGTACTTGGAGTTTTCGGAATGATTTCTTACTTATTTGGTGGTGTCGTAGCTGACCGTATTTCCACACGAATTATCCTGACAGTATCTTTGATCGGAACAGGTCTCGGTGGATTCTTACATCTGCTTCCACTTGGCTTTAAAGCACTTGTATGTCTGTATGCATTCTGGGGAATCAGTTCTTTGTTTGCATTCTGGCCGGCTTGTGTAAAAGCAGTTCGTATCCTTTCAGATTCCGGAGATCAGGGAAAAGCGTTCGGTTTCTTTGAAGGTGGAAGAGGTATCGCTGCTGCTCTGATGGCAATCGCTGCTGTTGCTGCATTCAGAATTGGTGCTGGAAAAATGGAAAACCAGGCACAGGGTATGAGATATGTTATTATTTTCTATTCTGTACTGACAATTGTAATGGGTATTCTTGCATTCTTTACAGTAAAAGATCAGAAAATGGAAGCCAGCGAGAGAATTTCTTTCAAAGGAATTGGAGAGGTTCTGAAACTTCCGGCAGTTTGGATCATCGCATTTGTTACATTCTGCAACTATGTATTTACACTGTCTCTTTACTACTTCACACCATATGCAACAAGTATCCTTGGCGCAACTGTAACATTCGCAGCTACACTTGCAGCAATGAAGAGATGGTTCTCTCTGTTTGGTAATGTTGGTGGTGGTTTCATCACAGATAAAGTAGGTACAGGAAGAATGTTACTGATCTCCTTTATCGTTATGGCTGCAGGTACTCTGGGAATCGTACTCCTTCCGACAAATGCAGGAAGTATCATTGCATTTACAATTCTGTTTATTGTAATTTACATTTTCTATAACGTAAACTACGCAATGACATGGGCAATGATGGATGAAGGTGCTATTCCGGAGAAATACTCTGGTACAGCTGCAGGTATTATTTCAACCATCGGATTCCTTCCGGAAATCTTCTGCTCTCTGTTAGCAGGATCACTGATCGATGGTCATCCGGGCGTAACAGGATACAGACAGTATTTTGGATTCCTGATCGCAATGCTTGTTTTAGGTGTTGTTTTCGTATGTATCTGGATGAAATTTTTGAAAAAAAGAAAAGCAAAGGAAACAGATAAATAATATGAATCAAAAACCTTATATCATAGAAAAAGTATATGTTGAAACACCGGTAGATACCGATGGTGATGGAAAAAAAGATCTCATTGCCGTATATCTCAGACTTCCGAAAGAAGTAGAGGAAGGCAAGAAAGTTCCGGCAATTTATGTTGCAAATCCATATATGCTGACATGTAACGAAGACTGGTATGTGCCGCACAATGTAGATTGTGAAGTGAAAGCTTTTCCGGCACAGGATATCAAAGAAGAAGATATCTGCTTCGATTATGAGGCTTATGAGAAAAAAATTACATCCGCTGCATTTGAGGAACGTCCGACGATGGGGTGTGTAGAGCATGCTCCAATTGACGCAGAACCGGAATTTGAATGTGTATGCGAAGCATATGAATATTTCAATGAAAGAGGCTATGCGACTGTTCTTTGTGGTGGTCTCGGAACCCGTGATTCAGAAGGATTTACACTGACCGGATCCAGAGAAGAAGTACTTGCATTCAAATCTGTTATTGACTGGCTGAATGGCAGATGCCGCGCATTTACTAACAAGACAGACAATATTGAAATTTTGGCATCCTGGTGTACAGGAAGCGTGGCAATGACAGCAAAATCCTATCTTGGTACCATGTGTATCGGTGTAGCTGCAACAGGAGTAGAAGGGCTTAAAACAATTATTCCGGAAGCAGCCATTTCCAACTGGTATGCATATTATCGTACAGGAGGATTGAATCTTCCGGCTATTGGCTGGCAGGGAGATGACGTGAATATTCTTGCAAAATACTGTTTCAGCCGTGCAAAAGATCCAGAAGATTATGAAAGTATCAAAGAAGCATATGCAAAAGCTCAGGAAGAAATGATCCAGGCACAGGATCGTGCAAGCGGAAATTATAACCGTTTCTGGGATGAACGCAATTACCTGAATCTGGTTGATAAAATCAAAGCATCTGTTTTTATTGTTCACGGAATCAATGACTGGAATGTAAAGACAAATCAGTGTATTCCGTTCTTTGAGGCACTGGAGAAACAGGGAATTCCTGCAAAGATGATGTTGCATCAGGGTGAGCATGTTTATATCCACACATTAAAAGATTCCAATATGCTTGATATTATGTATCGCTGGCTGGAGCATTATCTGAAAGGGGTAGATAATGGTATTGAGAAAGAGCCTGCAGTTCTGGTAGAGAGCGGCAGTGACCAGTCCGTATGGATGGCATCTGATACATTTCCACCGAAAGGATGGGAGGCAGAGACATTCCCAATCAGTGAAACAGGTGAAGGCGTGATCGTGGATGATCTTTCCAGCACTGTTTATGACAGATCAGCAGATAATCTTGGGGAATGGCTTGATGAACTTGTATTAAATGAGGACGCTGAGTACAAAAACCGTATAAAATATATCTGGGATCCGTTTGCTGAAAAAGGAACATCTGCTCATACAAAAGAGGCAGGGGAGAATATCAGAATCTCCGGTACAGTAAAAGTATCCTTCGATGCTGCAATCGATCGGGAAACAGCTATCCTGAGTGCTATGCTGGTTGATCTGGGGGAAGCAAAGCGTATTACCGCAGAAGAGATCAAACATCCAGACGGAACATATTCCTTTGGTCTTGAGGCAGAACCTTCAAAATATAAGGTGATTTCCCGCGGATGGATAAATGCACAGAACAGATCCTGCATCTGGAAAAAGGAAGAGATCAAACCGGGTGTATCTTATCATTATGAGATTGATATGGTTCCGACTGATCACGTTCTGGACGAAGGACATGAACTCGCATTGATCCTTTATGGTATTGATGCACAGGCGACACAGAGACCGGATACAGTAACAACGATTACCGTAGACCAGGCAAGCATTCATGCAATTGTGCCAATCATCAGATAGAATAACTGTATTTTTAAGAACGACTGACCGTTTTTTGCGGCAGTCGTTCTTTTATTTTCCCCTGCGCTTTTGATGATTTCATTATATGATATAAAATAAAAAAAGTAAAACGAATGTATCTGTGCAATACATTAAGTAAAACTTAAGGATATATGTGTTTTATCTATTCTATGGTTGATATACCACGGATAAAAATATCACTGGATAGTTTTACAATTTCCTCATCAGTATATTGACGGTCAACGCCGATAATAATTTTATATTGGACTGCAAATGCAAATAATGAGCCGACATATGTTTTTGCTGCCAGATATAAATCAATGTCAGGTCGCAGCTGAAGTTTAAATTTTTCCAGACAATCTGCCACACATTGTGCTACATAACCGATACCATTTTTATGGTACATGTTACTGATTTCAGGATGTTTATTAGAATCTCGGATAATTGTTCTTGTAAATGCAATTCGTTCTGGTGTGTCAAAAATGGACATATATGCAATGCCAATTTTTTCAATGGCAGACTTCAAATTACAATTGTCAATTTCTGGCTTAATTGTTGTAAAATTAAAATGAAACGGAGTATCTTTCATGACGGCAGAGAACAGTTCTTCTTTATTTTCAAAGTACTGATATAATGTGGCTTTGGAATAGCCAATTTGTCTGGCAATCATATCCATGGAAGTTCCGTCAAATCCCTTTTCTCCAAATAATAGTAAAGCTGCCCGTAAAATAGTATTTCTTTTATTATCCAGTTCAGGATGGAGATTTTTTACTTCTGGAATACCAAGTGAATCAAATAAATCTTTTTTTCCATCAAAATACAGATAAATAGTTGCGGGTGAAACACCGGCTGCTTTGGCAATGTCAGTTATTTTTGTTTCTTTATATCCTTTTTCCATGAAAACATCTCTGGCTACTTTTACAATTACTGCTTTTTTGTCTGTTTCCAAAATAGAGCCCCCTTTATTCATATATGTACTTTTATAAGTTGTTTAAGTGAGAGCGTACATAATTAACACTAAATATAATTGTACGTATCAGTTTATAGGTTTTCAGCGAGACTGTCAAGAATACGAAGGGAACAAAAATGGGAAATTTATTAAAAAAGTATATGAGACAATGAGCGAAAGAGAGTCAGAAATGTGTTTGTACGGTTATGGCAAATAGCGAAAGTATTGATTGATGAAATCGTGATATTATGAAGAAATAGCCTGAAATTTATCAGACTCTGGCAGTATAACCGCCAGAGTCATTAAAACCTATCCTATATATCATTGTCCCAGTAACTGAGGGAGAATCAGTGAAATCTGTGGGATATAAGTAATTAGGAATAATCCAAGGACATATAGTCCGATAAAAGGAAGTACAGATTTAGCAACATCGCTCATGCTAACTTTCAGTACACTCTGTGATACAAAAATGTTTAAACCAAATGGTGGAGTAAACATTCCGATTGAAAGATTCACAGTAAAAATGATGCCTAATTGTAGTGGACTGATTCCGAGTGAAACTGCAGTGCCAAGTAACATCGGTGCAAAAATAAGAATGGCTGCGCTGCTGTCAAAGAAACATCCAACAATTAACAATACGATATTTAAAATGAGCAGAAAACCAATTTTTCCAACTCCGGAGAACATACCCTGGATCAGAAGTGGAAGTTGGGCAATCGTTGCTGCCTGAGCAAAAGCAGTGCTGACTGCAATTAAAATAAAAATCTGAGCAGTTGTTTTGGCAGAATCTTTGAAAATTCCCATCAGATTTGAAGGCTTTAAATCTTTATATACGAAAAATGCTACAATAAATGAATATAAAGCGGCAATTGCCCCCGATTCTGTTGGGGTACAAAGACCAGAATAAATACCGCCAAGTACAATAACTGGAAGCAGCAGTACAAGGATACCTTCTTTAAATGCTTTCTTTATTGTGAGATTCTGAATATCATCTTCGCGGTTATCGTTTACTGCGGAAGTAGCAAATGCATTTTCTTTGCATACAATAAACAGATACACAGCAACAATGGCAACCAGTACGATTCCAGGAAGGAATCCGCAAATAAACAGGCGGCTGATAGATGTTTCTGTTGCAACACCAAAAATGATAAGGGTGATGCTTGGCGGAATTACAGTACTAAGTGCTCCGGAAGATGTAATCAGTCCTAGAGAAAGCTTTTTTCCATGTGCTTCTTTTAACGGTTCATAAACGACTTTACCAAATGTTGCCGTAGCTGCCGGTGCAGATCCTGAGATGGCACCAAAGATTGCATTTGCCACAAGACAGGCGATGGCAAGACCGCCACGGATATTTCTTAACAGAGCGATAAAAATATTAATCAGCCTTGTTCCGAGAGAGCTGGATGCAATGATACTTCCGGCAAGAATAAAGTATGGAACTGCCAGCAGTGAGGTTTTTGTACAGGCCTCAAAAATTCCGGTAAACAGGTTGGTCAGGTTCATGTGATTTACAAATATCTGAAGATAAAGTGTTGCACCAAAAATAGCTACCCAGATTGGACAGTTCAGAGCAACTAGGATAAGTAAAATTACAACAACAGGGATTAAAATCTGTGCTAACATTGTTCAAACTCTCCTTTCCGGCAGACCAGTAATACGATCCAGCTTGCAAATGCAAGAATCATACTTGCGGTTACAATTCCATAAATGTAAAATCTCGGAATTTGCATCACATTTGTTACAGAACCATAGCGATAAGCGGCACTGGTTACAATCAGACCGTATCGAATCAACATGCCATCAAAAATCAGGGTGATGATTCCGCGGATATAAAGTACGATTTTTTTTATGACAGGATTTTTGACCGTTGTATTAAATATATCGATGGTTAGATGATTATCAGTATATTCAAGATACCCCATTGCTATAAATATCATCAGTGCAATCAAATATACGCACATTTCGTCAGAAAAAGCAAATCCTGCACCTCTGGTAAATCTCAAAATGGCATTTACAGATGCCAACACGCCTGCCAGAGCGATAAAAATACCACAAATGGTGAGTGCAATATGATTCAACTTCATAAAAAATGATCCAATTTTTTCCATAGTCTTTTCTCCTCTACTGTTTTAAAAAACTATTTAGTATAATTCAAAATCATTTCAGAAAGTTCATGGTAGATTTCGCTGTTTTCTTCGCTTTCATTTATGAAACTATCTGTTACTGACTCTGATTTTTCTTTTAATTCAGTAATTAATGCATCATTCGGCTCAACTATTTCAACACCAAGATCCTGTAATGCCTGTAAACTTCCATTATACTGTTTTTCAACATAAGGAATTTCCTGAGTACGGATGATATCATTTGCAGTATTTATCAACAGTTCCTGATAGTCCTTCGGAAGCTTGTCAAACCAGTCCTTTCCAAAGCAGAATAGATTTGTCATCGGCGTATTCGGAATCTTATTTAAGTATTTTGCAGATGCTCCAAGACCTGTGGAGTTCATAAATAGTACGTCTGTTTCTACCCCATCTACAGTCCCATTTTCCAATGAAACAGAGATATCAGATGGATCCAGTGTCTGTGGAGATGCAGCATATGCATTCAGTTCTTTTTGGAGTGTGCGGCTTGGCAGACACCAGATTTTCTGGTTTTTCATGTCAGCAATGCTTTCATATTTTTTCTGTGATAAAATATAACGAGGGGTATTTTTGAACCAGGCAGCTACCTTAAATCCATATTTTTCCAGATAGACATTTAATGGATTATCTGGTGTGTTCAAAATATCAAAAATTTGCTGACTATCTTCAAAGAAAAATGGAATATCTGTAACTGCGGATGCCGGTGCAAAGGAACAAAAATAAGATGATGGAATCATAACACCTTCAATACTGCCATCCTGTACACCCTGAATCATTTGTGTTGCTGTTCCGAGCTGGCTGCTTGGATAAATTTCAACGATAATATCACCATTTGTTGCTTTTTCAATTGTTTCCTTATATTGTTCAGCTGTAAAATTTTGAAAATGCTTTCCGGCTGTTGGCATTCCGATTCGGACGATATAAGATGCTTTTGTAGTATCTTCTTTTTTTGTGGATGTGCCACTGTTATTTGTATTTCCACATCCAATAAGTCCGATGGCACAAATTGCAGCCAATAATACTCCCATAATTCGTTTTTTCATAGCGACCTCCTCATTCTTCTTATGTTAGGGTCTTATTATATGTAATTTGTTGATTGCATTTTTAAAGAAAATAGTCTCCCGTTCTTCTTGAGACATAGGAACTTCATCCAAAAATTTAGTCATGAGATCAATATCTTCATAGGGATAATCACTACCAAAACAAATATGGTCTGCCCCAAGAACACTTTTAGTACATTGGAAAGCTTCTGGTGACATATTTCCGCTTGTCGTTACCAGAATGTTGTGCTCAAAATAATATCGTAGCGTTTGTTTGGATTTGATTTTGGAATTTGGAATAAAAGTGAGACGGTTATCCATACGATCCAATAAAAATGGAATTGCCTCACCCAGATGTCCTAGTACAACTTTCAAATCTGGAATTTCATCGAACAGACCGGAAACGACCATTTTGGTCAATGTTGTAATCGTATCGATTGTAAAACCAAGTCCCGGACCTGCCAGAGTAAATCCATACATTCCGATTTTGTCATCATCTGGAAGTTGTGGATGGATATAAACATAAATACCCAGTTCCGCAGCTTTTTCGAAAATTGGACGATACAGTTCTTCATCTGGTGAATGTTTTCCATAATTTGAGTGTGTATGCCATGCTACAAATCCATATTCTTTTACGCATTTTTCCAGTTCCTTACATGCTTCCTGAGGGTCATTTACTGGTAAAATTGCACTTCCAAGATACAAGCCAGGATAATGTTTTGTCAACTCGTATAATGCTTTATTTGTTTTTCGACAAACGTCAATGCTTTGCGGAAGATCTAATTGTTCTGGCCCTGGAGAACAGCTGATGACAGCTGTTGTAATTCCGTTTTTTTCCATCTTTTTTTTACGCGTTTCCCCTACGTCAAGCAGGAGTGGTAATAATTTTTCCTGTGGCATATCGATTAAATCTGTCCATTGGATGCTACTATGATCAGACGTGCAATATGGTGGTTCTGTTCGTTCTGCCAGAGCATTAATTACGCATTGATCATAGAAATGATTTTCAAGATCAATTTTTAACATATATCGTTCCTCCTCATGTTAGAGTGGTGTAAAATAAATAATTACCAAACGTTCGGTTTATATTCATATAATAATATTTACTGACCAGTGAGTCAATACGAGTTATTAACAAAGAGAAGGAAAGATATTTGTTGAAATTTTACAAAAAAGAAAGAAGATTAGCGTATCTATCAAACAGGTTTCTGGTAGAAGTAATGTTGAGAATGCTCCGAAAACAGGTGTAGTGAAAAAATAAAATTTCGATGTTTTTTTGTGAGAAGGAAAATGATAAAATAAAAAATAAGCATGTTTTGAGGAGAGGCAGAGAAAATGTCAAAAGGAAAAAATAATCTGAATACAATTTATATATCGGAACGGCTGCAGGAATCTCTTCGCCCCATTGCCCATTGTGCATTGACGACAGTGACAGCTCCCATGGGATATGGAAAGACAACCGCGGTAAATTGGTATCTGGCGCGTCAATCAAAAGCGGAAGGGGCGGTGATCATCCGTATCAGCATTTATTCCGATAATCTGTCTATATTTTGGAAAAGTGTGCAGCAGGCTTTCGCATTTTCCGGTCTGACAGTTCTGGAAGATTATGATTGTCCGACAGACATGGCATCAGCGGGATTTCTGATGGATAC
>CAKREL010000033.1 GCA_934317205.1 uncultured Eubacterium sp.
CTACAGGGCTCGAACCTGTGACCCTCTGCTTGTAAGGCAGATGCTCTCCCAGCTGAGCTAAGATCCCATTTTTCAGACCAGTGAACTGTTCCGTTCCCTGTCGACTTCGTTAGTATACACCTATATCAGACAGAAAGTCAACAAGTTTTTTCTCTTTTTTTTGAAGTTCGACATTTTATTCATATTTTATCTACTTTTCACGCAATTCGCACATTTTGCACCATCTAGCAAACTGTAATTTTCTTTCTTACTTTCAGTTATACAAGCTTCAGCAGCCAGAATGTGGTACGGTTCTCAGAACTATCCTCAATATTTTCTGCGATCATTTCCAAATTCCACATTTCTCCTGCACGAGCACTACAGATCGTCGCTGCCGTCTCAGGCAATATTCCTTTTGCCAGCCATTCTGCACCAATTGCAGTATCTTCAATCTCATGCTCTGTCAGTGTCGGGAATTTCTGCTTTCGTGTATTGACCGTCTGACGTAATGCCTGCGGATGCGATGCCACTTCCTGTAATGCAGCAGTAGCTACACCTGGTTTTTTGAACAAACAGTGATGAATCGGTAATACATATACGCCAAGCTTTTCATAGGAAATATTTTCAAAAGCATGTACAAACTCTCCTACCGGACCTGCTGTGGAATTTTCTACTCCAAGTACACCGTATTGAATTTCTCCTTTCTGCATTGCTTCCAGGATATTTTTCGCACATATTAATGGCACAAGTTCCACTTCTGTCATGCCTACTTCAGCAAGCAGCTTGTCAGCTGCCACTTCTGAAAAACTCCCTGGGATACCCATATAACCAATTTTATCCATTTTTACAATCCTCATTTTTCTCATATTTTTTCCATATGGTATTCATTATAGCGTTTTTTATAAAAAAATCCAGAGAATTCTTACCTTTCTGATTGTTATTATGTCAGAATTGGAGTAAAATACAAGAAAATACGCTTTTACACATTAAAAAGGTAAACCAACATAGTTTTCCGTATTTTGGAGGAATTGAATTTATGGAATTTAACAGTCAAATCAGCAACGTAGAACCATCAAAATCTGTTACTTTGCTGTCAAAAACAAAAGAATTACAAAAAACTGATCCAGAGATATTAAACCTGACCGGAGGTGAGCCGGATTTCCCGACTCCGAAAGCCATCTGTGATACTGTTGCAGCTGAACTTGCCGCCGGACATACACACTACTCTGACAGCCGCGGAGACGCTGACCTGCGTGCTCGCATTGCACGCAAACTGCTGGAAGAAAATAATGCACCTTTTCAACCCGAGAATATTCTGATCACTCCCGGGGCAAAATATGCTGTGTACCTGACAATCCGTTCTCTGATCAATCCAGGAGATGAAGCGATCTGGCTTACGCCAGGCTGGGTGTCATATCCGTCCATTATAGAAGCAAGTGGTGGGAAACCAGTCGCTGTTCACTTAAAATACGAAGAAAAATACCGTATCACAGAAGAAGCGCTGGAAGCAGCCGTATCCGATAAAACAAAACTTCTGATCATCAACTATCCAAACAACCCGACCGGACAGATTCTGACAGAAAATGATATTCAGGCTCTCACCATCTTTTTACGCAAACACCCGGATATTTATGTCTTATCAGATGAAATTTATGAAAAAATTGTCTATGACCAAAATAAGATAGTAAGTTTAGCTTCTATTCCGGAATTATTCAATCGTGTTGTTATTGTCAATGGTTTTTCCAAGTGCAGCGCCATGACGGGATGGCGTCTTGGGTATCTTGCCTGCAATCCGGAACTTTATCGGGTAATACTGAAATTATTTCAACACTCCATCAGCTGCACAAGTGGATTCTTGCAGCGCGGTGCTCTCACAGCACTAGACTGTGTGAAAGAAACCGAGCTAATGCGTCAGGCCTATGAACATCGCAAAAATCTTCTTGTTGAAGGGATCCGTGAAATTCCTGGTGTTGAACTTATGACACCGGCCGGAGCATTTTATGCCTGGGTGAAATTTGACACTGATATGGACAGTGAAACACTCTGCAATGATTTGTTAGACAAAGTCAAAATTGCCGGTGTTCCAGGTATTGCTTATGGTGAAGAAGACTGTGTCTGCATCCGCTTTTCATTTGCAGCATCTGAAGATGTGCTGAAAACGATGTTAAAACGATTAAAAGCTTATCAGACTAATCACAATTTATAACATAAATATAAATGCATTTACAAAAACAAAAAAAGAACCCTTTTCATAAAGTACATAAAAGCTTGCAGACATCGTGTCTCCATTCGCTTTGTATATTTATGAAATGAAGGTTCTTTTTATGTATATTTATTTTTTTACTTATCAGGATGCTTTGCCTGAGAATTGTGGCTTTCCTCTTTTTGGATACACTCATTTCATCTGGCTCGTTGGAATTGCCATCGCTATTTTTCTCCTGTGTAAGTTATATCTGCTCCTTACCAGAGCAAAGCAGCTGCAAATGCTGAACATTTCTGTTCTTCTGGCATTATGTTGTACTTTTGCGCAGGATGCCATTTTAACCGTTACCGGTCATATGAATGCCAGAATGCTGCCTTTTCATCTCTGCGATCTGGCAGCTTTTTTCTATCTGTTCTTGCAGATGCGAACATTGCGCACAGGAAAATGGAACTCACTGGCAGAAATCACGCTGTGCCTTTTTATGCCAGGTGCCGTGCTTGGCATTTTGTTTCCCGTATGGAATATATACCCAGCTTTTCATTACATGACAATTCACGGCTTTATATATCATGCACTGATCATTCTTTACCCATGGTTACTCTTCGTCAACAGAAATATATGTCCAAAAATACACCACATCTGGCAACCAGTGTTGCTGCTTTGCTGTATTGTTCCACCCGTATATATTTTTAACAAAAAATATGACAGTAACTACATGTTTATCAACAAACCACCAGCAAATACACCATTGGAATTTCTTGCTAAACAGATGGGAAATCCTGGTTATCTGCTTGGTTATGCCATTTTTATATTTTTGATGATGCTTGCACTCTATTATATCTTTGGCATCTTTAGCGCCGCATCAATGTCAAAATGCCACCAAAAAAGCCGTAACCAAGTGTGACCCAACCGCAGACCAGTACTAAAAATGTGAGATGTGTCATCCACGGAATTGTGACAAACAGATTCAAAATCGAAGCTGCTGCCAATGATATGACTGCTACAACTAGTGTACGCAAAAATAGATATAAATAGCTGCCTGAATTTTCTGTGCTTTTTCCTACTTTATTTGAAAATGCATAAATCTTTTCCATCATGTCATGTCCTCTTTTCCAATCTCAAAAACTTTTTTCTTTTGATATTGGAATCGTAACACGCTGCCGTAAAAAGCAAAGCACAATACTGTAAATTATAAGTAAAACTTTTTGATTTTCGTCACGAAATACTCTCCGTAAATAATCCGTTGTTCCCCTTTTTTCCCGGTAATCCCAAGATGGAACATCTTGCCATAGTTCTGAGAACAATGTTATAATGAAGTTGGATTTAATCCACCTGCTTCATCATCCCCTGTGTATGAAGCAGAAATAATTAATATTTTATTTGAGCAGAGAAAAAGACCGTGCCGTAAAATTATCCCTTTCGCAGCCGGTCTTTTTCTCATACTTCCTTATTTGATTTGTTCGCAAATTCATTATATTATTCGTTTTTTCTTATGTCAATAGCAATATTCCCATTTTGGTAATATTTTTAAATTGGGTACTCTTTTAAATTCATATATTTTGGCAAGTAGTGCCTTGCTGATATCGGCTCCATCTTCATCGAAATAAGACATCCGTTTGTCGACAAGCCCCCAGATTTTTTGTAAAAAGATTGTCATTCAGAAGACATATCGCTTATAATAAAACTAAATCTTAAGAAAGGAGTAAAAGAATGATGAATCCCAAAAAAATTGTCACCGGTTCCGTTGAGTTATTGGTATTGCTTGAATTAGCGAAAAAGGATCGCTATTCATATGATATTCAAAAAGTACTCAAAGAAGATTCCAACGGAATCATAGATATTGCATATACTACGCTTTACGCACATATTTTCAAACTGAAAGAAAAAGGATATATTTCCAGTTACGACATTTTGGAAAAGAGCAAAGTTAGAGTTATGCTGCGTATCGAGCCGGATGGTCGGGCATACCTTAACGATCTGATCCGGGAACATATGGCGATCCATGATGTGCTTTTATCATTTAATGAAAATACAAAAGAAAATAAAAACCATGGTATCGCATAATAAAACACACCGTAATATAGAGGGAACCTATATCCGGCAGGTTCGGTTGCTTCTCCCAAAAACAAAAAGTGGAAAAGCTTTTCTTGCCGGTATGCAAAAAGATCTGCATGCATATCTGTCTAATTTTCCAGACAGTACAATGGATGATGTATATAAAGTGTTCGGTACTCCGACAAATGCAGTCCAATACTATTTAAAAGAACAGGACGAAGAAGATTTAAAACAACTCTTATCGCTTCGCAAATGGAAACAGGTCATATACGCCTGTTGTATTTCTGTTCCGATTGCTCTGGCTGCCGTTTTTTCTGTTAATATCTGGTATTGGCATAACGTCAAACAACAGGTTTTAACAAACATAACAGAAAAGACGAATGATAATACTTTTTATGGTTTAGGAGATGAACATTTTTGGAAAAAGATACCTTAAGACACAATAGAAAAATTTGTAAAATATATATGCATCAGATAAAATCATACTTTCCGATAATTACGAAACGGGAGAAATCCTATATTGAATCTTATAACATTTATGTTTTCTATCCAGTAGACAGAAAGCTGACTCTTGAAGATCTGTATGCAGAGTTTGGACGACCTGAAGATATTTTTTCTGAATATCTCAATTCAACAGATCCGAATTTGTTATATAAACAAATTCGTAAAACGAAGGTCATAAAAAACATATCCATATTTATCTTATTCATCGCGATGATTATTGTATATTTAAGTTCTACGAAAGCTTATAATAACTATCAGCTTTATGTACATAATATAAATAGGATAAATGTTCACTGGGTAGATGTAATCGAATAATAAAGGAGAACATTAATCTATGTGTAAAAAAATATTATCTGTCTTGCTTATTTTTATGTTTGTATTTTGTATCCCTATAAAAGGAAATGCTGCCTCACCTGAAATAGAATATTTACCAAATGGCAATTATATTATTACAATAATTGAAGACCAGCCTGCGTCTGATTCTTCTTTTATTTCCTCTACTGTAACAAAGACAAAAACCAGTTATTGCTATAGTGCAGACAATCTAAAATTATGGAGTGTATCAGTAACTGGTACTTTTACTTATGGAAATGGAAGTGCTACATGCATTTCTGCTTCTTGTAAAACCGCCACTTATGATAGTTCGTGGTCTGTTGGAAATAAAAAAGCCAGCAAAAGCGGAAATAAGGCAATCGCGAAAGCTACTGGAGAACTATATAGTGGTGGGCATATTATTCAGACTATAACTAGAACCGTAACTTTAACCTGCTCTCCAACCGGACAATTCTCATAACACAAACTATAAAGAAAAGCGTCCTTACAACGGACGCTTTTCTTTCGCTCACAAGTATTTATCATTTAAGAATTTTTATTATTCATGACAGTGTGCACAGTCTACAGACTGAAATTTCTCATGATCGTACGCAATGCCATGTTTATCATAGTAATCTTTTACTGCTGCTTTTACTGCTTCTTCAGCAAGTACGGAACAGTGGATTTTGGCTGGTGGAAGTCCATCAAGTGCCTCTACTACTGCACGATTGGACAATTCCAACGCTTCATCAATCTTTTTTCCTTTGATCATTTCAGTAGCCATGGAGCTTGTTGCAATGGCAGAACCACATCCGAATGTGTTAAATTTTACATCTGAAATTGTCTGATCATCTGGATTGACTTTAATATACATTCTCATGATATCGCCACATTTTGCGTTTCCTACTTCTCCGACTCCGTCAGCATCTTCCATTTTGCCTACATTTCTTGGATTCTGAAAATGATCCATTACTTTTTCGCTATATAACATGTTTTTTCTCTCCTTTTTCCAATTCATCCCAAACTGGTGACATATTTCTTAAATATGTTACAATCTTTGGTAATTCTTCTAATACATAATCCACTTCTTCCTGTGTGTTGTACTCAGATAAAGATAATCGAAGTGAGCCATGTGCTACTTCGTGCGGTAATCCAATTGCAAGAAGAACATGAGACGGATCTAAAGAACCTGATGTACATGCAGAACCAGAGGATGCTGCAATCCCTTTCATGTCAAGCATGAGCAATAAAGATTCCCCCTCAATACCTTCAAAACAGAAATTTACGTTACCCGGAAGTCGTTTTGTGCGGTCTCCATTTAATTTAGAATGTGGAATAGTGAGCAATCCTTCAATCAAACGATCACGCAATGCTGTCATTTTTTCTGCATTTTCTTTCTGATGTGCCAGAACATCTTTTAAAGCAGCTGCCATACCTACAATAGCAGGGATGTTTTCTGTGCCGGCACGTTTACCGCGCTCCTGTGCACCACCTTCAATAATATTAGAAAGAAGAATTCCTTTTCTTGCATACAGGAAACCTACGCCTTTTGGTCCATGGAATTTATGCGCGGATGCAGACATCATGTCAATATTCTGCTCTTTTACATTAATTGGGAGGTGTCCTACAGCCTGTACAGCATCTGTGTGGAAATATACACCTTTCTCTTTGCAGATAGCACCTATTTCTGCAATTGGCTGAATACTTCCAATCTCATTATTTGCATACATTACTGTCACAAGGCAGGTATCTGGTCGAATAGCATCTTCAAGTTCATCTAAATGAACTATTCCATTTTCATGCACATTCAGATAAGTTACTTCATATCCTTCCTTTTCAAGTTTCTGTAATGTATGAAGTACTGCATGGTGTTCAAAAGTTGTAGAAATAATGTGCTTTTTATTTCTGCGTGCGCCCCACTTTGCTGCTGAAACGATAGCCTGATTATCTGCCTCACTTCCACCAGAAGTGAAATAAATCTCATTCGGCTGCGCTCCGATACAGACTGCAATCTCCTCTCTTGCCTTCTCCAGTACCTCCTTAGATTTCTGTCCAGGAGTATGAAGGCTGGATGCATTTGCATATACGTTTTCCAGACATGGGATCATAGCGTCCAATGCAACCTGGCTCATTTTTGTCGTTGCCGCATTATCAAAATATACGTTCATAGTCCCTCACACTTTCTATCTTAGTTTTATATTTTTATCTATTGTTTCTTAATTCTTGGATATATTATCATAGTATTCCCCTTATGTCAATAGGAATTAAGGTGTTTAATATAACAAACAAGAAAGTGTGATATCACACACTTACGCGAATAAAATCATCAATAGCACAGCTTTCTTGCCCGCGCCGAGCACGCTTGCGAAGCAATAATTTCTTCTCGTGCGAGTGCGCATCGTTTGCACGAAGTGCTTTTGTTTGATAGGAAATTCATCGTAATTTCCTATCAAACAAAAAAAGAAAATGAAGAGTCCTGACAAGATTCTTCATTTTCTTTCCAATAATATATGATGCCTGGGTCAAAAGCCTGAAACCACGATGTGCCTGCACAGGAGTGGTTTTATGGCTTAATGACCTGCTCCGATATGAGCATAAAAGTGGAGCGTCAGCTTCACAATATGCGAATATTGGGTAGAATTGTGGGAGTACGAAGTACGGAACAATTCGAAGGCATCTTTTGACACCAACATTATACTATGATACCACGATAATGTTTGTATAGCGTTTTAATACCAGATCTGGAATTTTTTCCGTGATGATCTGTGCTGATTCAAAGGTTCCGAACCGGATTGGATTCACCTGATGAAATTTCGAACTGTCACAAAGCACATATGATTTCAAACTATGTGTCATTGCACATTCTTTGATTTTAGCTTCATTGATCTCCGGCGTAGTAAATCCGACCGCTGCTGATGCTCCATTGGTTCCCATAAAACATTTTGTAAAATTAAATTTCTGCAAATTCATGCATGCTTCATTTCCAACAATGGCCTCCGTAGCCGCTTTTAATTCACCCCCCAGAATAATGACATGCAGGCCTTTTTTTGCCAGTTCCAGAGCATGTGAAACCGCATTTGTCACGAAAGTTGCCGTTGTTTCGGTGATGTACGGAATCATGTATGCCGTTGTTGTACCAGCATCCAGATATACAAAGTCATGTGCCTCGATCAGAGATGCCGCATATTTTCCGATTTGTTGCTTCTCATCCTGATACAATCCCTTACGTTGTGAAACCTGCTCATCTTTTGTGGCAAGATTTGATTCCGCCAACACAGCACCACCAAACACCTTGACCAGTGCGCCTTTTTCATCCAATGAATTTAAATCTCGTCGAATGGTAGATTCGGAAGCTTTAAAATGCTCTTTCAGCTCCTGAACGGTCACGCTGCCTTTCAAGGTAAGCAAGCGCAATATTTCCTCTTGCCTTTTTTCTGTTAACATACAACAAAAATCCCCTTTTTCTTATTCATAATTACTATTTAAAGATACAACCACTTTCTCAGAAGTTCTTCTTTGTCAGCACTGCTGTCTGATTCACAAATCAAACGACGAATACTCAGCAGACGCCCTGGAGATACAGATAACTCATCAATACCCATTGCAAGGAACAGTTTTGTCAGATCACTGTCGGCACCAAGTTCTCCGCAGATTCCACACCAAATGCCAGCTTTATGTGCATTTTGTACTGTCTGATAAATCATACGAAGTACTGCTATATGATGCGCATCAAAGAAAGAATCCAATGACTGATTCTGACGGTCAATAGCCAGTGTGTACTGCGTCAGATCGTTGGTTCCGATACTGAAGAAATCAACTTCTTTTGCCAGCAGATCACTGATGGTTGCTGCTGCAGGAGTCTCAATCATAATACCCTGCTCCGGTGTACCATATGGAACACTGTCGGCATCCAATTCTGCTTTTACTTCTTCTACGATTTTCTTAATCTGTGCAATCTCTGATAATGAAGTGATCATCGGATACATGATGGCTATATTTCCAAATGCGCTGGCACGGAACAGTGCGCGTAACTGCGTCTTGAATATTTCCGGTCGTGTCAGACAGATACGGATGGCACGTACACCCATTGCCGGGTTTTCTTCTTTGTCCAGTTCAAAATAATCTGCCTGCTTGTCTGCGCCGATGTCAAGAGTACGGATGATAACTCTTTTTCCAGCCATAGTTTCAGCAACTTTTTTATATACCTCAAACTGCTCCTCTTCTGTCGGATATGTCTCAGCTTCCAGATATAAAAACTCACTTCGAAAAAGACCTATACCTTCTGCGCCATTCTGGAGGACAAGTGCCAGATCTTTCACATTTCCGATATTTGCATATGTCAGCACTTTTTTACCATCTAATGTGATACTTTCCTTATTTTTGAAGGTCAGAAGAAGTTCTTTTTTCTCTTCTTCCTCTTTTTTCAATGCCTCCATTTTTTTCATGGTTTCAGCATCCGGATCCACATAGATCACACCTTGATTTCCATCTACAACGGCCACTTTTCCGTCCAGATCATCAGTCAGTTCCATCTCAGTGCTTACAAGCGCCGGAATTCCCATAGTGCGGGCAAGAATTGCTGTATGAGAATTTACAGATCCATGCACTGTCACAAAAGAAAGGACTTTATCTTTTTCCAGCTGAACGGTTTCACTCGGAGCCAGATCATCAGCCAGAATAATTACTGGCTCGTCTGTTACAACTTTGCTCTTGTTCTCGCCATTTAAGTTTGCAATCACTCGCTCAGAAATATCGCGAATATCTGCCGCACGCTCTTTCATATAATCATCATCCATCTCAGCAAACATCGATGAAAAATGATCACTTGTCACTGCTGTGGCATATTCTGCATTTACATTTTGTGTGCGTATAATATTTTCTACAGAGTCCTGATAGTCTTCATCCTCCAAAAGCATCTGGTGCATTTCAAAAATAGCTGCATTTGCCTCTCCAACTTCTTTGACAGCCTTGTCATACAGTTCTGCCAGCTGTGCCTGTGCTGCTTCTTTGGCATCCTGAAAACGTGTTACCTCTGCTTCCACATTTTCAATTTTCTGGCGTGTTACCTGCTGCTCTCCTTTTTTATATACGCATAAATGTCCAATAGCAATGCCACCAAACACGCTTTTTCCCTGATATATATTCATACCAATTTTCCTTTCCTACCAAATAAAAAAGCTGTGTACGCCAGATGTTTTCCACCGTACACAGCCTCTCTGGCTCAAAATATCTATCACTATAACCTGATAATTCCGAACACTATTGAAAAATTTCTTTGATAAAACCTTTAACTTACAGATTTGCTTTAAAGAAGTTCTCCAGGTTCTCAGCTACAGCATCCTCGTCCTCGCCTTCTACTGTTACAGTAATTTCCTGTCCACATTTAATACCAAGACTCATAACAGCCATTAATTTCTTTGCCTCAACAGTTTTACCTTCTTTTGTAATTTTAACAACGGAAGCAACTCCCTTGAGTTCTTTTACCAGCTCAGAAGCTGGACGTGCATGAATTCCCTGTGCGTCTGTGATTACATACTTAAATTCTTTCATGGCTAAATTCTCCTTTTTCTCAATTATTATTCATTAACTTTTTTCTTCAAAAGTCCCAGTAAAACGGCGGAAATAACGGTTCCGACTGCAAGTGCTACCAAATACATGCCTGCATTTCCCATAACCGGTACAACAAAGATTCCACCATGCGGTGCCATCAGTGTACATCCAAATGCCATGGATAACGCACCTGCTACAGCTGAACCAGCCACGCAAGACGGCAGAACACGGATTGGATCTGATGCTGCATATGGAATTGCACCTTCCGTGATAAATGCAAGTCCCATTACAAAATTGACAGGTCCGGATTTGCGCTCTTCTTTTGTAAATTTATTTTTGAAAAGTAAAGTTGCAAGCGCAATCGCACACGGCGGTACCATACCACCGATCATAACTGCTGCCATAATATCATAGTTTCCAGCAACAATTGCTGCAGTTCCAAATACGTATGCGGCTTTATTGAATGGACCACCCATATCGATCGCCATCATTCCGGCACATACAATTCCAAGTAATATTTTACTAGAAGCCCCCATATTCGTCAAGGCTGTATTTAATGCTGTATTTAATGCTCCAACCGGTGGCTCGATAACAAACATCATGACCAATCCAATTAATAGAATTCCGCATACGGGGTAGAGCAATACCGGCGTGATTTTTTCCAATGCATCCGGTAATTTTGCAAATACCTTTTTCAGTAATAAGATGATGAGACCTGCCAGGAAACCTGCTGCCAAAGCACCTAAAAAGCCTGATTTTCCATTTGCAGCTATCATACCACCAACGAAACCAACTGCAAGTGCCGGCCTGTCGCCGATACTCATTGCGATAAATCCTGCCAGAACCGGAAGCATCAATCCAAAAGCAATTCCACCGATCTGTTTGAACGCTGCTGCTACCGGAGTGATGGTACCAAAGTTTGCTCTCATGTCTGCTGACAATGAATTGATATCTACATTCATTCCATCAATCAGGAAAGCAATTGCAATCAAGATACCACCGCCAACAACGAACGGAAGCATATGAGATACACCATTCATCAGATGAACATACAATTTGTGACCAATTCCGCCAGAAGCTTTGGTGCTTGTACTCTGACTTCCTGCATTGCTGCTATGGTAAACAGGAGCATCTCCGTTGATAGCACGTTCCACCAGCTGATCTGCTTTGCTGATTCCGTCAGAGACTGGAACTTCAATCAGTTTTTTTCCATTAAAACGATCCATTGGAACCTGTGCATCAGCTGCAACGATGACACAATCTGCATTTTGGATTTCCTCATCAGTCAGCACATTTTTGGCTCCACCAGATCCTCTGGTTTCTACCTTGATCGAACAGTTATGAGATTTTGCTGCTTTCTCCAGACCTTCAGCTGCCATATAAGTATGTGCAATACCGGTTGGACAGGATGTAACTGCAATAATCCTGCAGGCAGCACCTTCTGTCTCTGTCTGAGCAGCCAACTGTTCGTTCAAATCTGGCTTTTCTTCATCTGCCGCATCCACAATTTTCATAAATTCTTCTACAGAAGATGCATTTTTCAGATTTTGTACAAAATTTTCATCCATCAGCAGCATAGAAAGTTTACTGAGTACATCCAGATGTACGTTATCCTCCGTATTCGGTGCTGCAATCAGGAAAAGCAGATGCACCGGCTCATCATCCAGAGAATCAAAATCCACGCCATCTTTGATCACCATTGCCGCAAGTCCCGGCTTGGTAACTGCATCACATTTTCCATGCGGAATTGCAATTCCTTCACCGATACCAGTAGTACTCTCTTCCTCTCTTAAATAAACCTGTTTGCGATATGCTTCCTCATCATTGATCTTGCCGCTTTTTACCATCAATGCAACGGCCTGATCGAGCGCATCAGCTTTTGATGCACAAACGGCATCAAGCGAAATGCTTCTATTGTCGAGTAAGTCAGTAATTCTCATACTCTCATTCCCTTCCTCTTTACTTTGTACGTTTTCTTCTTCTCTTTTTTATTTACTTTTTAATAAAGCTACTTCTTCTCTTTTTTGTTGACTTTTTAATACAGCTGCTTTCTTTTTTATGCTTCAATGGAAGCATATACCTGACGGATTTCAGCTTCTGTTGCGAGCAGCTCTGAAAATGCACTTGCACTTCCCGCAGAAATTCCCATGCGAAAAGCATGCTCATAATCTTCTTTTTCAATCCATCCTGCTACGAATCCAGCTACCATGGAATCCCCTGCGCCAACTGCGTTCACCAGTGTTCCTTTCGGTGCCGGAAGCTGATGGAATCCACCTTTCTCATCCAGGAGAACTGCTCCCTGTCCAGCCATGGAAACCAGTACATTTCTAGCCCCCATCTCCTGCAATTTCTTTGCATAAGGCTGTACATCATCCCGCGTTTTTAATTCTACACCAAAGATTTCTCCAAGTTCATGATTATTAGGTTTAATCAAAAATGGATGGTACTCTAATACGTTCATCAAAAGTTCTCCGGTTGCGTCCACAACAAAGTGAACACCTTTTGATTCCAGACGTGCCATAATGTCGCGATAGATCATTTTTGGCATACTTCCCGGAATACTTCCTGCAAGTACCAGATAATCATCTGCTGTCAGAGTATCCAGCTTTTTCATTAATTCTTCTACATTCTCCGGACTGATATCCGGTCCCATACCATTAATCTCAGTTCCATCAAAATCTTTCAATTTCACATTAATTCTTGAGCATCCTTCCGACAAGGAAATGAAATCATGTGAAAATCCAATCTCTGCCATTCTGCGCTCAATTTCTTTGCCTGTAAAACCTGCGGAAAAACCAAGTGCTTTTGTCTCAATCCCCAGATTATAAAGTACAGTGGAAACATTGATTCCCTTGCCACCCGGAAGCATCTGTTCCGCACATGTCCGATTTGTCATGCCCATTTGAAAATTATTTACTGATACAATATAATCCAGTGAAGGATTAAAAGTTACTGTGTAAACCATCTTTGTACCTCCCGTGTTTTTATGTCTGTATTATATCGTCATAATCAGTCATAATCAATCATTATAATTCACAAAAAAACTTTTTATTTTTATATAATATTCACAATCGTTCATATCCATTCATTTTATTTCAAAAAAGAAGCGGATTTTTGACTGTTTTTTCCGCTTCTTCCTTACATCAACTACAATATTTTCTTATGATTGACACCATTCGATTTGTTTGCAATGGTTTTGCCAAGTGTGCATTCATTCCAGCATCCAGACATTGTTTAATGTCCTCATCATAGGCATTTGCTGTCATCGCAATAATCGGCACTGTTTTAGCATCATCGCGCCCCATTTTCCGAATCGTTCGCGTTGCTGTCAGCCCATCCATAACAGGCATCATCACATCCATCAAGATTGCATCAAAAGTACCCGGAGCTTCTTTTTCAAACAAATCTACTGCCTGTTGACCATCTGTCACTACCGTAATCTGTGCTCCCTGATCCTCCAGTAATGTCTCTGCAATTTCCGCATTTAATGCATTATCCTCCACCAAAAGCAGATGACAGCCTTCCATCCGTTTCGAATTTGTATCTGATCCTGCACACTTTTCCTCTTCTGTCACATCCGACACCTTTGCCACCGGTGCCAGATTAAATGGCAGCGTAAGTACAAACGTAGAACCTACGCCTTCCTCACTTTGCACTTCAATGGTTCCGTTCATTTTATCCACCAGATTTTTGACAATTGCCATTCCAAGCCCTGAACCATAATACACACTTCTGGCATCAGTTCGTTCCTGCGCAAAAGGATCAAAGATATATTTGATAAAATCCTTACTCATCCCCACACCAGTATCTTTGATTGTCCACTGATATGTCACAACGTCATTCACTACCCCAAGGCATCTGCATCCTGTTTCCACTTTCCCACCAATCTTATTATATTTGATACAATTCCCATAGATGTTTAAAAAAATCTGACGCAAATGCAAAGGGCTTCCGTAAATATTTTGAAAAAATACCCGTTCGCTACTTTTTTCATATTCCAGTGTAACTCCAGCTTCCGCAGCCCGCTGTTCCACAATGGTCAACACCTCATCTGATAACAGTTTCAAATTCATCGGTTCCTCTGACAGCACAACTTCGCCGCTTTCCAATTTACTCATCTGTAAAATATCATTGATGAGTGATAATAAATGGTTAGCAGATATTTTCATTTTTTTCTGATTTTCCTGCAACAGCTTTACATTATCCGGATGTGTCTCGCCAATTTCCAGCAAACCAATAATCCCATTAAGTGGTGTACGGATATCATGACTCATTCGAGATAAAAAACTTGTTTTTGCAGCATTTGCGCGGTCTGCTTCATCCACAGCCACTTTCAGTTGTTCATTTTTATGCTGTAGACGCTCATTGTACCTCCGTTGGATGCTCAACTGTTTTTCTCTATAGTTTTGTGCCATTTTCCAGCGCACCATATGGATAATGACCAATATGATCAGATACAGAATCATAGAAAACATGACACTTAGAATCGTATTGTCATACACATCACGTTCCGGAAGATATGCATAAACATAATAATTCCGCGCATGCTCCATCAAACCATAGTCATGAGAGAATGCATCATCTTCACTTCTTGCATGAATCATCCGATCGCTTTCTGTTGCCGCTTTAATCTTGCGCAAAATTTCCACATCATTGGTACTTTTTCCAATCAGTTCTTCACTATTTGATGCAATGATCTGCGTACCTTTGCTCACAACGATCGTTCCATTCTGTTCCAGATTGTAACCACAAAGAAGTCCATCAACAGACAAGTGGAACGCTCTGGTATATTCCAGTGTCGTATGATAGTAAGCCGCGATAATTCCTTTTCCATCTGTCCTTTCAGTCACAGCCACGTCTGCGTAAGAACCATCTTCACATTCAAAACGCATACTATATGTTTTCTCTGGAAATACCAACGCATCCTGTATCGCAATGGAGGTTATATGTTTCATCAGTTCTTCTGTCGGCAATCCGTCCATAGGATCATTGTACTGTACTTTTACAGTTCCATCCTTGTCCAGAAGCAACGCTCCCGTTACATAGCTGTCCCGCCCCCATTCTTCCAGCATTTCTTCGCTGATTTCTTCTTTATTGTCATAATAAATACTGTCTGTCAATGCATGATTGATCTGATTCACACTTTCTATCATGCGCATCATACTTTTTGTCTCAGCAGCAAGATTCAGTCTCTCGTACTGATTGCACTGCTCTTTGATATAACTGACAGTACTGCTCAGCGTTCGTTGGGCCGCTTTCAAATCCACACGCACTGAAATCAGAAATACACCCACCATCAAGATCATTCCAAGTATCACTTCCAGCAGATACAGCAGATGATTATTTTTCATAGGAATCCACCTCCAGATAATCCTTTGGATTTTCCAAATACTTTTTTAGGATTTCTTCCATAGTTCCATCTGCACGCATTTCCTCAAACACCTGAGATAAAGCGTTTTCTATTCCTCTGTCATCATACTTTGAAAATGCAACACCAAGACCCACCGTAAGCAATGGTTCATCCAGAATCCGGTAATCCAGATCATAATCCTTCATACATTGTACGATTGCTGTTTTATGTGCCACTATTGCATCTGCGTATCCCTTGCTCAAAAAAGGATATAGTAATTCCCTGTTTTGCAAGGAAAATACTTCTGCCAGTTCCGGAATCCGTGGATCCGCATGTGAAGCAAAAAGCTCTTCTGGCTTTGTCGTTGACTGTACTGCTATGCGTTTCCCCTGCAAATCTGCAAAAGTGTAGATGTCGCTGCCTTTACTGACAGCCACTACCTGACTACTATTCATATATGCTGTTGTCCAGTGATACTGTGCTTCCCGTCCATCAATAGAAAAACTTCCCCAGATACAGTCAATCTCACCACTCTCTACCAGCTGTTTTTTTGCTTCCCAGTCAATATATGTAAATACTGCTTGATAACCCAACCGTTCAAAAGCCTCGGTCGCCAGATCTACGTCTATTCCTGCAGGTTTTCCGTTTGCATCCTCATAATTAAACGGCGGATAATTATCACTGCCAATGATAATCTTCGGTTTTGTTTCTTCTTTTCCTTTTGACACTCCTTGTTCAGTCCCACACCCTCCGCACCATAGGAGCATGCCAATACAGATTCCTAATAGAGCGCATTTTCTCAATATCTTTGCATTTTTCATTTATCTCCACACCTCATTTTGTCAAAAAGCTGCTATTTTTGTCTATTTTCCACGACATTGTAACAATTTGATGGTGCGAATTGTGTCGGATTATGTCGAAATCATTGTCTGCAAAATAACAGACTTTAATCCATTATGTTTCACTACATAAACAGGGTCTGAGTCCATTTCTCTCAGCGCATAATCATGAAACGCAAAAGAAATTTGAACTCAGACCCTTTTAATATCTTATCTTATCTTATTTTATTATATTATAGGATTTGGGTGTCAAAACACTCAAATCTTAGTCGCGGAAGAATGCCACACCAGATTCAAAGATTTTTAAATCCTGCTCACCGTAAATGTTAATAGCCACACCATCGCCACGACGCTCTGAATGAGCCATCTTACCAAGCACTCGTCCATCCGGGCTTGTGATACCCTCGATAGCCATATAAGATCCATTAACATTCCACTCTTCATCCATTGTCGGATTTCCTGCTTCATTGACATAGCAAGTTGCTACCTGACCGTTCGCAAAGAGTTTCTTGAGCCACTCATCATTTGCTACAAATCGACCTTCACCATGGGAAGCCGGGTTCGTATAAATCTTACCTACCTCTGCCTGTGCCAGCCACGGAGATTTATTAGACATTACTTTTGTATAAACCATCTTGGAAATATGACGGCCGATGGTATTGTAAGTCAGTGTCGGAGAATCTGCTTTTTGCTCGCAAATCTCACCATAAGGAACCAGACCAAGTTTGATCAGTGCCTGGAAACCATTACAAATGCCAAGGCAAAGTCCATCACGCTCATTTAAGAGTTTTTCAACGGCTTCTTTGATTTTTGCATTACGGAATGCAGTTGCAAAGAATTTTGCACTTCCCTCCGGCTCATCACCTGCGGAAAATCCACCAGGGAACATAATAATCTGTGCCTGATCGATGGCTTTTGCAAATACATCTACAGAATCACGAATATCCTGTGCATTCAGGTTTTTGAATACTTTAGTTACCACATTTGCACCTGCACGCTCAAATGCTTTTGCAGAATCATACTCACAGTTTGTACCCGGAAATACCGGAATAAATACAGTCGGTTTTGCAATTTTATTTTTACATACATATATCTCTTTTGTTGTATAGAGTTTTGCATCCAACTCTTTTTTATCGGTAGTTGCTCTGGTCGGATATACTTTTTCCAATGTGTTTGTCCATGCGGATAATGCATCATCCATAGCGATCTCCACATCACCGTAACGGAATACCGGCTCTTCCAGCACGGAGCCAACGATAGAAACATTTGCACGAAGTCCCACAGCATCTAATGCTGCTTTTACTGCATCGGTATCTTCCGGTGCAACTTCAGCTATCAGGTTACCAAAGCCCGGTGCAAATGCATCTTCAGGTTTCAGACATGCACGAATGGAAACACCGAGTTTGTTACCAAATGCCATCTTGCTGACAGCTGCTACCAGACCTTTTGCATCAAGTGCATAAACTGCTTTCAGTTTCTTATCCTGGATCAGGCTATATACTGCATCATACAGTTTCATAACCTGTGCATAATCCGGCAGATCATATGCATCATGTTCAATAGTGAAGTACATCAGTTTGTCGCCTGCTGTCTTTAACTCAGGTGTTACAATATCCTGCTCTTTTGCAACATCTACTGCAAAAGAAACCAATGTCGGCGGTACATCGATATCGTTGAAAGTTCCGGACATAGAGTCTTTTCCACCGATAGATGGCAAACCAAAACTCATCTGTGCCTGGTATGCGCCAAGTAATGCTGCAAATGGCTGGCTCCAACGTTTTGGATCCTCGCTCATTCTGCGGAAATACTCCTGGAAAGTAAACCGGATCTTCTTGTAATCACCACCGGCTGCCACAATTTTTGAAATAGACTCCAGTACAGAATAAACGGATCCATGGTATGGGCTCCAACTAGAGAGATACGGATCAAAACCATAACTCATCATTGTTACAGCATCACATTTTCCTGTCATAACCGGAATTTTTGCAACCATACTCTGAGTCTCTGTCAACTGATATTTTCCACCATATGGCATGTATACACTTCCAGCTCCGATAGAACCGTCAAACATTTCTACCAGACCTTTCTGAGAGCATACATTTAAGTCTTTTAATGTATCTACCCATGCAGCTTTTACGTCATTATTTGCCAGATCTTTGGCTACGCTGTCAAGAGCGATCTTGTTCAGATAATTGTCGGTTCTGCTCGGAATCTCAACCTGAACACCAGTTTCCTGATGTGCACCGTTTGTATTCAGGAAAGCACGGGAAATATTTACGATTTCTTTGCCTCTCCAGATCAGTACCAGACGCGGATCCTCAGTAACAACAGCAACCGGAACAGCCTCCAGGTTTTCCTCAGCTGCATATGCAAGGAACTGATCTACATTTTCCGGTGCGATAACAACAGCCATTCGCTCCTGGGACTCAGAAATAGAAATCTCTGTACCGTCCAAACCGGCATATTTTTTCGGAACTTTATCTAATTCTACACGCAGACCGTCTGCCAGCTCACCGATAGCAACAGACACGCCACCAGCACCAAAGTCATTACACTTTTTGATGATGTGGCTGACTTCTTCTCTGCGGAACAATCTCTGAACTTTACGTTCTGTAGGAGGATTACCTTTCTGAACCTCAGCACCACATGTATCGATAGAAGAAGTAGTATGTGCTTTGGAAGAACCAGTTGCTCCACCACAACCGTCACGTCCGGTACGACCGCCAAGCAGGATAATAATATCGCCCGGATCAGAAGTCAGTCGCTGTACAGCACGTCTCGGAGCTGCACCCAGAACTGCACCGATCTCCATACGTTTTGCCACATAATTTGGATGATATACCTCTTTGACATAGCCAGTTGCCAGACCGATCTGGTTACCATAAGAACTGTAACCAGTCGCTGCCGAACGTACAATCTTCTTCTGAGGAAGTTTTCCTTCTAATGTATCTTTTACGGAAACTGTCGGATCTGCGGCACCAGTAATACGCATTGCCTGATAAACATATGTACGACCGGACAGCGGATCACGGATTGCTCCACCAAGGCAGGTTGCTGCACCACCAAACGGCTCAATCTCAGTCGGATGATTGTGTGTCTCATTTTTGAAGTTTACGAGCCACTCTTCTGTTTTGCCATCCACTTCCAGTGGAACAACAATACTGCAGGCGTTGATTTCATCAGATTCTTCCTGATCAGCCAGTTTCCCTTCTTTTTTCAGTTTCTTCATTGCCATCAGAGCAAGATCCATCAGGCATACAAATTTATCATCACGATCCTTGTAAAGTTCCGCATAAGTCTCTTTGTAATTATCATAAGAGGCTTTGATCGGCTCCAGATAATCGCCATCTTCAAATACCACATCTTTTAACTCAGTAGAAAATGTGGTATGACGGCAGTGATCAGACCAATATGTATCAAGCACACGAACTTCTGTCATAGTCGGATCACGATGCTCATCCTTCACAAAATAGTTCTGAATATGCTGAAAATCTTTGAATGTCATTGCCAGATTCAGAGATTCATATAATGATTTTAACTCTGCTTCCGGCATCTCACAGAAACCATCAAATACGATAACATCTGCAGGCTCGTCAAAATTCTGAACCAGCGTCTCCGGTTTTTCAAAACCAGTCTCTCTGGAATCTACCGGGTTAATGCAGTGATGTTTGATAGCCTCTAACTGCTCATCTGTCACTTCCCCCTCAATCACATATGTCGTAGCAGTGCGGATAACCGGCTCTTCATTCTCATTCAGAAGTTTCACACACTGTACAGCGGAATCTGCTCTCTGGTCAAACTGTCCAGGTAAAAATTCCACACTAAATGCTTTTGCACCCTTAAGGTCAAAATTTTCTTCATAAATATCATCAACAGGCGGCTCAGAAAAAACACTGACCAGTGCTCTCTGATAAGTTGCCTCAGAAATGTTTTCCACATCATAACGGATCAGAACACGTACTCCTGTGACGGAAGTAATTCCAAGATAGCTCTTGATTTCTTCCTGCAGCTCTTTTGCTTTTACTGCATACGCTTCTTTTTTTTCTACATAAACTCTGCGTACATTACTCATATCGGATCCTCCATCTTAAGCTTGTTTCAATAGCACAGACCTTTTCCGTACTATCATGATACACTTAGTATAACGTACTTATTTAAATTAGAAAAATTAATATATTTAATTCTATATATAAGTTTCGCTAATTTATAATTGACATACGCTTTCACACTCTATATACTAATATAAAAAGAGATTTCTGTAAATTAAAATATACTGGGAGAGAATTCTATGGATATTAATTATGAACTTTACAAAGTATTTTTTTATGTGGCACAGTCCTTAAGTTTTTCAGAAGCCAGCAAACACCTTTACATTTCACAATCTGCTGTCAGTCAGTCTATCAAGACATTAGAGCGCAAACTTGGACAGCCGCTTTTTATCCGCAGCACTAAAAAAGTACAGCTTACTCCGGCAGGACAGCTCCTGTTAAAGCACATTGAACCTGCAATGAACCTGATCCGTCGTGGAGAAAATCAGCTTTTTGACAGCCAGGGACTCGGTCTGGGACAGCTTCACATCGGAGCCAGTGATACAATCTGCCGTTACTTTCTTGTTCCATTTTTTCGAAAATTTCATCAGCAGTATCCAAATGTACCAATCAAAGTTACAAACGCAACCTCTTTGAACTGCGTGGATCTGTTGGAACAGGGTAAAGTAGATCTGATCATTACAAATGCGCCGAACACTCGCTTAAATCAATCTTATATCCGAAAAACAGTCTGCGAATTTCGGGACGTATTTGTAGCTAATCCAACTTACTTTCCTATGAAATCAAAAGTACTTCGCCTGGCAGAGCTTTCCGGATATCCGCTGATTACACTGGAACGGCATTGTACCACCTGCGAATTTCTGCATAATCTGTTTTTGCAGCATCAGTTGGAACTTGTACCGGACATTGAACTTTCTAGTAATGATCTGCTGATTGATTTTGCAAGAATTGGACTTGGAATTGCCTGTGTGCCAGACTATTGTGTCCGGGAAGGCAATGAGGATTTGGAGATTATTGAAACGAAAGAAACGATGCCGGCACGACAGATCGTAGCATCCGTCAATCCGACATTGCCAATAAATGCACCGACGGAGGCATTTCTGGATTTGTTGCCGACTCTGTAAATTCAAGTTTGTCATTTAAGGAACAAGATGGAAAAACTCCAATGCAGGCACGATGGATTTTCTATCTTCGCTGCGCCGCTTATCTCCGACCGCTTCCGCGAACTCACCAACAGCAAAAACAGCTGTTGGTTCAAACAC
>CAKREL010000034.1 GCA_934317205.1 uncultured Eubacterium sp.
GATGGAACGGCATATAAATAAAAAAGCCAGACGAAGCTCCAGCAAAAATCACATCAAAGGTCCGAAAAAGCGGACAGATGAGGATAATGAACATTTTGCACAGGCATTTGAAAAAATGGTACGGATGGCAATGATAGAAGAAAAACACAAATAAATGCTGTAAAAATCTACGTTGAATTTTACAACAATTTGTGTATAATAAAAGTAACAGAACCATATGAAATCGAGTAGAAAGGAGTTGAAAGAATATGGCAAATATTTTACCGGTATCTGATTTGAGAAATTATAATGAAGTCTTAAAAAATTGCCATAAAGGAGAACCAGTATATTTGACGAAGAATGGCAGGGGACGTTTTGTGGTTATGGATATAGAAGATTATGAACGTGAACGTGCAGAAAAAAAACTTCTGATGAAGTTACAAGAAGCGGAAGATGCAGTAAAAGATGGCGAAGGCTGGCTGAACATGGATGAGTTAAAAGCACTTATGGGAGAATAAAATGTTAAAGTTACGAATTAATCCGATTGTGGTAACTGATTTGAAGGATATTCGGGATTATATTGCGGAAGACAATGAAGAATATGCTGCAAAGACCATAATAGAAATATATGGTAAATTTGAAAATATTCAGATGTTTCCGGGAATTGGGTCAGACCTTTCTAAACGTGTCAGTTTTCGAACGGACTATAAATATACGATATGGGAAGATTACGTGATTATCTATAAAGTGAGAAATGAATATGTAGAAATTTATCGTGTAATCAATCGATATCGGGATATTACAAGAATTTTTGAATGATTATAGAAGCAAGATGATAATTTAATAGTTTTGTTTTTTGTGTAATTTTTTTGAATACTTTGTGTGGTTTTTAAGTATTTCTGTGTCAATTCTTCCAGTCGATCCTGACCAGATGATTCAATGTGATAATAGACACGAGTCATTCGTTTCCCGACTTGTTTTTTGTAATCAACAATATAGCCATTATCGATCATTTTATATAATACTGGGTACATGGAACCTTCTGGAAAAGACAGGTATTCATTAGTGATATCACGTATAATCTGTCCAAGTTCATATCCGTAACAGTCCCCTTTTTGCTTAGTATGTGAAGAACTAACAATTCACAGGAACCTTTTTTGAAGGTGTTCCTTGATTTCATGCACAAATGATTAGTTGGATATAATAACAATTTTGCTATTTCACATGTAATATAACAAAGTGGCAGGAGATAAAAAACTTCTGGCACTTTTTGTCGTCGAATAAGTGTTAAGTTTCCTCCCAGGTAAAGCGGACATTCGCATCCTCCTTACCCACCACTTAGTGCTCTACGCACTTGAAGCGGGGGAATGCTTATTCTGCGTTCAAATCAACGTATTTATGGGGTTATTTGCTTGAATATGTATAGAAAAAAGTAATTTTTGACTTTTTTTTTTGAAATATTTATATTATAATTGTACGGATATAAGGTGGAATCTGAGTATGAGACAAAAGTATAGTATAAATAAAATGCAAAGAATGATCTGTCTCTTCCTACTCATGCCGTTGATTTTGGGGATTATGATCAGTGGTATGCGTGCATCTGCGCAGGCCTTGTACCGTGCATGGAATCCGAATGCTTATAATGTGGAAGACATGACATGGAATTGTGAAGTGCGAGAAGAGAAAGAAGAACGTGAAGAGAGCGAAGAGAGAACAGTTAATGAGATAGATATAGACCGGCAGATGGCCAGAGACCGCGTGTTGCTTGGAATGCCGGAGAATGAGTTAAGCCATGTACTTTGTCTGGACGATGATGGCATGGATTTAGCAGTTCAAAGAGCGGATGAGTATCAGGTTTGGTATGCAGAAGTCGATATTGCGCAACGGAAGATGCATGCAATTTCGGATACTGAGAATGCGACGATGTTGCATACCGGCTACATTATAAATAAAAACATGAAAAAGGGTTATCCGTTAAAAGAAAGTTTAGAACCTTCAGGCGATCATATAAGTATAAAAAATGTCAAATTATATCTGGTATAAAAGAACCATCTCGGGATGAGAAGCAGGTATCTGTTATCAGATATGATAGAAATTGACTTCACAAATTGTGATGAATGAGATTTTTTAGTATATGATTGGAGGTATCACAAATGGAGTTGGGCAATTCAATTTCATTATTATTTTGCATTCCATTTTTTGGAATGTTGCTTAGTATTGCAGTTTTTCCACTGGTAAAACCGGCCTGGTGGGAGAAAAATCAGAAGTATGCAGTTATCGCATGGTCATTGTTATTTCTGATACCGTTTGCAATTCGTTACGGTTTTGGTGTAATGGGTGAGCAGTTACTGGAAGTAATTGTAGGTGATTATTTCACTTTTATTGTATTATTATTTGGACTTTTTTGTGTGGCTGGAAATATTACAATTGAAGGTGAATTAAGTGGTTCACCGAAGGTAAATGTGATCATGCTTCTGATTGGTACTTTGTTATCTAGTTGGATCGGTACTACAGGAGCCAGTATGGTTATGATTCGTCCACTGATTCGTGCAAATAAATGGCGTTCCAGAAAGACACAGGTAGTTGTATTCTTTATTTTCCTGGTATCTAATATTGGTGGCTGTCTGACACCGGTTGGAGATCCGCCATTGCTTATGGGATTTATGCGTAACGTTCCGTTTTTCTGGAGTCTGCGTCTGATTCCTATCATGATCTTAAATGTTGTAATTTTGCTTGTAATCTTTTATATTTTGGACTCAAGAGCATATCGGAAAGATCTGGCAGATGGTATTGTACCGAAAGTACAGAGTAGTGATAAGGCAGCAATCCGTGTTGTAGGAGCGCACAATATTATTTTCCTTGCAGCAATTGTAGTTGCAGTTATTTTAAGTGGTGTGCTTCCATCTACAAAAACATTTGGCGGAGGCATCCATATTTTTGGAGAAGTAGAGCTTGCATACGCAGCACTGATAGAAGTCGCAATTATTCTGGCAGCTGCGCTTCTGTCTTTTAAAACAACTGATAAAAAAGTGCGTACAGATAACCATTTTTCCTGGGGAGCTATTCAAGAAGTTGCAGTGCTTTTCATCGGTATCTTTATTACCATGATTCCTGCATTATTGATCCTGAAAGCAAAAGGGGCAGAGCTTGGTCTGACTCAGCCGTGGCAGATGTTCTGGGTAACCGGTGCAATGTCAAGTTTCCTGGACAACACACCAACGTATCTGGTATTTCTTACAACGGCAGGTACGCTTGGGGCAACGACAGGTCTGCAGACAAGTGTTGGTATTGTACCACAGGTTATGCTGGAGGCAATCTCCTGTGGAGCTGTATTTATGGGAGCAAATACGTATATCGGTAATGCACCGAACTTTATGGTAAAATCTATTGCGGAGGAAAATGGTATCCGTATGCCATCCTTTTTCGGATATATGACATGGTCCTTGCGATTCTTGATACCAGTATTTCTCGTTGATATGTTAATATTCTTCTTGTAAAAAAGTACAAGTTGATTAAAAAAGTGTTGACATCATCATGGTAAAGTGCTACTATGACAAAAAATAAATGACAAAATAAAAATCAATGAACAAAAGGAGTACCTTTGTGGAACTGCTTTACAGAGAGCCGGTGGTGGTGAGATTCCGGCAGGTAAGCATAAAGGGAATGGATTTGTGAGATGCAAAGCGAACGCAAGTAATTGCAAATAGCGGATGCCGTGTCCTCACGTTACAGGGGAAAGATATCGAAGAGATTCCGTATCGGATTAAGGTTGTGTGAAAGCAATAGTATCGTTGTAAAAAGCACAATAAATAAAGGGTGGCACCACGAAATGTATATTCGTCCCTGGCTGTGAAAAATCACAGTCAGGGGCTTTTTTTGTTTGATAGGAAATTACGTTGAATTTTTTGTCAAATATGATTAAAGCAAAACCTTAGAATCCACGGGAGTATCTGCAGGATAGAAAGGACAGGATGATAAAATGAAACGTACTTTGAGAGTTTACAAAAAAACCGTCAGCATCGTAAGTGAGACCGCCATAGGCATGTATCAGAATCTGGTGGGAGACAAAGTAGGATTCCTTCTGGAGAGTTACGACAAGAATTATGACCGTTATACGTTTATGGGTGCAGAACCGGAAGAACTGATTTCTTCTGAGGGAGAATCCTTGGTAATTACAAAAGCAGATGGCACCAGAGAAGTCCGAAAAGGAAATCCATTGGAATTACTCAAAATATATTATAGCGAATTTGAGATAAAGAATGATCACGAAGAACTGAATTTTTCAGGTGGATTGGTTGGACAGCTTGGATATGATTTTATTCGCTATAGTGAAATACTTCCGGATAATAATCCAGATGAAATTGGGATTGAGACGATTCAGATGATGCTCATGACCAAGTTTTTGATGATCGATCATGTGGCCGAGACTATGACAGCAGTAATATTAGAGAGCGATAATGCGGATGGAAAAGCAAAGGCATTGAAAGAAGCGGATGAGATGATTCGGGAAGCTAGAAAAAACCGGGGGCAGGCAAGCAAATTTCAGTTTCATCGAGATGGAAAAATTATTCATCAGTCCGATAATTTGGAGGAATACAGTAAAAAGGTTGAAAAAATCAAACATTACATTCGCGAGGGACATATTTTTCAAACGGTACTATCTCAGAGATGGACACTGGAAACGAAACAGAGTGGATTTGATCTGTATCGGGAGTTGAGAGAACTGAATCCATCTCCATATCTGTATTACTTTAATTTCGGTTCATTCGAGGTTGTCGGAAGTTCTCCGGAAATGATTGTGAAGCAGCAAGGAAAACGCGTTTATACCTGCCCGATTGCAGGCACAAGACCGAGAGGAAAAACAAAAGAAGAAGACAAATGCCTGATGGAAGAATTGCTGGCAGATGAAAAAGAAAAGGCAGAACATGTCATGCTGGTAGATCTGGCTCGGAATGATATGGGTCGTGTCAGCGAGTTTGGAAGCGTAAAAGTAACCGATTTTATGAAAATCCAGTATTACTCCCATGTTATGCACATCGTATCTCTGGTAGAGGGACGGAAAAAAGGAAAATATCATCCGTTTGATCTGATATCTTCCTTCCTTCCGGCAGGAACCTTAAGCGGAGCACCGAAGATCCGTGCCATGGAAATCATCGATGAACTGGAAACCGTACGAAGAGGTCTGTACGGCGGAGCTACCGGATATGTGGATTTCTCCGGAGATATGGATTTCTGTATCACAATCCGAACGATGGTTAAAAAAGGAAAAAAAGTATATCTGCAGGCGGGAGCCGGAATTGTGGCAGATTCCGTTCCGGAAAAAGAATATCAGGAGTGCTGCAACAAAGCTATGGCATTGGCAAAAACATTGCTGGCGGAGGAAAAACTATGATTTTATTGATTGATAATTACGATTCATTTACATACAACTTGTATCAATATATGGGAATCTTCCGGGAGGATATTGAGGTGGTTCGAAATGACAAGATCACTATCGAGGAGATCCGCCAGATGGCACCGGAAAAAATCGTGCTTTCCCCGGGACCGAAAAGCCCAAAAGAAGCAGGTATTTGTTTGAATGTGGTAAAAGAGTTTTATGACAAGATACCAATCCTTGGTATCTGCCTTGGACACCAGACTATTGGAGAGGCACTTGGTGGAACAGTCACTTATGCCAAAGAACTCTATCATGGCAAACAGTCGTTGATCAGGCACACCGGAACGGGTATTTTTGATGGCATCGAATCACCTATCCAGGTAGCCAGATATCATTCTCTGGCAGTATCTGCAGAGAATTTACCAGATTGTCTGGAAGTGCTGGCAACTACTGAGGACGGAGAGATTATGGCAATGCAGCATAAGCAATATCCGGTGATCGGATTACAGTTTCATCCGGAATCAGTGTATACCGAACATGGAAAACGCATGATAGAAAACTTTTTATCATTGTAAAATACAAATGTCACGAGCAGACTTGTAAAAACGAATCAAAGTGGAAACCAATTGTTGATTGAGAGGAAAAAGATGATATTAGATAGAATTGTAGAAGATAAGAAAGTACGTCTGGTGGAACACAAATCCCGTATTTCACCGGCAAAGATGCGAAAACTGGCAGAACAGTGCGAGGCGCATCCGGCAAGTTTTTATAAAGGGCTTGCAAAACCGGGGATTTCCATTATCGGAGAATTCAAAAAAGCATCTCCAAGTCTTGGAAATATCACCAGTCAGATTGACCTGACAAAGCGTATTGATGAATATAATGCTTCAGTAGATTGCATTTCCTGCCTGACAGAAGAAGACCATTTTCTGGGAAATGTGGATTATCTGAAAGAAATTCGGGAAATTTCACCACTTCCGATTTTGCGAAAAGATTTTATGATCGATGAATATCAGTTTTATGAGGCTAAAGCAATCGGAGCAAATGCAATCCTTCTGATCACCGGAATTTTAGACGATGTTCAGATGCATGATTTTTACCAGCTGACTACGGAACTTGGTTTAGATGCTTTGTTTGAAGCTCATACGGAAGAACAGATGGACAGGGCACTGAATTGTGGAGCAAAAATCGTCGGTGTTAACAATCGCGATCTCAGAGATTTTTCTATTAAACTGGATACGACAAAGTGTTTGAGCAAGATGGTTCCAAACGACCGTATCTTTGTGGCTGAGAGTGGAATTGTGTCTGACGATGATGTAAAGTACCTGAAAGAATGCCGTGTGGATGCTTTTTTGATTGGAAGGGCATTTATGGAATCCGCTAATCCACAGGAACTGGCAAAACACTGGAAGGCACTGTAACAGATATAAAAAGTAACTGTGAAAACGGATTGCGAATGTCCGCTTTGCGATCAACAGGTACAGAAAGTGTGAGTGGCATGACGAGAGTAAAAATATGTGGTCTGAGCAGAGCGGAGGACATCGAAGCAGTCAATATATACGGTGCTGATTATGCGGGATTTGTCTTTTTTGAGAAAAGCAAAAGAAATGTCAGCTATGAAAAAGCAGAGATGTTATTAAAAGAATTAAAGAAAAATCCGAATATTCAATCCGTTGCGGTATGTGTAAGTCCTACAAAGAGTGAAGTGAAACGAATGCAGAATATGGGATTTGATCTGATTCAAATTCACGGAACCATTCCGGCGGACTGTCAGTCTGATGGAGGTCTGGCATTATGGCAGGCGGTAAATATTGCAGAAAGTGCAGATGTAAGAGCAGAAGAAGTATTTCTACAGTCATTAAATATCAGAGGCTATGTGGTAGATGGAGCCGAATATGGTTCTGGCAAAACCTTTGGATGGGAAAGGAAAGAAAATATATTTGTTTTTCCTGAAAAATTTAAAAAAGAAAATCGTCAGTTTGTTCTGGCAGGTGGACTGAATATCCGAAACGTACAAAACGGAATCCAGATGCTCCACCCGGATGTGGTAGATGTCAGCAGTGGTGTGGAGCGAGATGGTCTAAAAGATACAACATTGATCAGAGATTTTATTTCAGCTGTGAAACAATGTTAAGATATGCACAATTGAAGAGCAAAAACTGGCAGTTGAGAGTAATAGAAAGGTGAAAGAAATGGATAAGAAGAGTACATATTATGGAGAATTTGGTGGACAGTATGTGTCTGAATCATTAATGAATACACTAGAGGAACTGGATGAGGCTTTTGAGGCAGCCATCAAAGATCCAGAGTTTATCGAACAGTACAATTATTATCTGAAACAGTACGTAGGTCGTGAAACCCCATTATATTATGCAGAACGTCTCAGCAAAAAATACGGTACAAAAATCTATCTGAAACGTGAAGATTTAAACCATACCGGCGCACACAAGATCAATAACGTTATCGGTCAGATCCTTCTGGCAAAACGCATGGGCAAAAAGAAAGTCATTGCAGAAACAGGTGCTGGTCAACATGGTGTGGCAACTGCAACAGGTGCGGCATTGTTTGATATGGAATGCACAGTTTATATGGGAAAAGAAGATATTGAGCGCCAGGCATTAAATGTAATGCGTATGGAGATGCTTGGTGCAAAAGTGGTCAGCGTAGAATCAGGAAGTAATACTTTAAAGGATGCTACAAATGAAGCGATTCGTACCTGGGCAAAAACAGCAGAGGATACTTTTTATGTTATCGGTTCTGCTGTAGGGCCATATCCGTATCCGAAGATGGTCAAAGAATTTCAGCGTGTCATCAGTAAAGAAGCAAAAGCGCAGCATTACAAAGTAGAAGGGAGACTTCCGGATGTGGTTATGGCCTGTGTGGGTGGTGGTTCTAACTCCATTGGAATGTTTGCTGAATTTATAGAGGAAAAAGAGGTACAACTTATAGGTGTGGAAGCAGCCGGACTTGGGATAGAGACTGGAAAACATGCGGCAGCCATGGCACTTGGAGAGCCGGGAACTTTGCATGGTATGCGTTCTTATCTGCTTCAGGACGAGGATGGAAATATTCAGTTGGCACATTCTATTTCTGCCGGATTAGATTATCCAGGTGTTGGACCGGAGCATGCATATCTGCGGGACAGTGGCAGAGCACAGTATGTTTCTATCAAAGATACAGAGGCCATGGACGCGCTGATGGAACTTTGTAAACTAGAAGGAATTATTCCGGCTATCGAGAGTGCACATGCTATGGCATACGCTTTCAAAAAAGCCAAAGAAATGACACCTGAGCAGTCCATGATCGTGTGTCTGTCTGGACGTGGTGATAAGGATGTTAATACTATTGCCAATTATCTGGCAGGAAAAGGTTATCTTAACTGATCGAAACAAGATGAATATTGAGATTAAAACTGGCAAAGACGATGAAAGAATAATAAGAAATAGTCAATGAAAAATAAAGTGGAGTAGAAGATCATGAATCGTATAGAAAAAAAATTACAGGGATTACAGGGAAAAAATGAAAAAGCATTTATTACATATATTACTGCGGGTCTTCCGGATATGGAACATTGTGCAAAACTGATTCGTGCACAGGAAGAATCGGGATTAGATATTCTGGAATTAGGTATTCCGTTTTCAGATCCGGCAGCAGATGGCCCTGTTATTCAGGATGCGTCCTATCGTTCTATTTTAAAGGGAACGAACTTGCGGAAATGTTTTGATTTGGTGGAACGTGTACGTAATGATGGATGTGAATTACCAATTGTATTTATGATGTATTACAATACAGTATTTCACTACGGACTGGATAAATTTGTAGAAAAATGTGCAGAAGTTGGTGTAGATGGACTGATTATTCCGGACCTTCCGCTGGAAGAACAGCAACCATTAAAAGAGGCATTGTCAAAACAGGATACAACTATTCTGATCCAACTGGTAGCACCAGTGTCAGGGAAACGAATTCCGAAGATTTTGAAAGACGCCAGAGGTTTTGTATATTGTGTATCCTCTATGGGTGTGACTGGTCAAGGTGCAAACTTCCATAAAGAAGTGATTTCTTATTTGAAATCTGTAAAAGAGCAGGCGCAGATTCCTATCATGATGGGATTTGGTATTCGAACGGCAGCAGATGTAGAACCAATGAAAGATATTATCGACGGTGTCATCGTTGGTTCCCACTTCATCAATCTGATGGAAGAAAATCAGTATAATCTGAACGTGGCAAAAGAATACATTCAGACTTTTAAGGCGGAGTTAAAGTAACAATAATTAAATTGGAAAGATGTTTTATGCTCATAAAATTGCATGTATGATGTAAAGCGGACATTCGCAATCCGCTTTCGCTACTTGCTCATGAACGCAGTCGCTTTGCGACCTGTCAGTGGGAGCTTTTAACTCCCACTGACATAAGCATCCCCCTACCCACCGCTTAGTGCTCTATGCACTTGAATCGGGGGAATGCTTATTCTGCGTTCAAAATATTATGAGCAGTTGGTTGTAAAAAAGGAGTATTAGTATCATGGATATGAAACAGGCAATTCAGAGAGTAGCAGACAGACAGGATCTGACCCGTACAGAGGCAGAAGAAGTGATGGAACTTCTCCTGACAGGCGCAGCCACCCAGGCACAGATCGGTGCATTTTTGACCGGATTGCGAATGAAAGGTGAGACTACTGACGAGATTGTCGGTCTGGCATCGGTATTGGCAGACAAAGCAGAGCATATACATCCACATTCCGAGTATTTCATTGATCTTGTGGGAACTGGCGGAGATTGTACCTATTCCTTTAATATTTCTACGACATCTGCCATTGTGACGGCAGCAGCCGGAGTCCCGATAGCAAAACATGGAAATCGTTCCATTTCAAGTAAGAGTGGTGCCGGTGATGTGCTGGAGCAGCTTGGAGTCAATATTATGCTGGAACCGGAGAAAGTAGAAGCCTGTGTGGATGAAGTTGGCATCGGATTTATGTTTGCTCAGACATTTAACAAATCCATGCGGTTTGTGGGGCAGGCGCGAAGCGAGATGGGAATCCGCACCGTATTCAATATTCTTGGTCCTCTGGCCAATCCATCCGGAGCAAAGGGTATGGTAGTAGGTGTCTATGATCCGGCGCTGACAGAAATCATAGCATCTGTTATGGGACAACTCGGTGTCAAACGTGCCCTGGTAGTCAGCGGTAGAGATCATATGGATGAGATTACATTGAGTACAAAGACCGTTGTATCAGAATTAAAAGATGGAACGGTAAAAACATATGAGATTGCACCGGAAGATTTTGGATTTAAGACTGTAGATCTGACAGAATTGCAGGGCGGAACAGCCGCAGAAAATGCAGAAATAACAAAAACAATCTTGTCGGGAAAAGAGAAGGGGGCAAAACGTGAAATCGTGTTGCTGAATGCAGGAGCAGCACTCTATATCGGTGGAAAAGCAGACAGTATTGCCGAAGGAATTATCCTTGCAAAAGAAGCGATTGATTCTGGGAAAGCAGCAGAAGTGCTGGAAAATCTGGTAAACTTTACAAAAAAATAAACAACAGTTTATCTCTGCTATGGATCAGATAATTCCTTATGCAAGTGTGAACATTATCTGGTATACATGTGACAGATGAATTGTTAAATAAAAAGAACAATTGGTATGACGGCACCAATTGTTCTTTATTAATTCGTATTTATTCGCACTTGTTACGCAATGCTATTTACTAATTTTGCTAAACGAGCAATTTTTCTGGAAGCATTGTTTTTGTGATAAACACCTTTAGATTCAGCTTTGCTGATAACGGAAGTAGCGGATACTAATGCTGCAGAAGCTGCTTCTTTATCATTTGCTGCAACAGCTGCCTCTACTTTCTTAATAGCTGTTTTCACTGAAGAACGGATAGATTTATTTCTTTCTGTCTTTGTCTGCGCAACTAAGATTCTTTTCTTTGCTGATTTAATGTTAGCCAATCTGTACACCTCCCATGCTGAGAATTCTTAAATGATTGTTACATTAAAGCCGGACACGGACGAACTAATGTAAACATACTCATGTATTATAATGTCAGAAAATGGAATTGTCAAGGGAAAAACGAAAAAAAGTGAAAAAACTAGTATATTTTTTATGCTTTAAAAAATACTAGTATTATTTAGAAAAGTTGGGGTGTTTTTTTATGTTTGAAATCAGAACAGACCTTGCGGTAGAGGAAAATGAACGGATTGCAAAGGCGAAGGAGGAGGCAAAAGGAATTACTGTAACGGAAGAAGATTATGAGGAAGAGCAGATTCATATTACAACGGTGCGGATTACGACTGAAAATGGGGCAAAGCTGATGGGAAAACCGCGTGGAACGTATATTACGCTGGAGGCAGCGGAAATGATCGAGGATGACGAGGATTATCACAGAGAAATCTCAAAACGGTTGGCGGAAATTTTAAAAGAACTGATTCCAGTCCGTAATAAACCAGAAAAGCAGAAGGAAAATGCTGAAAAGCAGAAAAAAGTAGCTGGTGAGGAATCCGTTGTAGTAAAGCATGAATTGGAGGGGATATCTATACTGGTAGCAGGACTTGGAAATCGCCTTGTTACGCCGGATGCATTAGGACCACAGGTGGCAGACAATCTGTATATCACCCGGCATATTATAAAAGAATTTGGCAGGCGGGCCTATGAAAATGAGCAGGTGCAGCCCATTAGTGCCATTGTGCCAGGTGTCATGGCACAGACCGGGATGGAAAGTCAGGAGATTATAGCCGGAATTATTCATGAAGTGAAGCCGGATTATCTGATCGTTGTAGATGCACTGGCGGCTCGCAGTGTCCGCCGTTTGGGCCGTACGATCCAGATCACAGATACTGGAATTTATCCGGGTTCCGGTGTCGGTAATCATCGTTATAGCATTATAAAAGAAACAATGGGAATTCCCGTCATTGCAATCGGAATTCCGACTGTAGTCGAAGCAGCAACGATTGTCTATGATTCCATGTCTGCGCTAATTGATGAACTGGCGCATGCGGAGAGCCTGCAGCCGTTAAAAACATCCTGGAGTAAGTTGACGGAAGCGGAACATAGGAATTTAATCCGGGAATTGCTGTCACCGCAGTTAAATCATATGTTTGTAACGCCGAAGGACATTGATGCAGAGATTAAACGTATGAGTTATACCATATCGGAGGCGATTAATCTGGCGTTTTGTGGCTGATAGGATATTCACATGACAGAAAAATCAATTGATCTGAAAGAGAAGGAAGCGTGCGTAAAAAAATAGTATACGCCAGATAACATATTTTCAAAATGATTTCATATATATTTTATATGGGAAAAATGTTGAAAGTTACAAGGAAAAGAAAACGAAAAGAGAGAAGAGTACGTTGGATAGTGCGGGGAACAAGTTTCCTCGTACTGTTTTTAACAGTGATTATTTTTATATTTGGAATCCGCAATACCACTTTGTGGAACCGGCTGCAATATCAGATTTGTTATATGATGCTGAAACAGTATGCTCCGGTGCTTGCAAATGGGGATGGAATGCAGACTGCATATAATATAGAAGAAGACGATACAACCATGTATGATATTCAGTCTGAAAGCCAGTTGATGTATGATCAGGTCTTGGCAAAAAAAGAACCACAGGAAACACAGGTGACGGATGATTCGGGTGAAGATGATGGTATGTCTGCAAATCAAACAGATGGCAGGATTTCACAGAGCGGTGAAAGTGGTACATTGTTAGGCGATGCAGCTACAGCATCAACGCAAGTTGGCGGAAATACGGTATCGTTGGAAAAATTAAATGATTTCGATTATTTAATTCAGCATTATTATACTGTGGACAAATCCACTACCATCAACAGCTCTCAACTTGTGGTACAAAATTTGCTGAATAAGGACTGCACCATCCAGAAAACTACGGAAAGTGTGCCACAGATTCTGATTTATCATACGCATGGTTCAGAAGGATATGTGGATTCAGTACCTGGGGATCCAAATACTTCTGTAATCGGTGTGGGAAATCGTCTGACACAGATTTTGCAGGATACATATGGATATCATGTATTGCATGAAACCGGAATCTATGATACAGACCGGGATCATGCGTATAATGTTGCAGCTCCGGCCATTCAGAAAATATTACAGGATCATCCTTCTATAGAAGTGGTGATTGACCTGCATCGTGATGGTGTGGCGGATACGACTCGGCTGGCAACAAACATCAATGGTGTGGATATGGCGCAGGTGATGTTTTTCAATGGACTGAGTAAGACAACCGCTACAGGAGATATTGATTATCTGCGAAATCCTTATATCGAAGACAATCTGGCTATGTCTCTGAAAATGCAGCTGGCAGCAACAGAATTGTATCCGGGATTTACACGCAAAATTTATCTGAAAAGTTATCGCTATAATATGCATCTCTGCCCGAAGTCATTGTTGATTGAGGTAGGAGCACAGACGAATACGCTGCAGGAGGCAGTGAATGCTATGGATCCGCTGGCACAGGTGTTGGATAAAGTGTTGAGCGGAAAGTAGAAAATGCCGATTTGTAAGATCTAATTGAGTTTAATCTATCAGGTTTATCAGTTTTTGTATGGAAAACTTGCTATTTTCCGACTTCGATGTTAATATTGTCAATATATTGGGCTATTATGCACATTTGAAAAAGAGAGACAATGTACTAGGAGGAATTTTAGTGATAGATCAGAGTAAAATCAGAAATTTTTGTATTATTGCACACATTGATCATGGCAAATCGACGCTGGCAGACCGTATTATCGAGATGACAGGCTTACTGACTAGCCGTGAGATGCAGTCTCAGGTATTGGATAATATGGATCTGGAGCGTGAGCGTGGTATTACGATAAAAGCGCAGACGGTTCGTATTGTTTACAAGGCAAAAGACGGAGAGGAGTATATCTTTAATCTGATTGATACACCAGGCCATGTGGATTTTAATTATGAGGTTTCAAGAAGCCTGGCAGCTTGTGACGGTGCAATTCTTGTTGTAGATGCGGCGCAGGGCATTGAGGCACAGACACTGGCAAATGTATATCTGGCACTGGATCATGATCTGGATGTTATGCCTGTGATCAACAAGATTGATCTGCCAAGTGCTGATCCAGAGCGTGTCATTGAAGAAATTGAGGATGTCATCGGACTGGAAGCTCATGACGCACCGCAGATTTCAGCAAAAACAGGTTTGAATGTAGAACAGGTACTGGAGCAGATTGTAGAAAAGATTCCTGCTCCGACCGGAAATCCGAATGCACCGCTGCAGGCGTTGATTTTTGACTCTCTGTATGATGCATACAAAGGTGTTATTGTTTTCTGCCGTATCAAAGAAGGTACGGTTCGTGTCGGTACACCGATCAAAATGATGGCGACAGGTGCCACGGCGGATGTTGTAGAAGTTGGTTATTTTGGCGCAGGTCAGTTTATTCCATGCGAGGAATTGTCTGCCGGTATGGTTGGGTATATTACAGCGAGTATCAAAAATGTACAGGATACCCGTGTGGGTGATACAATCACAAACCGTTCCAATTCGTGTGCAGAGCCGTTGCCAGGTTATAAGAAAGTAAATCCGATGGTTTACTGTGGTCTGTATCCGTCTGATGGTGCAAAATACCCGGATCTGCGTGATGCGCTGGAAAAACTGCAATTAAATGATGCAGCACTTCAGTTTGAACCGGAGACATCTGCGGCATTGGGCTTTGGTTTCCGCTGTGGATTCTTAGGTTTGCTGCATCTGGAAATTATTCAGGAACGTCTGGAGCGTGAGTATAACCTGGATCTGGTAACGACAGCTCCTGGCGTTATTTACAAAGTTCACAAGACAGATGGAACCGTTATGGATTTGACAAACCCTTCCAATATGCCGGATCCGTCTGAAATCGATTATATGGAAGAACCGATGGTAAGTGCAGAGATTATGGTAACAAGTGAGTATATTGGTGCTATTATGGATTTGTGCCAGGAGCGTCGCGGTATTTATATCAGTATGGAATATATGGAGGAGACACGTGCACTGATCAAATATGATCTTCCGTTAAATGAAATCATTTATGATTTCTTTGACGCATTGAAATCCCGTTCCAGGGGATATGCGTCCTTCGATTATGAGATGAAGGGGTACACCCGTTCCGATCTGGTGAAACTGGACATCCTTATTAATAAAGAAGAAGTGGATGCACTTTCCTTTATCGTATTCTCCGGCAGTGCATATGAGCGTGGCCGCAAGATGTGTGAGAAGCTGAAAGAGGAGATTCCGCGTCATTTGTTCGAAATTCCGATTCAGGCAGCAGTCGGTGGAAAAGTGATTGCCCGTGAGACTGTGCGTGCGATGCGCAAAGACGTACTGGCAAAATGTTATGGTGGCGATATTTCTCGAAAGAGAAAACTTCTGGAGAAACAGAAGGAAGGTAAGAAACGTATGCGTCAGGTCGGAAACGTAGAGATTCCGCAGAAAGCGTTTATGAGTGTTCTGAAACTTGATGATAAATAAGAAACAAGTTACGTTATTTATATGATGTATATGCATATTCGTAAATGAATGTGAGAATGGTGTAAAGCAGCGTAATTATTAGAGGAAACATATGAAAGAATTAGAATTATATCTTCATATTCCTTTCTGTGAACGAAAATGTGCATATTGTGATTTTTTATCTGCACCGGCTGATTTGCCGGTGCGGATTTCTTATATAAGGAAGTTACAGGAAGAGATTATATATTATGCACCGCAGTTTAAGGAATATCAGGTCAGCAGTATATTTTTTGGCGGAGGTACACCAACAATTTTGGAAGGATATCAGCTTGTAGCGATACTGGAAACGGTAAAGGAGCGTTTTAATATAGCAACAGACGCAGAAATCACAGTAGAGTGTAATCCGGGAACGTTGACAGCAGGAAAGGCGGAAAAGCTGGTGCAGGCAGGATTTAACCGGCTCAGTATGGGATTGCAGTCAGCACAAGACAGAGAATTGCAGCTTTTGGGACGGATCCATGATTTCTCCCAGTTCCTGGAAAGTTATGATCTGGCGCGGAAAGCCGGATTTGAAAATATCAATGTGGATCTGATGTCGGCACTGCCGGGACAGACATTGAAAAGCTGGCAGAATACGTTGCAAAAGGTGACTACTTTGCGCCCGGAGCATATTTCCGCGTACAGTCTGATCATTGAGGAAGGCACACCGTTTTACGAGCGTTTTGCGGAAGATGAGCGGATCCGGGAGGAAGGTGGTCATCCGAGACTGCTGCCGGAGGAAGACGTAGAACGGCAGATGTATGAACTGACGGAAGCTTTTTTACATACAAAAGGATATGAGCGGTATGAGATATCCAATTATGCAAAGCCGGGATATGAATGTCGGCATAACTGCGGTTACTGGACCAGAAAGAATTATCTGGGACTGGGACTGGGGGCATCTTCATTAGTAGAACACCAGCGCTTTCAGAATACTTCGGATCTGAAAGAATATCTGGAGCAGGAGTATTTACTTCTGCGTAGTAATTTACGTGGAAAGTCAGTAGAAAAATCTCAGTTACAGGAAGAAAATGAAAAAAGACGAACAGGTCATCATATTTATATAGAAACATTAGATAAAAAAGCTGAGATGGAAGAATTTATGTTTCTGGGACTGCGTCTGATGGAAGGAATCTCCAGACAGCGGTTTGAAGACACATTTCATATAACGCTAAACAGTGTGTATGGGGATGTTCTTCGAAAATTAAAGAGAGAGCAGCTGATTGAAGAAACGGCGGGGTATGTGCAATTGACGGAACATGGAATAGATGTCAGCAACTATGTGTTGGCGGAATTTTTGCTGTAATTTTTAAGTGTGAAAAAAATGAGGGTGAAAATGTGAAAAAAAATGAAAATAGATGTTGACAAAGAAAAACGATAGTGCTACATTAGGTAATGAAGATATTAGCACTCCAAACGAATGAGTGCTAACAAAGAAAAGCATCAATTACAGGAGCATGAAATACATGAGCGAGGGATTGGACGAAAGAAAAACGAAAATTTTACATGCAATCATTCAGACTTATCTGGAAACGGGTGAGCCGGTTGGTTCCAGAACGATCGCGAAAGCGTCTGATCTGAATCTCAGTTCAGCAACAATCCGTAACGAGATGTCAGATCTGGAGGAACTTGGATATATCGTTCAGCCACATACTTCGGCAGGACGTATTCCATCTGACAAAGGATATCGATTCTATGTGGATCACCTGATGGAAGAAAAAGATCATGAAATTTCCGATATGAAGGAATTTGTGATTGAAAAGACAGAGCGTATGGAATTTGTCTTAAAACAGATTGCAAAAATGCTGGCGGTAAATACCAATTATGCAACCGTTGTATCTGCACCTCAGACCCATCACGGAAAAGTCAAATTTATTCAGCTTTCTGCGGTAGATGATTCCCAGGTTCTGGCAACGATCATGTTGGATGGCAACATCGTAAAGAACAAGATCATTCATACAAGTGAGACACCGGATCAGGAGACAATGTTGAAGTTAAACATTTTGCTGAACGGAAGTTTAAATGGTCTTGCACTTGAGGATATTAATCTTGGAACGATTTCCAGACTGAAGGAACAGGCAGGTATCCACAGTGCGATGGTAAGTGATGTGCTGGATGCAGTTGCTCAGGCAATTCAGGAAGATGAAGATCTTGAGATTTATACCAGTGGAGCAACGAATATCTTCAAATACCCGGAACTGAGTGATTCTGAGCGGGCCAGCGAGCTGATCAGTGCTTTTGAAGAAAAGCAGGAGTTCAAGGATCTGTTCACCGCAGATAAAGGAAACGAAAATCCGGGAACCGGCATTCAGGTGTACATCGGAAACGAAAGCCCGATGCAGGGAATGAAAGATTGCAGCGTGGTAACAGCCACTTACGATCTGGGAAAAGGAATCCGCGGAACCGTCGGAATCGTCGGACCGAAACGTATGGATTACGAAAAAGTAGTTGACAACCTGCGAACCTTAAAGGTTCAGCTGGATGATATATTTAAAAAGACAGATGAGTAGTCATTAAATAAAAATGATGAAAGCGGAAAGGTGGGATTTCGATGGCAGAGAATAAAAACATCAGTCCGGAAGAGATGGAAGAAGAAATCTTAGAAAATGAAGAAATAAATGATACAGTAGAGGAAGAAACAGCAGAAGAAGCCGAAGAGGCTGTAGCAGAAGAACCAGAAACTGAAAAAGAAAAAGGTTCTTTCTTCAAAAAGAAAGAGAAAAAAGACAAAAAAGATGAAAAAATCGAAGAACTTACAGACAGAGTCAGAAGACAGATGGCTGAGTTCGATAACTTCCGCAAACGGACAGAAAAAGAAAAGACACAGATGTTCGAGACTGGTGCAAAAAGTATCGTAGAAAAAATACTTCCAGTTGTTGATAATTTCGAACGTGGTCTGGCAGCTGTCACAGAGGAGGAAAAAGGAACTCCTTTCGTGGAAGGTATGGAAAAAATTTACAAGCAGATGATGACTGTACTGGAGGAAGCAGGAGTAAAACCAATTGAAGCGGTTGGACAGGAATTTGATCCAAATCTACACAATGCAGTTATGCATGTTGAGGATGAGGAATTCGGTGAGAACATCATCGCAGAGGAATTCCAGAAAGGTTACACATACCGTGATTCGGTGGTTCGCCATAGCATGGTAAAAGTAGCTAATTAACATTGTCATTAACGATTATTCGTTAAATATAAAAACAAGCTAATTTAGGAAACAATATATAGGAGGACACAATTATGAGCAAGATTATTGGTATTGACTTAGGAACAACAAACAGCTGCGTAGCAGTTATGGAAGGTGGTAAACCTGTAGTTGTAGCAAATACAGAAGGAGCAAGAACAACACCGTCAGTAGTAGCTTTCACAAAAACAGGTGAGAGACTGGTAGGTGAGCCGGCAAAACGTCAGGCTGTTACAAACGCAGAGAAAACAATCTCCTCTATCAAGAGAGAGATGGGTACAGATTACAAGAAAGAAATCGACGGAAAGAAATATTCTCCGCAGGAGATTTCCGCAATGATTCTTCAGAAATTAAAAGCAGATGCTGAGAACTACTTAGGCGAGAAAGTATCTGAGGCTGTTATCACAGTTCCGGCATACTTCAACGATGCTCAGCGTCAGGCAACAAAAGATGCTGGTAAGATCGCAGGTCTTGATGTAAAACGTATCATCAACGAGCCGACAGCAGCAGCTTTAGCTTATGGTCTGGACAATGAAAAAGAGCAGAAAATCATGGTGTATGACCTTGGTGGTGGTACATTTGATGTATCTATCATTGAGATCGGTGATGGCGTTATTGAAGTATTATCTACATCCGGTGATAACAGACTTGGTGGTGATGATTTCGATCAGAAGATCACAGATTACATGATCGCAGAGTTCAAGAAACAGGAAGGCGTAGACCTTTCTACAGATAAAATGGCTCTTCAGAGATTAAAAGAAGCAGCAGAGAAAGCGAAAAAAGAGCTTTCTTCTGCAACAACAACAAATATCAACCTTCCGTTCATCACAGCTACAGCTGAGGGACCGAAACATTTTGATATGAACCTCACAAGAGCTAAATTCGATGAGTTAACACGTGATCTGGTTGACAGAACAGCAGTTCCGGTACAGAATGCGTTAAAAGATGCAGGTATCACAGCTTCTGAACTTGGTCAGGTACTGTTAGTAGGTGGTTCTACACGTATCCCGGCTGTACAGGATAAAGTAAAACAGCTGACAGGCAAAGAGCCAAGTAAATCCCTGAACCCGGATGAGTGCGTAGCAATCGGTGCTTCTATCCAGGGTGGTAAACTTGCAGGCGATGCTGGTGCCGGTGAAGTATTACTGCTTGATGTAACTCCACTTTCCTTATCCATTGAGACCATGGGTGGTGTAGCTACAAGACTGATCGAGAGAAATACAACAATCCCGACAAGAAAGAGCCAGATTTTCTCCACAGCAGCAGATAACCAGACAGCCGTAGATATCAACGTAGTACAGGGTGAGCGTCAGTTCGCTAGAGATAACAAATCTCTTGGACAGTTCCGTCTGGATGGAATCCCGCCAGCACGTCGTGGTGTTCCGCAGATCGAGGTTACATTCGATATCGATGCAAACGGTATTGTAAATGTATCTGCAAAAGACCTTGGAACAGGCAAAGAGCAGCATATCACAATCACAGCAGGATCCAACATGTCTGATGATGAGATTGATAAAGCTGTAAAAGAAGCTGCAGAGTTCGAAGCTCAGGATAAGAAGAGAAAAGATGCGATCGATACAAGAAACGATGCTGATTCCTTTGTATTCCAGACAGAGAAAGCTCTTGAAGAAGTTGGCGCAGGTGTATCTGATGCTGAGAAAGCTCCAGTACAGGCAGATCTGGATGCATTAAAAGCACTTCTTGAGGCTCATCCAGAAGCTGACAAGATGACAGATGCAGAGTTAGATGAGATGAAAGCTGCAAAAGAGAAACTGATGGCAAGTGCTCAGCAGGTATTTGCAAAAATGTATGAGCAGGCACAGGCCGCACAGGGTGGTGCAGCAGGTGCAGGTCCGGACATGAATGCAGGTGCAGGTCAGCAGACAGCAGGCGGCGCTGATGATGATGTGGTAGATGCTGATTACAAAGAGGTTTAATCAGAAGTGAAACACATGCGGTTCATCGCAGTAAATGCAAATTGATAAATAAAGCACCAGAGGGCGGAATGCCTTCTGGTGCATTGTTGGATTAATCTCAGAGGGATGTGAGACCTTTATGAGAGACCAGAAGATACAAAAATAGATCAAGACATAAGGGATGGAGTTCAGATATGGCAGAACAGAAAAGGGATTATTATGAGGTGCTTGGCGTAGACCGCGGAGCAGATGATGCCACAATTAAAAAGGCATACCGTCAGTTAGCCAAAAAATATCATCCGGATGCAAACCCGGGAGACAA
>CAKREL010000035.1 GCA_934317205.1 uncultured Eubacterium sp.
AGGCCCTCCTATGATTTTTATTTTATCATAGAAGAACCTATTATTTGTTAATTTACAGAAAAAGTTTCACACACTCACTCACCAGAACCCTCACGAAGAACCCTCAACAACTATGCTATTTTTAGTGTGAAACCCTCACGAAAGCCCCTCAACAAGTTTGGCAAACCCTCAAGAACTTTGATTATCCGGTAACAGGGCAGAAAAATACCTCTCTGTTTCCAGAGAGGCATTGCCACCACGGTATTATTTTTTATTCCCAATCAAATTCATCAATGCTGTTTTTGATCTCCGCCGAAACAGAACTGTCATTTTTTAAATCGCGCATAAGTTCAGCAAACATTTCACGCTTTGGATTTTCCACATCATTATAACAACGATGCACCATCCAAATGTTATGTGGGGTTGGATTTTTTCTTACAGATGAAATCAGTAATTCTTCATATCCATGTTTATAAAATTGCTCCACAAAATGAACCAGATTCCCTGGCATTCCAAAATCAACCAATGGATTTGTAGCTATGATTTCTAAAATCGGCTCCACTAATTCAAAAGGCTCTGGATATTGGTTAATAGCATCTATCAGATCATCCTCAATATAATATTCTTCATATGGTTTTGCCGCATTTTTCAATCCAGCAATTATCTGCTCTTTTGTCATAGATTCAACTCTCCTCTAAAAATCTGTTTTTCTTCTGACTTACCTATTTACATATTATTCAATTCATCCCTTGAAAAACCACGACTTAATAAATCATTTTCATCACAAATTCCAGCATAAATGATGTCATAATAAATTTCATTTTCATATTCATATGCTGTATATTCATAAGCCTGACCATTATTCTTTATAGTTTTCTTAGTAATAGGGCAAAACATAGATAATGCACTTTCTTTTGTGTATTTATCTACCGGAAAAGGATAATAATCATAAATTTGCTCCCACCCCATTCTTTTTGCACTAATCATATGATACTGTCTCATATCATTCCCTCATCTCTTTACAAATTGAATTTTTATAAATCATTCTTTATTTCTTTTATATCTTACAGTCCAATCACTTGCAGCATCTTCTGCTTCTGCACATTCACCGTAATCTAATCCTGCCAAATCTCCCATTGTTTCATCAATATTTAAAATTGCTGCTAACGAAACTACTCTCGCATCCTCTTCCTTATGACTTCCACCACATAGGAACTGCCAATATCCGTCTTCATCATGAGAAACATATAAGATTGGTTTATGTTCCTCCAGCACATGGCTGCAGGTAAAACATGCAGTATTCGGTGCATCAGCAAATGGAAATTTATCTACTATAATTTTCCCACTATTCTCTGGTTTTATGTTTTCAGATTCAAATCCCTTTTTCTTAAATTTATCCAACAGTCCCATATCTATCTCGTCCCTTTATTTCTCAGCAGATAATATTTCTTTTAACTCATCAATGGTTTTATCCAAAATATCCGATGATATTGGATATTTTCCGGCCTCCCTATGTGCTATTGCTTCTTCCAGTTTTAATAATCTCCAACTTCTTGCCCTTGCTTTACTGTTTGCATCAAGAATTCCGTAATAAAACCGGTATCTTTTGCAGACTTCATGCTACATTTCTTCAATATCTTTTTACAGTCCCTTTGGATGCCTTTCTTGTTTATGTTTGACATAATTTCCTGAATAAGTTCATTCATTGTACAATCCCCTTCCAAGTTCGTTTTCAAACCACAAACTCTTTATAATACAAACGGTTCTTTACTCATCTTTTTATACGATGCTTTCTCACAAAAGAGTTTTCGTCTTCGGTTAATCATATCAACTACCGTTTGTTGAGCAGATTCCTTTGAATATAACTGACATTGAATATTCTCAATACAGTAATTATAAAATTGTTCATGCCATTCAATATAATAATCGCCAGAATAAAAACTATCCTTTAGTCTTTGCAAATAATGTTCAAATACTTCTTTTCCTTCTTCAAAATCCCCTTTTAGGAAACAGAGCATTGCCAGATGGTATAACTCCCAAAATCGTCTATGTTCTGGTAATTTATCAACTTGCTCCTGCAAACAGAATTTTGCATATTCCAAATCTGAAAATTTTCGATATTCGTCTACTTCCTTCAAAGCGCTTTTTGCCAGTTTTTCTATGCCAATCTGAAACGCCTCATCATCGTTTTTATATTCCACATAACCAGCTCCGGTACTAACATCACATCCATAATTATATGATAGCATTTTGTTTAGACTTTCTGTAGATTCCCATAAAAATGAGACTCCGGCATTCAAACTTGCCCCTTTAGAATAACCATTTGCTGCAAATTCAACGATAATGAAATAGTACCCATTATCATCTATCCAACTTCTTGAACTTCCCACTTGAAACAAATTTTCTGGCTCTAAAAATTTCTTAACGGTTGTTTTGATTATTTTATTATGTGGCAACATATAATGCCAACTCCTTTACAAATCCATATTTTTATTTACTGATTCCTGAGGAATACAATTTAGTTTTTTCACCATAAACTCAAATATTTCTGCCTCATATCCTGATGCATATAGTATTTGAAAATTATTGCACTGATGGATAATAATATACTTTTGTGTATTTTCGAAAAAGTCAACTTTAAAATCTGCTGTCAATATTCCATTAAAAACAAGTCGCTTTATACCTTTTACTTTAAGAAAATACTCACCACTTTTTTCATAAAAATCATAATCCAACGTGTCATTTACATCATGCACTTTCAATTTCCGAACTATTTCATCTTGAGACAGTTCTGTTCGAAATATCAAATCCTGTCCCGCATTTTTATATGTTCCATTAGAATATTTCACATATCTTTTCCAACGCATGACAATAATCAGTACAGAACTGACTGCCAATATACAAAAAAATATATAAAATGCTGGAATCCCGTTCATCATGTTTCCTCCCTCTGGTTTACTGATTTTTAGCCATCTCTCTCCAATAGTTCTTTAACATTTCCAACATTCTTTTGGCATCATCAATTTCCGTTTTCTGATTATATTCTCTCATTTCACTGAAAGTTCCGGATTCACTTACAATCCCCAATAACCATTTTCCCAATACATTCTTTTTATACTTGAAAATCAAACAGTTTATACCGTCCTCATCTGTAAATGCATTTGTATATTCTATCTTCGCCGGTTTCTTTCCCAGTTCACTTGGATCAGATAACCAATCTTCCAATTCTTCCATTGCATTTTTAATTGTTTCGTTCATAACCATACCTATCTTGCCTCCTCTGCTGTTCTGTCTTTCTGATCTATTTTTTTGCATAGATTCTATAAAAGCTATGGCATTTTTACAATTTCAAAAACACCTTACCTGCCCTATATCATTGACTTCATTTTACCATACTGCCTGCCATTTTCCATCTGTATTTTACATGTTTCTGCACACAATTTACCAGATAACCCATGCAAAATTTCCCTCTCATACAAATCCGATTTTCCGCCAAAAACAATAAGGTCTGGACTCATTTTCCCCGTCAGCGATTTCCGCCACGAAGCCAAAACAAATCCAGACACTTTCCATTCATCACTAAATTTTCAACTACTTTACACTTTCTTTAGAGTGCCTGACACTTCCCCGGTTTTTTTTGTTCCCTGTTACATTGCATATTATATTTTTTCTTGAATATATTTCATTAATCATGTATATTATAATGGTTTGATAGCCAAACAAATCTCAAAGAAAGGTTTTTATATATATGAAAATAACAAAAACGAAAAAACTCAGCATCAAAAAAGTTATACTCAGCATCATAGCAATTCTTGCTGCACTGTTTGTTCTGATTTCCCTCTTTGCCGGAAATTACCTTGTAAATTACTCTATTGGTCGTTCCGGCGACGGTGGAAACAGAACTGTTGCCCTGGAAATCCCGGAAGCAGCCGATGATACAGAACGTACCATCGCAGAAGGCAAAATTGTACAGCAGGAATTGAACGAAACTTTTCTTGCTGAAAATCCGGGACAAACAGTTGAAATCTCATCTGCAGACGGTATTCGCTGCAGCGGTGTCTATTACCCAAATGATGATTCTCACGACTGGGTCATCGCCCTGCATGGTTACCGCGGTGACCACTTGAGTGCAACCAGTCTGGCGCAGCACTACTATACTCACAATTATCAGGTATTGACTCCGGATCTGCGTGCCTGTGGTGATACCGATGGTAATTACCTTGGCATGGGCTGGCTCGATCGAAAGGATATCCTTTCCTGGATTGACTGGATCATCGCTCAGGATTCCGATGCCAGAATCGTTATTCACGGTATTTCCATGGGTGCTGCCACAACCATGATGACAGCTGGTGAAGATACCCCGGATCAGGTAGTTGCCTTTATAGAAGACTGCGGTTATACCAGCGTGTGGGATATTTTTTCCAGTGAATTGAAACTTCGTTTTGGTATGCCGGAATTTCCGCTGATGTACACTGCCAACCTGTTTGCCATAACAAAAGCTGGTTACTCTTTCAAAGAAGCATCTGCTCTAAATCAGGTAAAAAAATGTGAAAAACCGATGCTGTTCATTCATGGTACCGCAGACGATTTCATTCCATATGAAATGATGGATATTTTATATCAGGCAAAACCTGGTGATAACAAAGAAAAAATCACCGCTCCGGGTGCAGGTCACGGAGAAGCAATGTATCTTCTGGGCGAGGAATACTGGGATGATGTCTTTACTTTCTTAGATTAAATCACCTGGGGGCACTTACATTAAATTCCACCTTTATAGAAGTTTCTTTTTGCAGGATTAAATTCCACCGAGCGGTGGAATTTAACTTTGCAAGTGAATTGGTATATTTTATTAGATTATTTTCAAAAATATAGCTTGACATCTTATACTTATTTTGTTATTATAATCAAGTCGTTTGAAACAACTACATAATGACAAATGCGGAAGTGTCGGAACTGGCAGACGAGCAAGACTAAGGATCTTGTGATTATTGCAATCGTGTGGGTTCAAGTCCCATCTTCCGCATTATTTGATTTGGTGCGGAAGCCTTATAAATCAAGGCTTCCGCTCTTTTTTTATTTTTAAATTGTTTGAACACCCTTGAACACGTTCACATCTGGCATTTTGCCACTGATTGCTGTTTCGTAAGCAGATACCCTATCTTCCAGCGGTTCCGTTGCAAAAATGTAACTCTGCTGTGTCGTAGAAATATCTTTATGCCCTGCAAACATTCTGATTTCTTCATCTGACAAAAGCTTCGATGCTGCTAAATTCGAAATACACGTTTTTCTGATACTGTGATTTCCTTTTTGTGATGTTTCAATTTTTTTATTAATTCTGCGCAGTGTATTATTGATTGCATCATTGTGCATCCGTTCCCCCTGCGCATTTAAAAGCAGATATTCCGAACAGAATCCTTTCTGCTCATTAATCTGACATATCAGTTCAAAAAATGCCTTTGCATTGCTGGTAAGTACGATTTCACGATTGGACTCTCTTGTTTTTGTATACCACACAACTTCATATCCATCACGTTTTACCGCTCCAGACTCATCATGGATATACTTTTTTACTTCCTGACGTTGAATATGTACCACTTTTTCAGAAAAATCTTCTTTTTTCAACGCAACAAGTTCTCCAACACGTAATCCTAATGTAAAATTCAAACCAATTGCCAAATACGCGACATTTTTTGTCTTTTTATATTGTTTCATGGCCAACTCAATAACGGATGTTTCTTCTTTTCCTACAAAAATCTGCTCCTCTGCCGTTTTTTTCTTTGGCTGTGCAAACTTTTTATAGGATATATTTCGAACATTCCGCGAAACATTATATTTTATGATACTTGAATCGATTGCATAATCATACAGCATGTTCAAAAGTGATTTCATTTCTTTAAACTGCTTATTTGTCAGATGCAACTGCTCAATTTTGTCCAGATACCATTCTTTTAAAAATGCTACCGTGATTTCGTCAAGATACTTTGTAACCAACGCATCTCCTTTGTAATACTTTTCCCATACCCAGTTAAGTTTGTGGGCATTGGCGCAGGATGTTTCTTTCTCTTTATATTTCAGGAACATCGGATATAATATTTCAAATGTTGGTCGTTCTAAAACTTTTGCTTCTTCTCTTTTCTTATAAAATGCTACCAGTTTCTTTTCAAGCCCTTCGCGGGTTGTCGATGTCAGCGGTTTTCGTTTCTCATCATCGTTTTTCACATAAGTACGATATCGCTGATCTTTTTCAGAATAGTAGATTTTATAATTATGCTGTGCTAAATAATATTCTTTTTCCATATTTTTAATCTCATTCAGCACACTGTCTAATGTTTTCTCTCTAGCACGACATTCAATATTCGACAGTGCTTCTGCATCTGTATGAAAAAACATCAGCTTTTTCAAGATTGCACAGGCGTCCAATATTGAAATATTGGTCGTTTTGTATCACTCCTTCCATCATGAGACTGCTTTTCTATACAAAACATATGTTTGCACCTATTTTACCAAATGTCAATCCCATTTTTATTTTTCAATTCGCATTTTGTTGATTACATTCGATAAATCAGGCACAAATTTGTTTTATATGCCTAGCATAATTTCAAAGTCAATTACTTAGAATTCAACTGTTCCAATTGAATCTGCAATCTGATCACTTCTTTGTCTGCATCTCTGAGTTTATCTTCATATAGATTTCTCACTTCACGTTCCGTATCAGATATAGCCTGAAACACTTCTATCTGTACTTTGCTTTCAGCTTCGGATAGTTTTTGCTTCATTTCCGACTGTAACTCATGCATTTCCAACTCATGATTTTTCTCACTTTCCAGTAATGCACGTTCCAATTCTTGTATACGTCCCTGATTATTGTTTTCCGTTTCTACCATTTTTGCATACTCAATCATCTTTTCTTCTGCTGATGCAAGTTTTTCTTTCAGATTTGCAATTGTTACATCTTTTTCTGCAGCTAATTTTACAACTGTATCTGCATACGCTTTTGCTTCTTCCACTTCTTTTGTTGCCTGTTCAATCACATCCGCATTCGCCGCTGCCATACACTCTGCTTCTTTTAACTTAGATTTTGCTTCTGTTACCTGCTCATCGGCTTCATCGCGAAGCTTATTTTTCAATGCAACCGCATCAGATAATTGACTTTTCAATTCTGCAATCGTATTATCCTGTCCAGCCACAACTGCATTTATTTGTTTCACCAAAGTTGCGATTGTCTGATCAACCGCTGCCAGGACAGGCTCCAATTCTGGATGCGTACCCCGCGCTTTTTCCGAATTAGCAATCTCCAGAATTCTTATCAACGCGAGCTCTCTCTGCTCATTTTTAGGATCTGCTTCGTTTATATATGATACAATTGTATCTTCAAGATACGTATCTGTAGTATCTCTCATCCTAATACTTTTCGGTTTCTTTTCATCTTTTACTTCATCGGTTACTTTTCGGCTCATTGCTTTTATCCTTTCAAATTATTATGTAAACGTATACGCGTATACGTTTACAAATTTATCAAATTACACTGTTACTGTTTGTTTTTATCGCCATTCATATTTCCATCACAAATTGCGAATATAGCTTGTAATTGCGGTATCCTCGCGATTATGTCCAAGTGCAACGCTCACAGCCCTGATTGCTTTTCGGTCAAGTTTTTTACCTTTCTCATCGGATCTGCACACATAAATTTCTGAACGTAACTTTCCATCCGCACATAAAATTTTCTTTTTGTAATCCAATGATTTAATTGGTCTTGCATACAGCTTGTACAAATACGTCGCATAATCTGACCGATATCCGTGCACATCACAGTTGCTATTTATATAGTTCCACACTAAATCATTCGGAGCTGTATTCTGCATTCTGCGTATAATCTCATCTTTATGTGGGCCTACAATCGGTGCAAGTCTTGTTTTTCCACCCTTATCTCGACGATGCAGTATAAAATAATCCTGATCTGTGAAAAAATGTAATGCATCTTCACACGCTTTGATCATAGACATATCATGCTCTTTTCTTGCCTGCATCAAACGCTGCTCCACTCTTTGGCGATCATATAGATCATCCCCACGCAGACGCTCCAATACGTTACGTCGAAATCCGCAAGCCTGGCAAAAATGGATCAGTTCTTCATTCGTCAGTTTTGAAAAATGTTTATCTCGCTCTTTCTGTCCGCGACTTCTTTTGATATCTACTCTGTTTCTACGTGGACATTGAAATCGCTTTGGATCATCTGACGCAATCTCGTAAAATTTATTAAGTGCTGCCGCTTCCAAATTGATTGTCCATGCAGAACATCCTTCTGCAACTCTTAATTCCAACCACTCCGCAACATACTTTTTTGCTTTTTTCATACTTTTAACTTCCGGATGAGTCTTCATAATATATTTGACAAAATAACCAATGTGCTTTTTATACGTCTGATAAGTACTTTTTGAATATATTTTGTTTCCAATTGTTCCGTTCTTTTTTGCATCTGTTTTTGACTCACCAAAAGCAATCATCCTCTGAAACCTGTCATAAGTCTGCTGATGAAGTGTCCTTTTGTAATACTTTGACTTTTTTCTTCCCATTTTACCTGTTTCCTCCTTTCTCTGAAATTTTCGTTAAAACAATTTGCCGCAGAATGTCTTCCATTAAAGACTTCCGCTACGCCATTTTTTGAACCGATTCTCTCGGCAAGTCCAGCGTATGACTTTCATAACGCGTTTTTACTGCTTGCGTCTGCAGTCTCGATTACGATTTTGTGATAGCATTACCTCTTTCGGTATTCATCGGAACAATACGTGCAAATACGTCTAATCCACTTATTACCTAATTAGTATGCATCCCAGAATCTTTAGGCTTGAGATTCCTGCGCATTTTATGCTTGTCTTACGACAAACAGTTCCAGATATGCGCGATCTGAACCAGCTTCTGTTAAAGCAGTGGCAGCTTAATCATCATAGTCCAGTACTTCAACTACTGGTAAGCATCTGTTTTTTAAGTACGATACTCAAATACTTTTCTCCGCCGCGTCGACGGTTTGGACGGTCAACCACCGTCTACTCCATTTTGCAGATTATTTGACCTGCTGACATCTACAAAGCCGATGCCATGCTTTCCATTTGATGTCTTTCGACATTTTGCAGATGTTTCATTATTTCAATGTTGCATCTGTTTTTCTCCATTTATCTTGTTACATATATAGTATGAAAGATAAAAAATTTTTGACTGCCATTTTTGCCCCTTTTTGCTCTTTATTTTTAATTTATGACGAATTTTTTTGGATAAATTCAAAAAAATGCTTCTGATTCTTCTACTGCATGCTCCGGTTACACCGCTTCTCCCCCCACTTAGCGGTTTACTCGTTCATATATTTAGGTCGGCTCCACGCCTCCCTGCATATAAACGAGTAAACCGTTTCCGGCCTCTCACTATTCTTTCGACCAAATATAAATATGTATTTTCTTCTCTTCATGCATTTTTTCATTTCTTCTGTGGCATATACTTGCCATATTTTCAATCGGTGGCAAGTATATGTCGATCTATTTATTTTTGTGACATATACTTGTCGTACTTTAAACGGTGGCATATATATGTCGGAATATTATTTTCGTGTCATATATTTGTCGTATTTCAACCAGCGGAATATATTACCAGATTTGCAAAAATGTCATATATATGGCAAAAGCGAAACGCTCAATAACCGAACCTTTCGCTTTTCTTTACAATAAAATACTCTTACTTACTGTTGATATATTTTTCCCAAAAAATAAGATGCCAAATTCTGACATCCTATTTTCCACCTTTATTTGTTAAGTTCATTCAACATTTTTGCATCTAGTTTCCATACATTTTCTAATTTGAACCGCGACACTTTAAGTGCTTCATCAATAACGGCATCTCGTTCATCAGCATACTTTATTTTCTGCAGCAAAACATATATATCTATTTCATGCATTAAATTCATAGTATCAGTCGCCTTATCTAATTCTTTCATTTTCTCCGTAGTAACCATCTTATCCCCTTTCTAAGCAACATTAATCCATGGCATCTTCCCAATAATCATAGGCATCATCATACCCATCATCGTAATCACCATCGCCAAATTCTTCCGCCCACTCTTCTGCAAAATCATCTGCATTGTCATAGTCTTCCACATCATATGGATCAGAATATGTATATTTATGTTTTGGCGAACTATTGGAACCAGAATTATGCTTCTTCTTATCTGATGAAGTAGACGAATCCTTTTTATTATTTTTATATCCTGTTCCAGAATTAAATGTATCTCTAGGTGCAGTGTAATGATATACAGATTCATTATTCACATACAGGCTTTCTCCCGTATAATCTGACCACATTTCATAATTTGTCCCAGATTTTGCATCAGAAACCATAATACGCGGCATAAACTGATCATTGACAATATAAACCTGTATGATTTTATCATTAATCTCTGTTTCGTATGGATCATCTATATCATGCGAATCAATTACATCGTACTTTAACTCTTTCAGATTGCGCATAATATCCACGAATTCCTTTAATCCTCCATCTCGGATCGTCATAATAGCATATTTCTTGTTCAAATCCTCACAGCCATACCCAACCTGATAATAATAAACATAATCTGCCCGCTCTCTGCGACTCAGATCAAATTCTTTTCCGCATACCTCAGCAGAACATTCGCTGTACGATACCTTCAAATTTTCCAAATCGCCTTTTTTCATTTCTGTTCGCATATCCGAAACATATTCTTTGACATAATCTTTTGCAATCTGATCTGCCTGCTGTTGTTCTTGCTCAGGTGTCATTGTTGCACCTGCTCCACTTCCAGTCATTAATGCTGCCAGCAACCCCGCTAATATTTTTTTCAACATAACCCATTCACTCCTCTTATTGAGTTTTCATGAAATATCCGTTAAACAAGTAATCAAAAGTCGTCTTCAAAATCGTCATCCTCATCAAATTCATCTTCGTCTTCCGATTCTTCATCAGAGCTTGTCATCCACTCCAATTCGTTCATTTTTTCTGTCCGATCAAGTTCTCCATCATGATCCCAGTCAAACATACTGTCAATACCGTTATCTACTTTATCATCCCAAAATTTCATTATTTTTTCCTTCCTGATTTTGATCGTCATATGATTTTTGCTAAGTATCTATTTATGCCCTAATATGATCAGTCGTCGTAATGATTCCAGTCACCAAACAAGCTTCTGTCACTGTGTCCTGTTTTGTGACCTCTGCTGTCATAATGATTCATACTTCCAAACAGTCCAGGTTGACTGCTTCCGGTTTTATGACCTTTATTGTCATAATGATTAACACCACCAAACAATCCCGTCTGACTGCTCCCGGTCTTATGACCATTTGCATCATAATTATTCATCCCACCAAGTAATCCCGGACGGCTTTCTCCGACTTTCTTTCCATTTGAATCATAATGATTAATACTTCCAAATAAACCTCTTCTGCTATAACCATCTTTTCTACTCATGTTTTTTACTCCTTCCCCATCTGATTGGATCTGATATTTCACCTGTCAGGAATAGGTTCCTGACTCTGATATTAATTTTTGGTTCCTTTGATGTTTACAATATATAACAGTAGGTGGGGTATAAAAATCCCTTCTAACATTAATTTTTATACTTATGACTAATAAATCTCCAACCGATATTCCAATACATATCCAAGAATATCTTCTGCTTCCATACAAAACTCTTCCGCAACAACTTGCAACTTATCATCTATCAAATCTGTATTTTCTTTCTTAAACTGATCCAGATCTTTCCCATGAATTTCATACTCGCTGATTCCATTTGGGTAAGCTCCTAATTTCTTCATCAGTGCCTGTGACGCATAATTATCAATCTCTACCCTGGCTCTGTAAATATAATTTCCTGTAGTTTCCGTCACATAGTTCACAAATAATGCTAATGCCTGCGTTCCATATCCTCTATGGCACCATTCTGGTTTCAATTCTATTGCTAATTCCCATTCCTTTTGACTCAAATCCTTAATAGAACAATATCCAACAAACATTTCTGTTTTTTTATCGTATATGGAACATACAAAAACATTTTCTTCCATAAAAGAATTCCATACATTCTCTAAAAATTTTTCATCCTTATATGCATTTTTCATTTGGCTATATGTATAAGAAAGTGAAAGATATTCTTCTTTTTCAGTTGCTTTTGTTACAGACAGCACTATGTCGCGCCCTTCTCCTATCCGCATTCCAGCTTCAAGGAATATACTTTTATCAAATATTTCTGCTAACTCTGGCTTCCAATTTACGTTTTCCAGTTCTAGCTTCTTCTCTAAATTTTCTTTGAGCTGAATTACAATATCGCAAATAGCATTCTTTTCCCCATTCTCCAGTAACCTAAGAGCCTCCTCTAGCTGATTTTGAATATCTTTCAGAAATTTTTTATTTTCTGGTAAATTTCTTTGATATGCCATTCTTCTTTCATGCATCGTTTTATCGCTCATAGTATCATATCCCCCTCATCATAATTTATCTATCGGTATACTGCATTATATCAGTGAAACTCTCTTCATAAGGTAAATGCACCAAAACTATTTCTTGAAAACAGTTCTGATGCATTATAAATTTTCAAGGTTTCTCAGATACAACTCTTCTACTTCTTTGTTTTTGTAAACCATCCCTCTTGATACTTAGATGTTTTGCCAGATCCATAACCACCAGTAATATCAAAAAGCTCTATTGCTTCTTGTATAACTCCGTCAATATCCGCTTTTGAACCAATAACCCACAGGAAACCGGACTTTTTACGATCATCAATCACTTGCATATTTTTTTCCACAAAAAATTCTTTTACTGTTTTATCGGTTTTACGTGATAAATTAGCAGCCTTTCTTTTTTCGCGGTTTTTTCGTATACTGTGTTCACTTTCATTTTTCTCCATTTTATCTGAATAATCGTCACTCTTAGGGAGCAACAGCAACTCCTTATTATATACATATAACTCATTTAATGCTCTTGTATATGCAATATATTTTTCGTTCATACTCATACGACCAGATATAGCAAAAACAGTTTGAAATTCCAATCCCTTCGCTTGCTCTATTGTCATCAAATTCCATTTATTTTCCTGAAGTTCTGACATAGATTGTGTCATATCATTAATTCGTTTGCTGTATGCTTGTTGTAATTTTAAAACTGTAGTTGCTTCTTCTGCATTTTTTACTAATATACAACTAAGTCCAATTCCTAATGGCTTTTGAAATACTGATGCTAAGCCATTTACGAACTCATTATAATTCTGAAATTCATGTACTCCAGCACCATCAAGATTAATTGCATGCATGTTCATTCGAAAACGCTTATTGCAAAACTCTGTTATCTGACGTGCATTCCTATAATTTTCTTGCATATTTTCGATTTGAAAGTCTGCAATTTTTCTTATATCTGTCCACGAATCAATTCCTTTTGCTCCTTCTACATGTTGCTTGATGTCTCCAAATAAATTCAGCACAACTCTATTTTTATTTACAGCTTTTATCAATCTTAATTCTTCAACTTCTACATTTTGTGCCTCATCAATTCCCATTTTAATATCTTCAATCTCTAGTTCTACACGCATTCTGTTAGCCATTTGGATATACGCTTTTGACGGTGTTATAATGTATAAATTATTCCGGTCTAAACTATTAGGATTATCATACAAAACAATAGGTAATCGATGTAACATAATCATAGATTTACCCGAACCAGCACATCCCTGCACAATTAAATTTTGCTGAAATGGTGTTTGAATAATTGCTCCCTGCCTTTGCTGGATGGAAAAAACAATATTCTTAAATGCTGTTTCTGTTCTTCTTTTTAACAATTCTTGTAAAAATTCATCTGCAATTATTTTTTCTACTTTTTCGTTCAAAACAGGGAATAACTGTTGCACACTTTTTACTTTATCAAAAAACATATCTATTCTACGCTTCTTTTTCAATCTATAATGCGCATAATACTTTTCACCATGTTTACCAGTGACCACACTTTCAAATTCCTCAGCTGCATTATCTAATATATAATGCCTACACAATGGCATAGTCCAACTCATGATAAAAACCCTTCCACCACGTGAATATGTATGAAGTCCTATTTTTATATCATCTTCATCGCAATCTTTTCCCATAGTACATTCTAATTCCAGTCGTGTGTCATACAATTCATCTTTTATTTGATATAAACGTTTCAATTCCCTTCGTGCTTCTACTTTCTCATGTTCCGCAGATACAAGCATACCGTAAGTATCTGGTAAACAAGCAGTCTTCGCTTTTTTAGCCTGCAATTTACTATATGTAAGTTTATGGTTTAATTCTAATAATACCGCATCCATATCATGAATTAACCAATTCAGTTTTTTCTGCTCCTCTTGAATCAATTCCTGTTGCGTCATTATTATTTTTCCTTCTCTCTACTTAATGATGGTATTTCAAGAATAACTTTCAATATTCTTGCTGTGTGTTTTCCTTCAAATCTCAAACACGGAAAATATTTTGTTTTTAAAATATTACCTTCCGATATAAAATCCGCTGCTGACAAAGGTTCTCCATACCAAATAATTTTTTTATCTATAATTGTAATTGGTGTTGTTACATATGGATATAATAACGCATACTTTTTTAATTGCCGTGGAAGAGATATATTCTCTGCAACTCGTACACAAATTTGTATTCCGTTATTTTTCATTTGCTCAATTTTACTAGCTAAGTCATTTAATGCATCCGCATCATCGTCTATTACTCCAGGAATATCCATAAATATTTCTGTTTTTGCGTTTTCAATATCCCTTAAAAATCTATTCCATGAGTCGACTTCATCTCTATCTCCCAAAAACATTTTCGGATGTTCATCTTCTTGTGTTCCTAGTTTTTCAAATATTGCATCTCCGGAAATTTTCATATCCATATTTTTCATAACGGACATTGTTTTTGAAAAAAATAACTTTTTAGAAATATTTTTTCTATACAAATATTCAGTATTTGCTACCAAAATAATTTTTCCCTGCGTTCTCGTTAGAGCAACATTAAATAACCTGTTTGCTGTATCATTCTTGCTAGTTGTTAAGAGCATTCCTGGATATGGCATCCTAAAGCAGTCAACCGCATCATATATTATAATTGGCTTTTCTGACCCTTGAAACTGATGAACCGTTGCACTACTAATTGTTTTATATTTTTCATCTTTTTCCTGTAAATCACGTATCATCGCCAAAATCAACCTGGATTGTGCACTATACGGTGTAATAATTCCAATTTTATATTTCTCAGCAAATTCTTCTGCCAATTTAATACATGTCATTGCTGATAATAAATTAATTCTTGAACCATCCTTTGTTCTTATACACACAGAATAGGTTGAACTTAAATCTACCAATCCCATTGGCTCGTTTTCAAATGGTGGTAAATCTGCTATTATCTGCCTATGCTCATATATGTGATCAGCTGAATATAGCAATCCTTGATACATATATCTACTAACCAAATCTGCTATTTGCGGATGCATACGGTATTGACAATTCAACATTACCAACCACTCATGTCCATAGCCTTCTTCTACAGCAGTTGTTATTCCTGTATACTCAAATATATCTTTTTCCAATACACTATCTTCTATATTGCTTTCTACGATTGCCGGCAATTGCTTAAAATCTCCAAGGCAACAAAAATATTTGCTCGCCAAACTTGCAGAAAAAACAATTTGTGGTACATATGCCATACTCGCCTCATCAAATATTACCATATCAAATTTTTGTTCATAAATAGTTTTATCCACAACAGCCTTAGATACTGTTGTAGCCACAAACGGACAATTTTGTATTAATATCTTCTCCTGATCAAGCAACTTTTCACGAATTTTATTTATTTTTTTTCGCAATTCTATACGTCGTGGATCTTTTTTTCCAAGTTTCTTTCGTTCCATGACCAATTGCTTATACTCATCTGCTAATTCTGGATTTTTATATAAAATATATGCATACGATGTAAGTGTTTTACTGTCTAATAATTCCTGAACACGTGGATAACCATATCTAATAATTTGCCCCGTTCGCTGTTCTGACATATCTGCAATTTTCATCAATGCTCCATCTACTGACACATTGCTATAAGAAAGCATGAGTACTCGTTCACCTTTTAAAATATGCTCCAATGCAATTTTTGCCAAAGTGGTCGTTTTTCCTGTTCCAGGCGGTCCCCAAATAAATGTAATTGCTTGCGAAGCTGATTTCTTCAGTGCCATATCCTGTCCCAAATCAATACCTTTTTTAGGTTCTATTTTATATCTTCCTTCACATGCTAATTTATGTGCAATTTTTGACATAGATATGTCGATTTCATTCAGCCTATCTATCAGCCCCTCCATTAATTGCCATGGTTCTGCTGTAAATTCTACTGTTTCAACCTTTTCTCCAATATTTATTAATGTTTGAATTGTAATTGTAAATTCCTCGCATGAAATAACATGAGCTGAAATAATATTGTCTTGGAACCATAATTTTATTGCTGTACCATCTGGAAAATGTAATTCAGAATCGGTTTCAAAAGAATATATAAAAGTAGAATTATCGGTGTGTATTCGTTCTCCATCGATAATTCTGTAACGCCTTCCTCCCGTAGCTTTAAGATGTACAATTTCCGTTTTGAGCGCATTCAAATATATTGTTTTAAAGTTTTCCCAATTAGCTTCCAATCCTTCATTTATATATTTTTGTTGAAGTATTTCATTCTCCATGATCAAAGTATTGGATAATGCTTCTGGAAAAGGATAAATACATTTATCCTCACCATATGAAACATATATTTTTTTATCTTTTATATTTGTTATCCGTCCTCTACATCTTGATGTTCGGTTCATAACCAATTGTCCAACTAATTCATGCATAAATTAATTCTTCTCCTAAATATAGTATGTATTTTTATAATGTCATTAATTTATCTGCATTTTGGTAGCATATCCGCCACTTTATGATCCTTTTTCATTATTTCATCGACTACATTGAAATAATTATGCGCTACTTTTTCTTTCCTACCAGCACCTATATTCCAAGTAACATCTACCTGATATGCTTTTCCATCTATGTTTACAATATTCCATGCATGTGGTGACATCCTTCCGATTTTTCCAGCCTCTCCGGTCACCACAATACATTTTATATCCACCGTATTCAAAAGAACTTTGAATGCTTTTGCAATTCCTTCACACTGAGCTTTATGAAATGCAAACACACCAAGAATATTGTGAGAAGCAATTACTCTAGGCACATTTTCTTTGTCTGATCCATCAAAATCATATGAAACATTTTTACAAATCCAGTCATGGATTCTAAGTTCTCGTTCATATTCGCCACATTTTATCAATTCTAGTTCTTTCACGATACCATTTACCGCAACTTCAATCTTCTGATTATACTCCCTTACTTTTTCTTTAGGGAAAAAATACTGCGGACAAATTGCAATATGTCCAAACATATCACTGGCGGTACTGCACGCTGACTGGTTCAAAAAATAAATCAACGGATTATCCCTTGTCATTGCTATGAATATGCGTTCAAAACTTTCTTGACTAAATTCTCCATGCACTGGAATTGGAATAATTTCCTGATGTGACATCACGCCATTATAAAATGCCTTATAAATCGCCCGTTCAGCTTTATTCAGTTGGTGATAATAATAGCGATCTACAATCATTTCTGTTTCTTACCTGCACTTTTTCCATTTAAAACTTGAAACACTTTTTCGATAGCTTCTTTTGTATAAGCCTTATTGGTGATATATATCTTCTTCTCCTCGGCATCTCGCCCAATCATTATTTTCTTTCCAGAACCACTAGATTTGATAATTGGTACTAATTCTGTCTGAAGCTTCTTTCCCTTGGGAAATGTCTCTACCACACAGAATAAAGAACCATCTTGCAATCTTTTCATCTGTGGTTTTGCTTTTATCTTTTCATCATGAACGATAGAAATGTTCTTTTCTTTTGGTTTTACATTTTTCTTCGTTTGTACCGTTTTCTTTACGCCAGTCGTTTTCTTCTGCTGTGCTTGCTGTTCCTGCTGTCTTTTTCTTCTTGCAAGTTCATGAACATACTGCACATTCTTTTCTTCATAATGGCTTACACTCTGATCCAACTCAAAATACTTGCAGTTTCTCCATGAATTATATCCGTCCACTGGTAAATATAGCGGCCGTTTCATACATGATTTATCATCAGAATCATAATAAATACAATCCTTGCAATCAATTCTCCGTTTTAAAGTATTATCATGTTCTATTGTAAAACTTCTCTCATATCCCCAAGCCATATACCTTATACCTCACAGTTTATTATTTAGTCGTAAAATACACCATCACTACCGTAATATCATCTCCACACCCCAGTTCACTGGTTTCCGTCAGCCAGTTCTTCAGATTTGCCTGCACCGTCTCCGCTCCATGCTCCTGAAGCATCTGCAAATAGTCCTTACATGTCTTCTGATACTCTTCATCCGATGTATAACTATTGGAAAATCCATCCGTGGAAAGGATATACATATATGGCTCTTCGCTCTCCATTTCCCGTCTCCTTACCGATGCTACTGCTTTTCTCCAAGCATCTGGTTTTGACAGGGAATGGGTTTCTGTTCCAAGGAATTTCTCCGGTTCTACCAATGGTTCGACTTCTTCATTTGTCACAACACTGATGTCCCCATCTCCGATCTGGAAGGAAAATACAAAGCTGTCAGTCACCAGCATTCCAAGCAGCGTTGTTCCGTACAAAGAAAACACGGACGGCCACTTAATATTTCCATCTTCATTGGTCATTCCTTCTACTTTGTTTTTGTAAAAAGACTGTTTCACTCTTGCCTGCCACTCTTCACATACATCCTGAGCAAACCGCATATCACCTTCCCGGTTAAGGAACGTGATCAGATTGGAAAGTCCTGCTTCGTCTTCTCCATAGACTTTCAGATAGTTCTTCATGACTTCGTAGAAAGAATTCACAGCAATCATGGAACCTCTGTCACTTCTGGGACATTTGGAACTTCCATGACCGTCTGCAACTGTGACGATTGCAATCTTATCTGATATTTCTACGATTCGTTTATTATCCTGGCAAGGCATTTGATTTCTTACGTGAGTCGCACCCTTGACGATTCCGTCACATATATAGCGTTTCATCCGACTCCTCCTCTTCTTACCAGACAGCTCCTTCATCGAAATCATCTGGATTTGGAATATTACTCATATCAAGTACCAGCGGTGCCCCATTGTTTGCCGGTGCAAACGGATCATCTGCCGGTGTAGAAACTGCTACAGAGGCTCCTGATGCAGATGCAGGCGTGAATGCCGCAACCGAATTCATTGGCTTACTGGATGGTGCTGATACCATAGAAGCAGTTGTAGATGCCCATTTAATCATCTTTGCAAGTGCTGTTGCATTATTCGCCTGCAGAACAAGCTCTTTATTTCCAGTAAATTCGATCAATACTTCATCATCTGCGTCCTGTCCGATGGAGATTGCAATCTTGACTGCTTTCCGGAACCACGGTAGTTTTTTCAGTTTCTCCATGCTCTTTTTGTAATCATCTGTTGGCTGTCCGTCTGAAAGAAGCACGATCACCGGTGGTAATGCTCTCTCCGGCATTGGCGGAATACTTAACTGTGCAGCCAGAAGATCAAAGGCTTTCCCCAGCTCTGTCAGTCCATTGGCATCCATATCTTCCCAGCCATAATCTTCTACCGGCACCGGACTGGATGTAAGCCAGCTTGCCCCTGATGAGAACTGTAATGCACGGATTAGAAGCTGTGCATTTGGATTATTGTCCGCTGCAGAGCGCATTTCCGGTATGCACTCCTGAATCGTGTTGTTTACGATTCCGATTTTCTCTCCATACATAGATCCGGAACAATCTACTACCCAAAAGAAATGAATCGGTCTTGTTGCTAATTCTCCACCTGGTCTTTGTAATACTTCCATGGTAAATCCCTCCCATATGTGCTTTTATTATTTTCTCAATCCTTATTTGAACTCCCCTGTTGATTCAGGGAATAAAATCTTTACACCTTTTGCAATTCCAGCTGTCTTTCCTGGTGCAACCGGAATCTGCGTGCCATCTGCTTTCTGATACGTCCAGTTCACCTTATCTTCATTCCGGATTCCCCAGAGTGCCGGGTTCTTCGGATTCTGAACCACTGAACCGACTACAGTATTCATATCAAAATCATCGTAAACATGATGATGTAACAGCTTCGTATTCTGGTTTAACAGTACCCGATTCTTTCCAATGATAATCTTATTTGGTACCTGTACAGCTTTTCCACAGTTCCAACAGGTATGTGCTACACCTTTTGCTTCCAGATCTTCATCATAAAAAAGCTGTGCACCACAGGAACACTGTAACATTCCGCTCATCATGTTAGAGAATAATGTCATCCATTCCGGCTCCGTAATACGTTTGCTTGGCTCATTCAGTCCGACTGTAAATGCTCTGATAAACATCTGACGCAGTTTTTCCGGATATAAAGGCCAGTAAATCGTTGCATTGTCATGGATTCCTTTTACCGGTCTGTTCGTCTTATTATTTGGATCAAAGATAAACACCGGATCCGTGCCATACAGCTTCACTCTGGCTGCCATATCCATGCAACGGATACTTGCTTCCAGCTTTCCTTCCAGTGGATGATTCACCATAAAAAGATAAAACAACAGCACGGAAAGTGAATATCTGTCTGTATCTTTGGATGGACGTTTCTCTCCTCTTACAATCTCCGGAGCCATAAATCCCGGTGTGCCAAGGACTCCGCCTGGTTTGCTATTATCAAAAGATACGTTGTCATTATCGCAAATCAGCACATCTCCATTATCCGGATTAAAGAACAGATTCCCGAAAGAAATGTCCTGATACTTTGCTCCCATAGCGTGCAGCTTCTGATAGCCTCTGGTCAGATTAAAAGCGGTTCTGCAGAGGGTATAAAAAGACGGATTCACACGTTTCTTCATTAGATCCACGATACTCTTATAATTTTTCGGTCGAAGAGGCATGATATAACCATACAGTTCGCCTTTCGCCGGTACAATCATTTCCATAGGCCAGAGAAAGCTTTCATCCGGTGAACCTTTCGCAATGATTGTTTCCAGAATCATTTTCTGACGCTCGGTAGCGCTGCCCTTAAAATACCATTTCAGTGCATAATGATTACCGCCACATTTCACATCATAGACTTCTCCCTGTCCACCGGCTCCCAGGAGACTGACTACCTCAT
>CAKREL010000036.1 GCA_934317205.1 uncultured Eubacterium sp.
TCGCGCAAAACCTTGTGAAACTCAGTCGCTTACTGAATCGCTTGTCGCAGAAGGATTTCTCGATTTCTATTTACACAATGCCCCTACCACATCATCATTTACACTCGTTCAAGAATACCGAAGGCATTCTTGCTGCGAGATGCGCGTCATGCAACGCATGACATAATTCTTCTACGCATCTCTGCAAAAGTCTACATTTTTTACCTGTCATCTAACTGTGTTATGGGGCATATCACTTTATGTATTTCTCTGCGTAAATGGCGCACCCGGTGATTTTTCTTGGAATGCGATTATTAGCAGACAAGAAAAAATCCCCGGGTGCGCCTTCATAAAATTATATTTATTATTTAATTATTTCAGCAGATTTTCGCTTACGCGCTCCAGTTCTGCACGAATCTGAATATGCTGCGGACATGCTTCCTCGCATTTTCCACATTTTACGCACTCGTTTGCACGTTTCAGTCCGTGACCGCCTACCAGCCAGTTTTCCTGATGTAACGCCATGTCTTTATCGCCGTACAATGTCAGAGAATTCATCGCTGTAAAGGAACCTGAAATACCAATCTGCATCGGACAGACTTTTGCACAATAATTGCAGGTTGTACATGGAATCAGCGGAATCTTGTTCAGTTCTTCCTGTGCCTGTTTTAATGTCTGCATCTGAGCATCATTTAATCCATTGAAATCTTTCATGTAGGACAGGTTATCTTTCATCTGCTCTACGTTGCTCATACCGGATAATACGGTGATTACGCCTTCCAGGTTTGCTGCAAAACGAACAGCCCAGGATGCAACAGATGACTCTGGTTCTGCATCTTTTAATACTTTTACAACGGATTCCGGAGGAGTTGCAAGCATGCCGCCCTTTACAGGCTCCATGATAATCACCGGTTTACCATATTTTCTTGCTACTTCATAACAACCTCTGGACTGAATAGCCGGGTTCTCCCAGTCTGCATAATTAATCTGAAGCTGTACAAATTCCATCTCCGGATGTTCTTTTAAAATTACTTCCAGTTCTTCCGGTGTGGAATGGAAGGAAAAACCTACATGTTTGATCAGTCCTGCTGCCTTTTTCTCAGCTACCCAGTTCCACATATCAAATTTATCAAAATATTCGGTTCTTGCCTCACCAAGATTGTGCAGCAGATAAAAATCAAAATAGCCTGCACCGGTCTGTTTTAAAGAGGTGTCAAACTGCGCATATGCTTCTTCTTTTGTCTTGCAGTTGATCCATGCCGCATTTTTTGTTGCAAGCTGGTAACTTTCACGCGGATAGCGCTCTACCAATGCCTGACGGATGGCATCCTCGGAACCAGCATAAGCCCATGCGGTATCAAAATAAGTAAATCCTGCATCCATAAACAGATCTACCATTTCTTTTGTCTGCTCCACGTCAATGACGCCATCTGTCTGTGGCAGACGCATCAGGCCAAATCCAAGTTTTCGAATGTCTTCACCTAAATAACTCATAATCTCTTTTCCTCCTATAATCCTTCTTTTATACACAAAACACCTCTTCCATCTATAACAAATATATCTGCCTAGCTATAATTCATACAGCAAACACCATTTTTTGCATGAACTTCAAACATCATTTATATCAGATATGGTTGTAACAATTTTATTAGATAATTTTTACAGTATTCCTGGGTGCGTTCCCGAAAACTGTACGCACCATCGCTCATACACCAGCAAAGCATTTCACCATACAGAACATCCACCAGCATTTTTGTAAAATCCTCCACCGGGAAATCTTCTTTCAGCAACTCATGCTCTATGCCATAGGAAAATAATTCCTGCATGTTTTTCAAATCCGCATGTAGCTTATTTTTGTCAAAGGAATCCGTCACCAGATTTGGATTTACCACATTTTTCACCCATTCCTGTGCCATCTGCACACTTCCCTGCTCGATATAACCAGAAAAATTCACCATGTAAAATTCCAGTTTTTCTAAAAATGTGCCTTCCAGTGACTTGGCTTGTTCCAGAATTTCTCCAAACATGCCTCTGCTAAGCGCTAATACAACATCTTCTTTTTTCTTAAAATACGTATAAAAAGTACCCTTGGAAACACCGGCAGTTTCTGTGATCTGTTCCACCGAAGTGTCAGTTAATCCTTTTTCACAGATCAGCTTTTGCGCTGCCTTCATCAGTTTTTGTTTTGTTTCCAAGGCTGCCAGTTGGCGGTTGTTCATGATGATTTCCTCGCTTGTGATAGCTTTACTGTACTTATTATATCTTTTCATTGACCATCAGTCAACGAATTTCAAAATAGAATACACAAAAATATCCGCATCTTTTGACACGGACATTTTCTATATGACATTATGTTATGCTTCTTTATTCTTTTCTGTATAACAATGGTATACAAACAGTTTTTCATTCTCATTTGCTATTTTACACTTTTACTCATTGAAAAACTGCCCGCATCTTCGATACGGACAGTTTTTTGTCTAGCGTGTATTCTTTTTTTGTAATCCCCTCCCATACTCAATTGATTATTTGTAACTATTCAGAGCCAGGCAGATTTGCAGAAAAATGTGAGTTATGCTTGCATAAACGAGCACTTTTTCTTGTAAATCTATTTGGCGAGAAGCCACATCGAGATGAAGCATAGCGAAATCGAGATAGCTCTGAATAGTTACGATTATTTTTTTAATGGGTATGCAATTTACTGTACGATTCCGCATTCCAGACATTCTTTTCCAATGAGCTGCACTGCATAGCGCTCCAGTTTGATACAGTCCGCTTTTGGGGCTCTTTTTCTTGTTTTTCCTAACATATAACACAGATATACTTTTCCAATGGTTATATTTTTATTTTGAAAACGAAATCCATATCGCTCCGGATGCTCAATCGCATCGCAAAATCTGGCATAACACTTTGCATCTGCCCGCAGGGTTTCTCCGGCATTCTCATAAATCTGTCCTACCATACGGCTCATGCCATCCACATAGCATTCTACAAATTCATCATCTGTCAGTTTTTCCTGCTCTGCATGCTCCAGCTTTTCCCTTACTGCCTCACCAAACAGATGGATGCTCTGGTCGATAAGATCTACAAAATACTGATACGTGTTTTCCTTTTTTGATGCGAATATCATAGTGTGCCTCCTCATACTTCTTCTTTTTACTGGCAATTTTTATGTCAGGACTACATATCCAAAATTACATGTAGCCCTGATTTATTTTTATATTGCCAGTGCACAAACTGAAATCAGTGTTGTTACGATCCAGCCAGATGCATAATATGCCATAAACTGTACACCGGTATGGATTCCATAGTGGTTGTTTAAGAATCCACCAAATACACCGATTACCAGTGCAGTGATAATACCGAATAAACCTGCCTCATGGAAAGCCAGCATGCAGACCAGTCCCATAAATGCGCCGATCAGTGCCTCATGACTGATGGAACGGAACATCTTTTCAGACCACTTACGGGCTTTTTTGATTGCCATCGGATATGCAAACAGACAACCGAAGATAATACCGATAAATCCATAAATGAAGTAATCTGACATGGACAGATAATCATGCAAATTAATCTGGTTGAATAACGGAGATGCCGGTCCTAAAGCTACCGGACTCAATGGCAGACCAAATGCGATCATCGGGATCAGAAGTTCTCCCAGATACGTTGCATTGGATACCGCATCCTGTACACCAAGGGTTGTGGTGACACGGTCAAATAACTCTTTCTTTCTGGAGGCTACCAGCTCGCCAAGCATAACGGTCATACCAACCGGGGAAAATGTAAATGTGCAGGCTGAAATTGCAGAACAGCCGGCAACGTAACCTATGGATGATTTACCAAAAAATTTAAACGGGTTCGGGAAAAACGGCATCTTCTCTTTGGAGTCCGGCGCAAGCCAGATTTCTGTCGGTTTTTCCCTTCGGTTCTCCGCACGTTTTGCAGGAATCATAATATTGAAGATTTCTGCGATCATCGGGCCAATAGTAATTCCCATGAAAATAGATGTAAATAATGTCTTACCTACTGCCTCTGTGGAAATTCTCTGTAAGCCCTGAATCAGGAATGCAAACGGTACCAGTGCTACCACTGCTCCGATCTTTGCCTGTGACATAAATGCGATAACGCATGCCGCAATGGTAAAAATCAGTCCGCTGTACTGTGTGATAATATCACTTAACGGTGCCAGAATCTGTGCAAACAGAATGGCGATCGGCAAACCGATCAAGGATCCGATCATGGAACCTGCGGACATTTTACGCATGGAAATATGCGGAATACCAAGTTTTTTACCGATGTTACTGTTTTCTACCATCGGCACTGCCATGGTGGAACCCGGAAGGGCCGCCATTGCTGTCGGTATTGTATGTGTAATCTGCATTGCAACCAGAATTGCGATAAACCATGCAAAAATAACAACCGGTTCAAATCCCATTAAAACAAGAATCAATGTAATCGGTGCCATGGTCGCTGTCTCGTCTGTACCAGGGATAATTCCGATAATAGAGAAGATGATTCCTCCGATAATTGAAACAATAATTGCCTGTATAATCAGCATGTTGTCTACCTCCTATGCATCTTTTTTGCTCTGACCTCCCGCCAGTTCTCTGTATTCCGGTTTGTAATTGTTTGCACCTTCCGGAATCAGAGCCAGCAGACCGTACAGTTCCAGATCTTCCAGTTCTTTGATCACATCCGGTCCGACTTTTGTCAGTGCCTCGCCTTCCTCTTCCGGTGTCATATGTGCGTATTCCAATACTTCCGCAATATCGGTCGTACTGTCAAGCTCCGCAACAAGACGTTTCGGTCGGAAGGATTTCGCAGAGATCACGGCTGCAATAAAGCAGCCGGCAATCCCTATAAAAAGAGCATATCCTTTCGCAAGATTCTCTTCAATCGTTCCCATACTCATGAAGATCTTACGTCCGATCAGGTAGAAAACCATTGTAAAAATGACCCCTAAGATAATGGATATCGCCAATTCCTTGATATTAACGGTATCTCCCCATACTTCCGTCAACACTTTCTGTTTTTTCTCAGGTTCAGTATTCATAAATACGCTCCTCCTGTATGTTCTGTTTTATTTTAAATGTGTCATATATTATTTGTTATATTTTTCAAACAGCTCCTGTGCATATTCCAGACGAACTTTTTTCTCAGAAACCATCTGTTTTACGATTGCTTCCAGAACTTCGCCTTTTGCGCCTACGGTAGAAGCCAGATTTCTTGCATGCAGTGACATATGTCCTCTCTGGATGCCTTCTGTAGCAAGTGCTTTCATCGCTGCCATGTTATTTGCCAGACCTACTGCTGCAATGATCTGTCCCAATTCAGCTGCTGTCTTGATGCCAAGCATCTTTACGGCTACCTGTGCCGTCGGATGGATTTTAGTCGCTCCACCTACTAATCCAACAGCCATCGGCATTTCAATCGTTCCAACCAGATCACCGTTTGCATCTTTCTCCCAGGTTGTCAGGGAAGTATATCTGCCATTTCTGCTTGCATAAGCATGTGCGCCTGACTCAATGGCACGGGTATCGTTTCCTGTTGCCAGAACAACCGGGATAATTCCGTTCATAATACCTTTATTATGTGTTGCTGCACGATACGGATCTGCTGCTGCAAATGCATATGCGTTCAACATCTTATCTACTACTTCTTCGCCGCCGATTGCCTCTTTTTTAAATACGGCACGGGCTGTTACCAGTCTGTGATCTGCAAGGTTGGATAAAATACGAAGTTCTGCGGTTCCTCCGGTGATTTCCTCCAGGTACGGTGCTACTGCTTCTGCCATTGTATTAACCGCGTTTGCACCCATAGCATCTAAAGTATCAACCAGCAGATGAACGATTACCATTGGGCCAACCATGGAATCAATGACACGTACTTCTACGTCTCTTGCTCCGCCGCCAAATTTCACAAGTACTGGATCTTTCTCATTACACTTCTGGATAATCTCATCTTTGTGCTCCAGGATCATGCTCTTTGCTGCAAATGGTGTCGGAACATTCAAAAGCTGAATCTGGGAGATCATAACTGTTCCAGAAGAATGTGTCGTAAATCCACCGCCAACGCGCGCCATTTTTGCTGCGTTTGTGCAGGCTGCAACTACGGAAGGCTCCTCGGAAACCATCGGGATAACATAATCTTTGCCGTTAATCTGGAAGTTGATTGCCACACCAAGAGGAAGTGCAAAACGTCCGATTACGTTCTCGATCATATGATCCGCTTTGTCCATATCCAGACTGTCTGCATCCTGCAGCACTTTCTGATCTTCTTCTGTCAGGTTTGCAAACTCTGCAACCTCTTTCATTCTGTCCTCAACTGATAATTTGAAAAATCCTGAATATTTACTTGTTTTCATTGTCTTGTTCTCCTTTACCCTCACCGATACAAATTACTGATGTATTTCTCTCTATCGTTTCTAAAATTAATAAATTATTTGCTGTTTCTAATCTCTTTTTTTAACACACTATCGAATGGAACTTGTGAATGAGCTTAATTCTCTTCCCAGAATACGTTCTACCATCGTTGCTATTTTATAACATTTCTGTTCATCAATACCAGTCTCGATTCCCATCTGATTCAGCATTGTCACAAAATCACAGGTTTCTACCAGACCGGTTCTACGTGTGTCAAAATAGTAATCTCCGATACCTTTTACCGGAACATTATCAACAATGTTTGCCACCTGACCACCGATACCACCCATGGAGCAGTCAAACATTGTCACACCGGCTTCCATTGCTGCATAATAAGCAGTCAACCCCATGCCTCTGATATCATGTACATGGAAACTATGTGCGGATGTATCCGGATATTTGTCCAATACAGTAGAAAAATATTCAAATACTTTTGCCGGATCTGCAATTCCATCCGGATCGGAATGCTCGATCTCATCAAATCCGATATCAAAACATCTGTCACAGAATTCATATGCCTTTTCCAATGGCACTTCACCCTGAATCGGACAGCCGAAAATGGTACCGATGTTTGCAAATACTTTTTTTACTCCATGATCATGTAAAAACTTTACATTCTTTTCTGCTTCTGCAAACAGTTCTTCGTGTGTGCGGTTCATATTTTTTCTTGCATATGCTTCACTGGTTGCAAGCTGTCCACATAATACACGATCAATCTGTGCCCCATCTTCCAACGCCTGAATCGTACGCTCACATGCTTTTGTATTTAATGCCAGTACGGTATACTCTACATTTTCATTCTTCGGCAGACCTTTCAGAACCGCCTCGATATCTTTAAACTGCGGAACATATTTGATATGACTGAATGTTCCGACTTCAAACTTGGTAAATCCCGCATCAATCAGTTTATTTGCAATCCAGAGCTTTGCTTCTGTCGGGACAAACATTTCCTCATGCTGGAAACCATCTCTTAAAGTAACATCCATCACTTCCACTTTTTTTGGTAGTTTCATCTGTTCTTCTCCTTTTCTATCTTCCTGCAGGTTTGTGACCTATTATATTGCAAAGCCGATGCCAGTTTTACGACTGTATCTTGAAAATTTGTAAATCCTTCTCGTTTATGCTTATTTTATTTCAAAAAAAAGCAAATTTCATATCGTTTTCCCTGTTTTTTACGATAGAAAAAGGATATGACCATTCCATCATATCCCTTTCAAACTATGTTTTGTTTTAAATAGTGCCGTTTTTGGCACTCTTTTTTCTATACTTCTGTGTCACATTTGGCACGTTTGTCATTTTTGGCACTTTTGATATTCCTTATATCAGCCTTTTCCGACTCAGGACAATTCATAATCTGACAGTTTCCGATAAAAAGTTCTTCTGGAAACCTTTAATTCCTGAATCACGGCATTGCGATCCCCATGGCAACGATCCAGTGCAGCCGCAATCACATGTTTCTCATAAGCCTCCATCTGCTCCTTCAAGCTATCAAACTGCATGCCGTCCTCCAGCAGAGAAAATTTATCCGCCTTTTTTTCCTGCTGCACGGTTTCTCTCGCAGCAACACCGGAAATATGCTCCGGTAAATCTCCCGCACCAATGGAATCCGATATCGTCAGCACCACTGCGCTTTCCACCACATTTCGCAGTTCCCGGACATTTCCCGGCCATTTATAATTCATCAGTGCCTGATACGCACTTTCTTTCAGATGTTTTTCTTTCTGGTATTTACGATTAAACGTATCCAGAAATTCATTTGCCAGCAATATAACGTCACTGCCACGTTTTCTGAGAGGCGGTATCTCAATGGAAATAACGTTCAGTCGGTAATACAGATCCATACGAAAACTTCCATCCTCGATCATCTGCTCCAGCGGCTGATTTGTTGCCGCGATCACACGTACGTCAATTGGAACGCTTTTTTGTCCACCGACTTTTTCAATCTCACCTTCCTGAAGTACACGCAGTAATTTTGCCTGCATGGCCATCGGCAGATCGCCGATCTCATCCAGAAAAATAGTTCCACCGTGAGCCAGTTCAAATTTTCCGGCTCGTCCTCCTTTTTTTGCCCCGGTAAATGAACCTTCCTCATAACCAAACAATTCACTCTCAATCAATGCTTCCGGAATTGCAGCACAGTTTACCTTAATGAATGGCTGATTCATTCTGGCACTGTTTTCCTGTATGATCTTACAGATGACTTCTTTACCGGTTCCGTTCTCACCACGAATCAATACCGATGCATCCGTAGATGCCACCATCATCGCTTTTCGGATACAGTTTAGATACACTTCGCTCTCTCCGATAATATGATTCGTTTTCAAAAAATCTCTGGCACGGATTTCCTGATTGTATTCTTCTGCCACCTGAGAAATACGCTGCACCTCACTTGTCAGATGGTTCAGTTCCGTAATATCCGTAAATAATGAACATGCTCCAATGAACTCTCCATGTCGATACAATGGAAACATATTTACCGACACATATTTCTGAACGGATTGAATCAGCTGTTTTTCCCGACGTTTTGGCTGCTGTGTCTCCAGTACTTCCAAAAGTGCTGCATCTTTTTCAATCTGATTCATATAACGACCGATAATCTTACCCGGTGCGACATTCAAAATATCTGAATACGCAGGATTTACATAAAAAATCCGACTTTCTTTATCCACTGCTATGACACCAATATTCAAATGTTCCAGAATCTGCGCCATATCCATTGATTGATTCCATTGATAGATAAAACGAAGCCTCTCCGACTGAATGGCTCCCAGCATTTCGCCATTTTCATCCACAATACCAATATATTTTTCTTCTGTATTTAGTACACGCTGATCAATATCCCTAATTCGAATTGCTGCCGGAAGAAAACTCTTTGTCTCTACATTTTTTCGGTTCGGGTTCATAAAACGTGCAATTTCCATTGTTCCCCACCAACTTTCTATCTTCTGCCTTATCCTTTACAACACAGCTAACATCATTTTTCCTCTATGTCATTTCTCCACAGTCACACTATTAACTGCTTCTACCACAACTTCAACAGCCGTATTGCTTTCCCTGCCAGCTTATACGTCACATTTTCCAGTTCTTTCGAAGCATGTTTCAGTTCTTCACGAATCGGAATCCCCTGCGGACAGTGCTGCTCACATTTGCCACATCCCACACACTGGGAAGCGCTGGTCGGCGTCTGCCGGAAAATCGTACACTGCATATATCCCTTCCGCGCCGTCTTTTTATTCTCACTGTAGATCAGATTATAAAAACTGAACGTGCCCGGGATATCCACATTTTTCGGACATGGCATACAATAACCGCAGCCGGTACAGCCTACTTTCATGCTGTGATTGATTGCATCCTTTAACTCATTGACAAACGCTGTCTCTTTCTCTGTAAAGGCTCCTGCCCGGGTTTCTGACGCGATCCGGCAATTTTCCCGCACCATCTCAATAGAATTCATGCCGGAAAGTACCGTTGTGACTTCCGACTGATTCCAGAGCCAGCGAAATGCCCATTCTGCTGCACTGCGTCCGGATGGATGTGCTGCCACCTTCCGTTTTGCTTCTTCCGGTAACAGATTTACCAGTTTGCCTCCCCGCAGCGGCTCCATGATCATCACAGGCAGCCCCTTTGCGGCAGCATACTGTAATCCTTTCCGTCCAGCCTGACTGTTTTCGTCCAGATAATTATACTGGATCATACAGAAATCCCAGTCATAGGCATCCACCAGTTCACAAAAATCTTTGGTATTTCCATGATAGGAAAAACCAATTCGGTGGATCTCTCCGGACGCTTTCTTCTTTGTAATCCATTCTTTAATGCCAAGGCCTTTTAATTTTTCCCATGTTTCCAGATTCGTCAACATGTGCATCAGATAAAAATCAATGTAATTTGTACGTAATCTGCGCAGCTGCTCCTGAAAGGTCTTTTCCAGACCTGCTGCGGACTTGATCAGATAATGCGGCAGTTTATCTGCAATGTAAATCTGTTCCCTGCAGTGATTTTTTTCAAAAATCTTTCCCATGGCCTCTTCACTGCCGCTGTAAATATATGCGGTATCAAAATAATTAACCCCGAGTTTCATGGCCTCCAGAATCTCAGATTCCGCTTTTTCCAGGTTGATCTTTCCATTTTCTTTTGTAAAACGCATGCAGCCAAAGGCAAGCATAGAAACCGGATTCTTTTCTTTATCATATCGATATTGCATATTCGTGCTCCTAACTTACTTCTTCCGATTCCCATAATACGGAATCGCAATTTTTCGCAACAACCACTCAAATCCATTCCAGGATAGTCCCAGTGTCAGCCCCACTGAAATCAGCAGCTGCCATCCGATTTTATTAAATATCAGGTCTTTAAACGGCGTATACATCAAAATCAGAATTACAATTGTATGCAGCAGATAAATGCTGAGTGTATTTTTTCCAATTGTTTCAATCACTGAAATTCGTTTTGTGGGCACCCATACAATCAAAATCCAGATCCACAAAAAAGCAATGATCCATGCCAGAATCCGTGTATACCATGTATACACGCCACCATTAAAACTCTCCGTTCCCCAGAATAACTTTCTTGTACTTACTCTGCTGACCAAAATAAATCCGGCGATGATTCCAACTGCCAGAAACATCGTAGCGATTTTAGATTCCTTCGGATTTCTCTGCTTTCCATAATGAAGGAAGAATCCACCATCTTTTTCATAATATCCGGCAAGAAAAAACGGTAAAAAGTTCATGATTCTGGACATTGCCATAAAGTTTTCCGTATCTGGATTATAACCGATCACAATGCCAAGCACCATTGATAAAAGCAGATAAGCCACCCGGTGCCTCTTGTTTTTTGTGTCAAATACCGGCAGCAAAAGCTGGTAAATGATCATCGCCATCAAATACCACAGCGTCCACCGCGGTGTAAAAAACTGCATATCTATTTTTACCGGATGTCCATACATGATACTGTCCAGGATGAAGTCCAGTAAAAAACGAAGCAATTGAAATACGATATATAGAGGAAAAATCCTTGATAAAATCTTCTTTGGTTCTACTTTTGCAAAATACCCGGATACAAAAATAAAAGCCGGCATATGGAAGCTGAAAATAATCTTATAGATAACATCCACTTCCGGCGTATCTGCAAAAGTACTGATCATATGTCCAAATACTACCAGAAAAATCAGCAATGCTTTTATGTTGTCAAAATGATAATTTCTCTCTCCAGCTATGCTCATTCACCTCTTTTTTATAGATGTACTCTCGGAATCTTTCTAAACGAGTCATTCTGGCTATATTTCTGATATACTGCTTCCATTTTCTCGTCGTACACACCGTGTACGCACTGCGAAAATGTCATTGTATATCAAAAATCTATCTCAGAATTCTTCATTTAAAAGATTCCGAGAGTACATATAGTTATCCCGTAGTGAGTATACCGTCTTTTTATAAAAACCGCAAGCAAGTTCAAGAAGTATCGCCCGCAAGCGAATTTACTTTTCTGGCTCCTTATGTTTATCCCTTCTTGAAGCAAGTTCAAGAAGTATCGCCCGCAAGCGGGCTCTGTTAGCACTCATTTTAAAAGAGTGCTAATTTTCTATTGACTTTTCATTTTTCGAGTATTATAGTGTATTTATGCTTTCAGAAGTCCCTCTTTTCATCAGGATTTTTGAACCAAAAACGCTAATTTTTCAAAAATATTTATAAAAAGAAACAGGAGTGATAAGTATGAGTAACAAACACGGAAGTCTTTCCATTAACAGTGACAACATTTTTCCGATCATCAAAAAATGGCTCTATTCTGACCACGACATTTTCTATCGTGAGCTTGTATCCAATGGATGTGATGCCATTACAAAATTGAAAAAACTTGATATGATGGGTGAATACACACTGCCGGATGATTACGAAGCAAAAGTGGAAGTACGTGTCAACCCGACAGAAAAAACATTAAAATTTATCGATAACGGTCTCGGAATGACTGCCGATGAAGTAGAAGAATATATCAACCAGATTGCATTTTCCGGAGCAACTGATTTCCTTGAGAAATACAAAGACAAATCCAACGACGATCAGATCATCGGTCATTTCGGACTTGGTTTCTACTCTGCATTCATGGTAGCTGACGAGGTTCATATCGATACTCTTTCCTATCAGGATGGTGCCACACCTGTTCACTGGGAATGTGATGGCGGTACAGAATTTGATATGACAGACGGTAATAAGACAACCGTTGGTACTGAGATTACTTTGTTCTTAAACGAAGATTGTCTGGAATTTGCCAACGAGTATCGTGCAAGAGAAGTTCTGACAAAATACTGCTCTTTCATGCCGACAGAGATTTATCTCGTAAATGAAACTGCAGAACCGGAATATGAAACCATCCTTCCGGAAGAAAAAACAGACAAAGATACCGTTATTGAAACCATCATCGAAGAGGCCAAAACAGAGGAAAAAGAAAACGAGAACGGTGAAAAAGAAGTTGTAGAAGTATCCCCGCGTACCGAGAAGTTAAAAATTTTAAAACGCCCGGTTCCGATCAATGAGCCTCATCCACTCTGGACCAAACATCCAAATGAATGCAGCGATGATGATTATAAAGAATTTTACCGCAATGTATTCCATGATTACAAAGAGCCATTATTCTGGATTCATCTGAACATGGATTATCCGTTCAACTTAAAAGGTATCCTCTACTTCCCGAAGATCAATACGGAGTATGATTCCATTGAAGGCACCATTAAGCTGTATAACAACCAGGTATTTATCGCAGACAACATCAAAGAAGTCATTCCGGAATTCCTGATGCTCTTAAAAGGTGTCATTGACTGCCCGGATCTGCCACTGAATGTATCCAGAAGTGCACTTCAGAACGATGGATTTGTCAAGAAGATTTCTGAGTACATCACTAAGAAAGTAGCTGACAAACTCACAGGTATGTGCAAGACAGATAAAGAAAGCTACGAGAAATACTGGGATGACATCAGCCCGTTCATTAAATTCGGTTGCTTAAAAGATGAAAAATTCTGTGACCGTATGAACGATTACATTCTTTTCAAAGATATTAACGACAAATATATGACTCTTCCGGAACTTTTAAAAGAAAAAGAGGAAAAAGAAGCGGAAGCAAAAGATGAAAATGCCGATGATAACGCTGACAATACTGATGAGCAGAAAGATACCCGTGAAACTATTTATTATGTAACAGACAAAAATCAGCAGGGACAGTACATCCGCATGTTCAAAGAATCTGACATGAATGCAGTGATCCTTGACCATAACATTGATACCTCTTTCATCACTCAGTTAGAGCAGCGAAATCAGAATTACAAATTCATGCGTATCGATGCAGACGTAACTGATGCACTGAAAGAAGAAGTATCTGAGGAAGATATGAAATCTGCGCAGGATACTCTGACAGAGACATTCCGTACCGCTCTTGGTAAAGAAAATCTGGATGTAAAAGTAGAAAAATTAAAAGATGCTTCTATTTCATCCATGATCACACTCTCCGAAGAGGGACGTCGTATGCAGGATATGATGAAAATGTACAATATGTACGGCATGGATCCATCTATGTTCGGTGGTAATGAGACATTAGTTCTGAACGTCAACAACAAACTGGTTCAGTACATCTTAGATCACAAAGATGGTGAGCATGTACCAATGTTTTGTAAACAGCTTTATGATCTTGCAATGCTCTCCAATCAACCGCTTTCACCGGAGGCTATGACTGATTTCGTTAACCGAAGCAATGCAGTCATGATGATCCTGGCTGATAAATAAGTTTTGATTAAAACTTTATCGATAATATGATATAAAGAACCCCCCGTATTTTGCAACAAGCAGGCTAAAATGCCTTGCTTTGATAAAAATATGGGGGTTCTATTTACACTTTTATATAACGTCTATTTTCGACTTTTCTCTAAAATTTACTCTTCTGCAGAAAAATACTGCTGGTATACTTCCATAAAGGATGCACTCTCAAGTTTCAGCGAGGTATCAACCGTCACCTTGGACCACACATCCTGATTTTCCTTAGAACTTAACTGACTCATATAATCAGCATAAGTATCTGTCACTGCATCAGACATCCTTTTTTCCAGTACATCTTTCTTATGCGCATTTGTCAGTTCTGCATCAAAAGCACTGCTGCAATAAAAAATGTAATAGCCGTCGTCTATTTCTATTACATCTGTAATGCCACCATCTGTCAATGCAAACAGTTTTTCTGATATATCTGCCGGAAATGTGGTACGGTTCACATTGATGTCCTCATTATCTGCCTCATTGACAGCCTGCGCCAGTGTCTCAAAATCAGTGCCGCTTAGAAGCTGCGTCAGATAGCTTTGCGCTTTTGTCTGATCTGTCGTGTATATTTGCTTTAACTTCATCACACGGGCTTCGTCATCGCTAACTTCCTGATTTACTTCTGTCTTTAAAGTCTCATACAATTTTTCCGCAAGCACATAACGCTCAAATAATTTTTTAGTCTGTTTTTCGTTGAGTCCGATATAATCACGTTCGGCATCATCCAGACCATCATGGTATGTTTTGGCTGCTTCAGACACTTTCTTCTGCTCATCTTCGGAAAGCGTCACGCCTTTTTCTGAAGCAATCACGTCAAGTGTATATACTTGTGCCATCTGAGCAAGTGTCAGATTCTTGATATATTCTTCCAGGCTCTGCTCCTGCCCATAATCATGCTCCCACATATCAATTCCGTACAGATTACTGTACTCCTTCTGATAGTTCATCAGTATCACTTTCGCATCTTCCTGTCTGCAGCTTTCTTTTCCCACTTTAAATACTGGCTTGGAAATGACTGCATCCAACGGATTACTGCAAGCACCAAGAAATGCACTGCAGGTAAATACAAGTGCAAATACACCTGCCTTTTTTCTCATCATTCTATTCTTCAATTAATCATTCTCCTGTTAATATTTTTTCAGGCATCTACTACCAGATAGCGGCCATCCGGAAGCTTGAACACTTCATCAGCCTGCTCCAGTTCTTCTTTGCTCATACCGGAAATATCTGCACCTGTCTCGTCAAAATATTCGCGTACTTCTTTCAGATTCTTGCATACTGCCGCCATACACATATCCAAAAAATCTTCTGCTTCTTCCGGTGTCTCTGCTACTTTCTCCGGAAAAAGCTTTAACTGATCCTTTAAAAATGTATCGATACATACTTTATCATATTCACCCATGATATTATTCTCCATTTCTAAATTATTGTAACGCGGATTTTCACAATCCGATTTTACTACTTACACATAAACGGTCTGTCTTTCTTTGACAGAGAAAAACACCAGTGCTTTTAATATACCATTGTTGCTTCTTTCCCGCAACCAAAAACAGCGTGTTTCATCTGGGGAATGCTTATTCTGCGGTAAAGCGGACATTCGCAATCCGCTTTCGCTACTTGCTCATGAACGCAGTCGCTTTGCGACCTGCGTTCAACTCATGATACAGCCTTGCGATCGGCAAGCCAACCACGTTGTTATAATCACCATGGATTTCACGAACATAAAGACCACCAATCCCCTGTATACCGTAAGAACCAGCCTTATCCATTGGTTCTCCAGTCGCTACATACTGTTCAATTTCTGTTTCTGTCATTGGGTAAAAGACTACATCTGTTTTTTCAAAAAAACAGTGTACATCATCTGCTCCATTTTCTTTTTTCCAGATGCAGACACCTGTGTACACCTGATGTTTCTTATCCTGCAGCATGCGAAGCATCCGCTTTGCATCTTCTGCGTTCTTCGGTTTGCCAAGGATTTTCTGGTCATAAACAACTACCGTGTCCGCACCCAGAATACACACATCTCCGGCTGTCTTTTCTGCAATATCTGCGGCTTTCTGCTGTGCAAGTTCCATTACAGCACGCTCTGGCAGCACTTCTGTAATCTTTTCTTCTCCCTGTGACGGACATACTTCAAATTCCAGTCCCATCTGAGACAGCAGTTCACGCCGTCTCGGGGAGGCTGATGCTAAAATGATTTTCATACACATGTTCTCCAATTCAATATTTTTATAATTATTTGATCATGCTTTCAATTAGCACAAAATGATATATTTTCTTCACAAATACAACATATATTTTATCAAAGCCTAATCGTCTCTTCCAGTGCAAAGGAATAGATCAAAATTTCTTTCACCGGCTTTCCATCTCCATATCTGTTCAACGCATCTGCATAAAGCTCCAGCTGCTTTTTGTAGCGCCGCACCAGTTCTTTCGCATGATCCACCCGGTCTGTCTTGTAATCCAGAAGTACGATACCCTCCTCTTCTTCCCAGAATACATCGATGATACCCTGAACCAAAACTTCTTCCTCCGGGCGGCTCTCTTCCCAGACCAGATTTGCCGGAACAGACATCACAAATGGTTTTTCACGTTGCAGTGTGTCTGCCTGCGCTGCCATCCGCATTCGTTTTGCAGTATCACTCTGCAAAAATCCAAGTAACTGTCTCCAGTTCAATCGTTTTGCATCCGCTTCCTGCATACGTCCAAGTGCACATAATGCGTCAATCTGCTGTTTTACAAAATACAAGCCCCGTTTTTCTTCCATAAAATCCGGAAGTTCTGCAAAATCCAGACATTCCAGAAAGCGGTGTACCATCGTTCCATACAGTGCACCTGCATTTTTCTCTGCCGCCTGCATAAACCGTGGCAGATATGGTGTAACAATTTCTTTTGGAAACAATGGTTCTGCCATGTTCAGTGTCTGCTCTGCCGTCTCACTACTTTCCTCCATCGCCCGGTGCTTAAGTTCCGATACAGATACTTTCTGTTTGTGCTTTCCTTCTTCAATCCAGTCATATTCCCAGCCGAATCGGTCGTTCAGCTTCTGCATTTCTTCTTTTGACACATTCTGCAGTGCTTCAAGCAGATTTCTATGCTGCGCAGCTACATCATGCAGCTGACGATGCTGCTCGGAAAGCATCTGCTCCTCGTCCCAGATAGTATAATCATAAGCTGTATTTTCCATTCCAAGTACTGGAAGTACCCAATCCCAGTAGCATCCTGCATCATAACGGGTAGAAAATGGAACTTTTTCATCCCTGTCATATCCATGAAACTGCCTTTCCTCCGGAAGTTTGCAACTTCCTGCAAGAATCAACTTTTCTTTTGCACGCGTAAGTGCCACATAAAGCACACGCAATTCTTCACCCAGATTCTCCCTTTTGGCTTCCATGGAAAAAATCTGGTGAATCAATGTATTTGCCTTCGTACGCTTCTCACAGTCATACCACTTCAGACCAATACCAAATTCCGGGTGAAAGATCATACTACTGTTCAGATCCTGCTCATTAAATTTTTTTCCCATTCCGCAGACAAATACTACAGGAAATTCCAACCCTTTACTTTTGTGAATACTCATCAGGCGGACTGCATTTTCCTGCTCACTGATAATTTCCGCCTCACCATAATCAATGTCATATTTCATCAGGCGGTCAATATAGCGGATAAAATGAAACAGACCGTGATAGCTCGTCTGTTCATAGGCTACTGCTTTTTCCATCAGCATATCCAGATTAGCCCGGCGCTGCTTTCCTGCAGGAAGTGCTGTCACGTAGTTGCGATATCCGGTTTCATCCAAAATTTCCTGTAACAATCTGTGGATCGGCGTATAGGGAATGCGCTGACGAAACCTTTGCAGCATTTCCAAAAAAGCACTGATTTTCTCTGACAAATGCTGTGTCTGACTGGAAAGTTCTGATACTGCAAACTGCTCCACGCACTGATAAAACAACATTCCCGGATATTCTGTCCGAATCTGCGCCAGTTCATCCGACGAAAACTTTCCAAAATAGGATTTCATCACCGCTGCCAGTGGAATATCCTGATATGGATTATCCAGCACGCGAAGCAGTGACAACACTGTCTGCACCTCTGTCGCAGAAAAATATCCTGTTTTGGATGATACGATCAGTGGAATTCCTTCCTGTTCAAACACTTTCTGATATGTCTCTGCCCAACCAGACATCGAGCGCAGTAAAATTACGATATCTTTGTAGGTAAGTCCCGGCAGCTTCTGCTGATCGACCATCTGTCGGATCCGCCCTGCAACTGCAAATGCTTCCTGCTCTCTTCGATCTGTACTACCACCTTCTGCCGGCACCAGAAGAAGTTCCGGTTTACAGCATGCCGTATCTTCATATGCTGGATATTCTGCACCTGCATACAGCGCAGCTTCTGCATCATAGCCAACATTTCCAATATCTGCCACCATCAGCGGATAAAAAATATCATTGACTGCATCAACCACTTCCCTGCGACTACGGAAATTCCGATGCAGATCAATACGCTGCCGGTCACTCTCTTCCGTAGAAAAATGCTCATATTTTTCCATAAAAAGCTCTGGTCTGGCCAGTCGGAATCGGTAAATACTCTGCTTTACATCACCAACCATAAACAGATTTTCATGTCCGTTTTTCACTCCGGAGACAGCCGTCAGAAGCGTTTCCTGCACATAGTTACTGTCCTGATACTCATCGATCATAACTTCCCGAAACTGCTGCTGATACTCCAGTGCAGTCTCCGTCAGTTCTTTTGTCTCAGGATCTACAAGCACACGCAATGCATTATGCTCTACATCGGAAAAATCCATCATATTTTTCAACTGCTTTTCCTGATAAAAACGTTTTGCAAAGGCCTGCGTCACGGTCACCAGCATCTGCACCATTTCGGAAGTCTGCTTTAAACGTTCCAACTGTGTCTCCAAAGGCGTGGCAAATATCGTTTTTTTCCATTTGTCCACCTGCTTTTTCATCCGGTCACGCCCGGACATGACAGCTTCTTTCTTCTGTTCACTGCCATCATACTTTCTGGCACTTCCGATATTTTTGAATTTGATTGCAGACAGTGCCGACTGCCACTGAGAAAAATGCTCATATTCTGCCAGGACAGATAACTGGCGCAGATCATCCTGAATGGATGCTTCATACATATACGGACCATCCACATCCTGGGTCAATTCCAACAATTTCTCATGTGCACAGATCAAATCTGTGAGCCGCACCTTCATATACGAAAGGAAGTCCTGCACCCATGGTTTTTCTTCCAGTTCAACCTCATTTTCTGCTTCATACTGCTGCACACAGGATGCCAGCCATTCCTCCGGCCACGGATAACTCTCGGCATAATCATATAGTTTCAGCACCATTTCCTTGATCTGCAGATCGTCCTTCGCTCTGGAATAACTGTCTGCAAACCGCAGAAATTCCGGATCTGCTTTTTCATAAAACTCTTCCAGAACTGCCTCACAGACATCTTCCCTCAGAAGTTTCAATTCACCCTCATCTGCGATTCGAAATCCCGGTTCCAGGTCTATTTTGTGAAAGTGATCACGCAAAATACGAATACAAAAGCTGTCAATTGTTGTGATCTGTGCATTATGTACCAGGGTCAGTTGCCGCTGCAAGTGATGATTATACGGATCCTGTTCCAGTGCTGACTCAATGGCCGCTCCCACACGCTCCCGCATTTCTGATGCTGCTGCATTTGTAAATGTCACAACCAGCAATCGATCAATATCTATCGGATCCGCCTCATCTGTCACCATAGATATAATACGCTGCACCAGCACCGCCGTTTTTCCAGAACCGGCAGCCGCAGAGACAAGCAGACTTCGATTTCTCAGGTTTATGACGTTTTCTTGCTCTTTTGTCCACTTAACACTCATCTGTCAAACCTCCCTCCCGGTAAATGCTGTTCCAGATTTCCTCTTCCTGCAATTTTTTATTTTTCTCATAGCAAAAACCATCAATCTTCGGATCAAAACCGCACACACTGTGATATGGGCAGTAATCGCACCCGGTTCTCGTCTCCATCTGATATGGGCGGATATTGATATCTCCATCCAGAATCTGTTCTGCCGCCGCACAGATCTTTCGATTTACGAAGGAAGTCAGGGCATGGAAATCAATTCTCGTAGCACCTGAAGTGCCCCGCTTACTAACTGTTCCATCTTTTTTCAATGTCAGTGGAATAACTTCTGATTTTCCATGTAATCCCACATCCATTTGCTCATAAGCTTTCTGCTCCAGACTGACCAGCCCATTTAAGCGCAGTTCACTTAAGATATTTTCCATAATCTTTTCTTCCTCTTCACCGTCAGCATCCACCATCGGATCATCCATTCGATAATAAAAAATACCCGCCGGAACGATTTCTTTTCCCGGATGTGTCTTTTTTAACTGCTCCATGGCTGCATTCAGATATACTACAAGTTGCAGTTGCTGTCCATAATACAGATTCAACAACTGAAACGTTGTTTTTCCGGATTTATAATCAATGATACGAACATACACGGCATCTTCTGTCTCTCTGGTGTCCATACGGTCAATTTTTCCCACCAGACGCATCTTGTGCTCCTCATCCAACATCATATTTTTCACATTTAACTCATTTACCTGTACAAAATCCACTTCGTACCCGGCTGGTTTGAAAGTTCCATGCCGGATCTGTTCGGTCAGCGCCCAGATACTGCGCTTCATGATCCGGTAGATCCGCTCCAGGACATAAGCGCTTCTGGCCGACTCCAGCAATGACTCATTTGGCATAGAAAGTACCGCATCCTGCATGGCTGCTTTCAGCAGATCTTCCTGTTGTGGTTCCGTTATAGAATACCAGTCATAGGATTTCTCCAGACTTTCACAATACCGTTGCAAAATCTCATGAAACATACTCCCCATATCCAGTGATGCAAAGCTATATGTCTCCCTCTCGGATAATTTCAGACCATATTCCAGAAAATGTGCATAAGCACAACGGGCAAATAATTCCAAACGTGTAACAGAAT
>CAKREL010000037.1 GCA_934317205.1 uncultured Eubacterium sp.
TAATGACCTGCTTTTGCTTTTTCAAGCATTTCTTTTGCTGAAACTAACATAATGAGATCCTCCATTTGTTTAAAAAATATTGTTAATATAATAACATTATAACTGTATCTTTCCAAAAAATAAAGTACTATTTTTCAATCATGAAACTTATCCGACGACAGCGATTGAAAATTTCTACATCTTTATGTTCACCACCATATTCTCCATCCAGAGTCCACGGCACATAATCTTCGCAGTGAAGCTTGATATGATCCGTCTTATATGTATAAATATAAGGTGTCTCAATATCCTTAGGCATAACAAGATTTGCCAGTATCTCATTTAGCTGGATCGGATTCTGCGGCATCTTGATCAATGTCACTTCGAATTCACCATCATCCAGTTTCACATTATTTCCGGTCATATTTTTCATGCCACCTACAGAAACCGAATTTGTGATCATACCATAAATAAATTCATCACGGATTTTTTCACCGTTGACTTCCACTTCCAGAAAATAAGACGGAATGTCATACAATCTTTTAGCGCTTTCCAGGATATAAGCCACATGACCGAATATGTTTTTCAGCTTCTGATTTGTCATATAAGAAACATCCGTAAAAAGTCCAAACGCCGCAATGTATACAAAATAATCCTCATTAAATTCTCCTACATCACAGGGAAACGGTTGTCCATTTACGGCTACATCCGCAGCACGGAGCATATTTTTCGGGATTTTTAAGGACTGTGCGAAGTCATTGGTACTTCCTGCCGGAATATATCCGATTGGCGCAATTCCATCGCACTGCATCATGCCAGTAACAACCTCATCGAGTGTCCCATCACCGCCACTGCATACTACCATATCATACTCTTCTGCACACGCTTCCACTTTCCGAACAGCATCTTCCTTTTCCTGTGTCGGATAAATTGTCACTTCATATCCGCTTTTTACAAACGTATCTACAATTGACATCAGCTGATTTCGAATCTGTCCCTTCCCGGATTTTGGATTAAATATAAATAATAACTTTTTCTGATCCATTTTACTTCTCCTCTTCGGTCCTCAAGCTTTCTACAATTTCTTTTAATTTTCTGAGCCTGTGGTTTACTCCGGATTTTCCGACGGGCGGATCCAGATATGCTCCCAATTCCTGTAATGATACATCCGGATGTTCCAGCCGCACCTGCGCCATTTCTCTGATTGCCGGCGGAAGCTGCTCCAATCCAAGATGTTCTTCTATATAATGAATATCATCCACTTGTCTTGCTGCAGTTTTTACCATTTTATTGATATTGGCAGAATCGCAGTTTAACTGCCGGTTTGCACTGTTTCGCATATTTTTGATAATACGGATATTTTCCAGTTCCATCAACGATTTATGTGCTTCCATCACATTCAGAATCTGGATGATCTCCTCACTGTCTTTCAGATAAACCACTGGTTTCTGCTTTCGCATGATCAGTTTTGCGTTAATCTCAAAAAAACTCATCTGCGCTTTTAGAAATTCTGCTGTAGAAATTTCATCGCACACAATTTCAAAGTGATAAGATTTCCCCGGATCACTCATAGATCCTGCACATAAAAATGCACCACGGATATATGCTCTTCTGCTATCCACAGTCTGCATTAGATTTCCCGGATCTGCCTGTGCACTCCAGACACAGATATCCATCAGCGCCTTCTGCAATTTCTGGCGCTCCGGTTTTTCTTCTGAATACAGCATCTCCTCCGGTCGTTCCGACAATAAAATGAAGTACTGATTATTCCGTCCGGCTCCGTGTCTGCGTATCTCAAGTTGAACCTGGATATCAAACGCACGTTTGATTAATTTTACATACGTCTTTGCCAGCACGACATTTTCTGTTTCCATAAAAACCGCCAGACTGTCCTCCTCCCGAAGGATTCTGCCGCAAAACCGGATGATTGCCATAAGCTCTGCCCGGACACTTTCTTCGCCATCCGGGATTAATCGCCCGATTTCCTCTTTCATTTCCCCTGAAAAAGACATATTACTAATACTCCCTCAATTATTTTCCGCGTTTTGCATCTTTCTCAATATCGCGATGTTCCACCCGCAATCCGTATTTTTGATTTTTCTGCAGTCTCTGATATATCGCATTAGCCAGTGTCACGGAGCGATGCTTGCCACCAGTACAGCCGATGGCAATCACCAGCTGATTTTTCCCTTCTTTGATGTAATTCGGAATCAGAAAACGTATCATGTCTTCTAACTTATCTAAAAAAACACCTGCTTCCGGACTATTCATAACAAATTGCTGGATTTCCGGATCATTTCCGGTTTTCGGCCGCAATTTTTCCAGATAATACGGATTTGGAAGAAATCTCACATCAAATACAAGATCTGCATCCACCGGAATCCCATATTTAAAACCAAATGAGAGCACTGTCACAAAAATATTGTCATATTCCCGCTTTTCAAGAAAAATTTTGCCCAATGCTGCATTCAATTCTCTGGTTAGAAGCTGGCTTGTATCAATAATATAATCTGCCATCTCTTTCAGAAAACCTATCTGCCTGCGTTCCAGTTCAATGCCTTTCTCTACCCTGTCATTTCCAGCCAATGGATGTGCTCTTCTGGTTTCTTTGTACCGTTTTACCAGTACCTGGTCTGAAGCATCCATAAAAAGAATCCGGATTACATTTCCATTGCTGCGTAATTTTGCAATAATCTGATCCAGCTGCTTTAATGAACTTCCATTCCGAATATCCAGCCCAATTGCAATTCTCCGATACTGCGTTTCCCCGGAATCTACAATTTCTGCAAATTTTTCCAGTAACGGAATCGGGAAATTATCGACACAAAAATATCCAATATCTTCCATAATCTTCAGTGCTGTTGATTTTCCGGCTCCTGACATTCCTGTTACGATCACATATTCCATACTGTCACCCACTCCTGCTGTCTTGTTTTGAATAAGTTATTTCGAATCAAACGCTCCCATTTTTTTCACTTCCGGTTCTAAACGGACACCAAATTTTTCAAATACCACATCCGACACCTGGTCCATCAGGCTGCAGATATCTGCAGATGTGGCGTGATCTCTGTTGATCACAAAACCGCAATGCTTTTCTGATACCTGTGCGCCACCAACCTGAAATCCGCGAAGTCCTGCATCCTGAATCAATTTCCCTGCAAAGTACCCTTCCGGACGTTTGAATGTACTTCCTGCACTCGGATACTCCAAAGGCTGTTTACTCACACGTTTTTCTTTCAGTTCATCCATGATAGCCTGAATCTCTTCCGGTTTGCCCGGCTGAAGTTCTAAAACTGCCCGGATAACCAGATAACCTCTCTCAGGTATAATGCTGTGGCGATAAGACAGATCTAGTTCTTCCACAGAAAGGGTCTGTAATTCTCCCTCCTGTGTCAGAACTGTCACCTCTTTCAAAATATCTTTCATCTCGCCGCCATATGCGCCGGCGTTCATAACTACTGCACCGCCGAGGCTGCCTGGAATTCCGGAAGCAAACTCCATACCGGTCAGTGCTGCCTGGGCAGCTTTGGAAGCAATGCTTGATAACATTGCCCCGGCACCGGCAGTGATCGTCGTTCCGTTAATCTGAATTTCAGCCATCTGTCTGCCGATTTCCAGAACAACTCCGCGGATACCGCCATCACCCACCAGCAGATTGCTTCCGTTTCCAATCACTGTCCAGGGTTGATCTGCCTTACGGCACACATCAAGGATACGGCTGATCTGCTCCGCCCTCGGCGTTACCAGCACATCTGCCGGACCGCCGGTGCGGAAGGTTGTATGTCTGCTCATTGGCTCTTGCAAAAATACCAAATCTGCTCCACAGATATCACATAAAATCTTATATATTTCCTGATTCATGTTCTGCTCCACTCTTTATGCATCCTTTAAAAATGCTTTGTAACCGCATTTTGCTTCATACAGATCCGCTTTGCTGATGATCTCCCATGGTGCATGCATATTCAGTACAGCCACACCACTATCAATAACCTGCATGTTGTAATTTCCAAGAATATATGCGATGGTTCCTCCACCGCCCTGATCTACTTTACCAAGTTCTGCTGTCTGGAAATATACCTGATTGTCATCCATGATCTTACGGATTTCAGCCACATACTCAGCACCTGCATCGTTAGATCCTGATTTTCCTCTGGCTCCAGTATATTTATTGAATACCAGACCTCTTCCAAAATATGCTGCATTTTTCTTTTCCATGACGCTTGGATAGTTCGGATCAAATGCAGCACTTACATCAGAAGAAAGTACTTTTGAATTCTGCAGGGCACGACGCAATTTTAATTCATTGTAATCACCACATGCATTCATCACTTCAGCGGTCATATTTTCAAAGAACCGAGACTCCATGCCGGTTGCGCCAACGCTTCCGATTTCTTCTTTGTCAACCAGAAGGCATACACTTGTACGCTCTGGTTTGTCCATCTCAACAATTGCAGAGAATGACGGATATGCACACACACGGTCATCATGTCCATAACCCATGATCATACTGCGGTCAAATCCATAATCTCTGGCCTCTCCAGCCGGAACAATCTCGATTTCCGCAGACAGGAAGTCTTCTTCCTCCACTCCATAGGTCTCTTTTAAAATATTCAGTACATTCGCCTGAACCAGCTCTTTTGTTTTCTTTTCTTCCTCTGTTTTGGCCTCTAATGGCATACTTCCAACAAGAAGATCCAGTGCCTCGCCCTCGATCACTTTTGCAGCTTTTTTCTCCAGCTGGTCTGCGGAAAGGTGGATCAGCAGATCACTGACACCAAATACCGGATCTTCCGGCTTATCGCCGATACTGACAGTTACAACAGAACCATCTTTCTTCGCGATCACGCCATGCATAGCCAGCGGAAGTGTCACCCACTGATATTTCTTCACGCCACCATAATAATGAGTATCAAGCAACGCCATATCAGTATCCTCATACAAAGGATTCTGTTTCAGATCCAGACGCGGGGAATCGATGTGTGCCCCAAGAATGTTCATACCCTCTTCCATCGGTTTCTGGCCAATGATGTACATAGCAAAACTTTTTCCTTTATTGTCTGCAAATACACGGTCTCCGGCTTTCAATGCAATTCCTTTTGCGATCACTTCTTCCATATCCTGAAAACCCGCTGCAGCTGCACGCTTCTTTAACTCAGTCACACACTCACGCTCTGTCTTGCAGGCAGAGATAAACTGACGATACTCTTCAGCATAAGCAAACACAGCTGTCTTTTCTTCTCCGGTATATTTTTTCCATACATTTTTTCGTTCCATACTCTTATACTCCTTTATTTATATTTCTGTAGAATTACCATTTTTTAAATTATTTTCCACTCTGCGGTACAGTTCTTTTGCCGCATTGTAGCCCATCTTCTTCTGTCTGTGATTTGCAGCCGCAGCCTCACAGATCACAGCAAGATTTCGTCCCGGACGAATCGGAATGGAATGACATACAATATTGTTGCCCAGAATTTCTGTATATTCCTCTTCCAGCCCCAAACGATCATATTCTTTGTCCTTTTTCCAGTCTTCCAGTTTGATCACAAGATCAATGCTCTGCTGTTCTTTGACACATTCTACACCAAACAGCGTTTTTACATCAATGATTCCTATACCGCGTAGTTCAATAAAATACCGCGTAATATCCGGTGATGTACCAATCAGCGTATTGTTGTTTATCTTGCGGATCTCTACTACGTCATCTGTAACAAGACGATGTCCGCGACGGATCAGTTCCAGTGCAGCTTCACTTTTTCCAATGCCGCTCTCTCCCATGATCAATACACCTTCGCCATAAATATCAACCAATACACCATGAATTGATATGCACGGTGCCAGTTTTGCTGTCAGATAATAAATTGCCTCTGCAACCACATTGGAAGTCGCATCCATAGATCCGAGGATTGGAACCCCGCGTTCTCCTGCAATCTGCAGCACTTCCTCATCCGGTTCATATCCTCTGCACATGATCACACATGGCACGTTAAAACCAAGAAGTTTGCGATAACGATCGGTCTTTACCTCATCTCCCAATGTCTCCAGATATGATTTTTCCACCATGCCGATCACCTGAATCCGTTCTTCCGCAAAATGCTCAAAATAACCGGCCAGTTCCAATGCCGGACGATTGATCTCAGATGAGGTAATCATTCGTTTTGTCATATCCACACACGGGGTGAAGCATTTAAATTTCATCTTTTCTGCTAACTGTTGTACACTGACTCCCTGCATTCTATTTCTCCATTTCTGAATCGTTACATAACTGATAGTAACTATCGTAGTATTTTTATTTCCTGTAAACAGGTACAGTAAGTATATCACTTTTTTACTGGTTATGGAAGAATTGGTATACAGACTGTGCTGCTTTTTCATTCATAGTATCCACTTCCTGCAGCTGTTCCACCGTTGCCTCGCGAATTTTCTCCAGTGACTGGAATTGACGCATCAGTGCTTTTCTTCTTGTCTCACCGATATTTGGAATATCATCCAGCACAGAATGTACCTGCTGTTTACTGCGCAGTGAGCGGTGGTACTCGATAGCAAATCTGTGTGCTTCATCCTGAATTCTGGTAATGAGCCGGAATCCTTCCGAATGCCGGTCAATTGGAATTTCTTCATTGTTGAAATACAGGCCACGAGTTCTGTGGTGATCATCCTTCACCATTCCACAGACCGGAATTGCAAGCTTTAATTCATCCAGGACTTCCAGTGCAATGTTTACCTGACCTTTTCCGCCATCCATCAGGATCAGATCCGGGAACTTGGTAAAACTGCCATACTCCGGTGCCAGATCTTTCTGACGGTTCTGCGCCCGTTCTTCCATTCCATGGGTAAAACGCCTGGTCAGCACTTCCCTCATGGAAGCATAATCATCCGGTCCTGTCACGGTTTTTAATTTAAATTTTCGGTAATCGCTTCGGCATGGTTTTCCTCGTTCGTATACAACCATGGAGCCGACAGATTCAAATCCGTTCGTATTGGAAATATCATAAGCTTCCATTCGTTTGGCATAACCAAGATCCAGCAATTCTGCAATTTCTTTGACTGCTCCGATCGTACGTCCTTCTTCTCTTCTGATTTTTTCTTTGTCCTGCGTCAGAACCATCACTGCATTCTGCTCGGCCAGTTCTACCAGTTTCTCTCTCTGTCCTTTTTTGGGTACACGGATATATACTTTCTGTCCGCGCTTTGTGGACAACCATTCTGCTACCACATCTGCATCATCTATTTCCATTGGCAGCATGATCTCCTTTGGCACAAAAGGCGTTCCTGCATAATACTGGCTGATAAACGTAGACAATACTTCTTTTTTCGTATCCTCTGCTCCAATCGTCACATGAAAATGCTCCCGCCCAATAAGCCTTCCTTCACGGACAAAAAAGACCTGCACTACCGCATCCCGATCATCCATGGCAAGCGCCAGAATATCCCGGTCCTCTCCATCAAAGCTGGTAATTTTCTGCTTTTGCGCAACCTGACGTACGCTGGCCAAAAGATCCCGAAATTCCATTGCTTTCTCAAATTCCAGTGCCTCCGCTGCCGCCTGCATCTTTTCCTCCAGGTTCTTGATCACCGGAGTGAAATTGCCATTCAGCAGTTCCATCGCACTACGGATCTGCAAGCGGTAATCCTCCTTTGATATATATCCCTGGCAGGGAGCCTGGCATTGATGAATATGATAATTCAGGCACGGCCGTTCTTTGCCGATATCACGTGGCAACGTCCGGTTGCAGGTGCGGATCTGAAACAGTTTCTGCACCAGTTCTATGGTGTCTTTCACTGCTCCGGCGCTGGTATATGGTCCATAATATTTTGACTTGTCCTTTTTCATCTGTCTGGAAAACAGCACGCGCGGATATGCTTCACCCAATGTCACCTTGATATATGGATAGGTTTTATCGTCCTTCAGCATTGTATTGTATTTCGGACGATGTTCTTTGATCAAGTTACACTCCAATACCAGCGCTTCCAGTTCCGAATCTGTCAGGATATATTCAAAATGATCGATATGTGTGACCATTTTCTCGATCTTCGGGCCTTTATTCCGGCTTGTCTGAAAATACTGACGTACCCGGTTACGCAAACTGATGGCCTTTCCGATATAAATGATCGCATCCCTGTCATCATGCATAATATAGACTCCCGGATGATCCGGCAGTTTTTTCAGTTCTTCCTGAATATCAAATAGTTTCTCTGTTCCCATATATGTCTTGCAATCCTCTTGAAATCCCCAAACGGCCAGGGCAGAAAATTACTTCTCCACTCTGACCGTTTCTGTCGTATTATTACATTTTTATCCTGTAACCTGAAAGCCAATTGCTTTTATCTCAGTCTGAGTTGAGTATCTTCTTACTCTTCAAAAGCCTCATCTGGTGCAACCGGCTCATGATCAGAAAATGTTGTCTCATTTTCTGCTGCGTTCGTATCCTGTGATTCAGACGGTACAGTAATTTCTTCTGCTTCCACATCGATTGGCTGCGTTCCTTCTGTCATTTCTTTGAAGATGCCCATAAATTCTTTACCGGTAATGGTCTCATGCTCATACAGATAATCTGCAATTCGTTCCAGAACATCACGATGACTCAACAGCATTTCTTTTGCTGTGTCATAAGCTTTCTGAAGCATTACTTTAACAACCTCATCTACTTTGGCAATGGTCTCATCTCCGCAGTTTGTCACTGCACGACCATCCAGATATCTGCTCTCCACAGACTCCACACCCATCAGGCCAAATTCCTCAGACATACCAAACTGAGTTACCATTGCACGGGCAATTCTTGTCGCCATTTCAATATCGTTCGATGCGCCGGTTGTCACAGAATCACACATGATTTCCTCTGCGGCACGACCGCCCATATAAGTAACCAATCGTGCTTCCAGCTCGGCTTTTGTCTCCAGATACTTCTCTTCTTCCGGCATCTGCAGGGTATATCCCAGAGATCCCATAGTACGAGGTACGATTGTAATCTTCTGTACCGGCTCTGCATCTTTCTGTAATGCAGTAACAAGTGCATGACCAACCTCATGGTATGCAACCAGTCGTTTTTCCTTCGGTCCCATGATGCGGTCTTTTTTCTCTTTACCGGCGATAACGACCTCTACAGACTCAAATAAATCAGCCTGTGTCACATACTGTCTGCCATTTTTTACTGCGTTGATGGCAGCTTCGTTGATCATATTGGCCAGGTCAGAACCTACACAGCCGGCTGTCGCCAGTGCGATTGCTTCCAAATCTACAGAATCATCCATTTTAACATCTTTTGAATGAACACGAAGTGTCTCTACACGGCCTTTCAGATCCGGTTTATCAACGATAATCCGACGGTCAAAACGTCCCGGTCTTAAAAGTGCCTTATCCAGTACTTCCGGACGGTTCGTAGCTGCCAGGATCAGCAGACCTTTGGAAGTATCAAAACCATCCATCTCTGCCAGTAACTGGTTCAATGTCTGCTCACGCTCATCGTTTCCACCGCCGTAATGGCTGTCACGGCTTTTTCCAATAGCATCAATCTCATCAATAAAAATAATACATGGCGCCTGTTTCTGTGCTTCTTTAAACAGATCACGCACACGGGATGCGCCGACTCCGACAAACATCTCTACAAAATCAGAACCTGCCAGTGAGAAAAATGGTACTCCTGCCTCACCTGCAACTGCTTTTGCCAGTAATGTCTTACCGGTACCAGGAGGTCCTACTAACAATGCTCCCTTCGGCAGTTTCGCACCAATAGCTGTATATTTCTGCGGATTGTGCAGGAAATCGACTACTTCCTGCAGTGATTCTTTCGCTTCATCCTGACCGGCTACATCTTTGAATGTCACACCAGTGGATTTCTCCACATACATTTTGGCATTGCTCTTGCCGACGCCCATGACGCCGCCTCCGCCACCCATTTTCTTCATGAGGGCACCAAGCAGGAGCCAGACAATTGCAATTGGAATTACAAAACTTAAAATCTGATAGATCCATGCGGATGTCGTCTGATTTTTACCAGTATAATCAACTCCGTATTCATCCAGCATTTCATACATACGGTCATCTTTCAGATTAACGGTATAGTACGTCACCTGATACAGACTCTTCTTATCCTCTACCGGTTGGATCTGAATTTCACTATTTGTAATGGTTACACTTTCTACCTTATGATTTTTTACCATCTCCTGGAATTTGCTGTAAGTAATCTCCTGATTCGTGAGATTTCCGACTCCATTGGTAATCATTGTAACAAGTAACAGAACTACGATCGTTGCAATTACAAACCAGAGCATATTCTGTCCGTTTTTACGACCGTTATTATTATTTCCGCCCCTGTTGTTTCCTCTGTTTTCGTCCATAATACTGATCTCTCATTCCTGTGTATCGTTTTCAGCTGCTCTATCATCTGATTTACAGGCAACAGCTGCCCGGACACACGATCCTTTCTCTTGGTTTCCCCTATGTCAGATTTCGTTATATCATCTTATCGCCAAGCAGATATCGGCAATCCGCTCACGCTGCCTGCTCATAACTAAATAGCTGCTGCGCAGCTTATTATTGTAAAATCTGCATTGTTCTATTATATGGTTATTTTGTATAGAAATCAATAATCTAATCGTGAACTTTTCCTGATATTTATAAAATCTTTATAAAAGAACCCCCGGATGCTTATGATTGATCCGGGGGTATGCTCCTGCTTTCACGTTCACAGGATTATTCTTTTCTAATGTTTGTTTTTGTAATCAATGGCAGCTTCTACAAAGCCTTTGAATAACGGATGCGGACGATTTGGTCTGGATTTCAGCTCCGGATGCGCCTGTGTAGCTACAAACCACGGATGTGACGGAATCTCGATCATCTCTACGATTCTTCCATCCGGTGACAGACCACTCATTTCCATTCCGTGTTCAGTCAGGATTGCACGGTAATCATTGTTTACCTCGTAACGATGACGATGACGCTCATGGATGGTCTCTGTACCGTATAACTCATATGCCTTGCTGTCTTTTGCAAGTACACAAGGATAAGAGCCAAGACGCAGGGTACCACCGATATCTTCCACACCATTCTGATCCGGCATCAGTGCGATTACCGGTGCACTTGTGTTTGGATCGAGCTCAATGCTGTGTGCATCTTCCAGTCCGCAGATATCACGGGCATATTCAACGATGGAAAGCTGCATACCAAGGCAGAGACCAAGAAATGGGATTTCATGTTCTCTCGCATATTTGATAGCAGTGATCTTTCCGTCAATTCCGCGGTCACCAAATCCACCCGGAACAAGGATTCCCTGTACATTACCGAGAACTTCATCCACGTTTTCTTCATTTAATTCCTCGGAATCAACCCATTTGATATTAACTGTGGCATGCTGGAAGATTCCACCATGTTTTAATGCCTCTACAACAGAAATATAGGCATCATGTAACTGGATGTATTTACCAACCAGTGCGATTTCTACTTCTTTATTCGGATTGCGCAGAGCCTGTACCATGTCGATCCAGTCTGTCAGATCCGGTTTTGGACAATCCAGTTTCAGGCACTCACATGCAACCTGAGCCAGATTTTCTTTCTCCATTGCAAGTGGAGCTTCATATAAATATTCTACATCCAGGTTCTGCAGTACACATTTTTTCGGTACGTTACAGAATAATGCGATTTTGTCTCTGATCTGGCGATCCAGTTCATGCTCTGTACGGCATACAATGATATCCGGCTGGATTCCCATTCCCTGTAATTCTTTTACGCTTGCCTGAGTCGGTTTGGTCTTTAACTCTCCGGAAGCAGACAGATATGGGATCAGTGTTACGTGGATCAGGATTGCATTCTCATGTCCAACTTCATGCTGGAACTGACGAATTGCCTCAAGGAACGGCTGACTCTCAATATCACCGACTGTTCCACCAACCTCAATAATTGCGATCTGTGTCTCTTCGGTTGTAAAATCACGGAAGAAACGACTTTTGATCTCATTTGTGATATGCGGAATGACCTGTACAGTTCCTCCGCCATAATCACCACGGCGCTCTTTCTGTAATACAGACCAGTATACCTTTCCAGTTGTCACATTTGAGCTTTTGCTCAGGTTCTCATCGATAAAACGCTCATAATGTCCGAGATCCAGATCTGTCTCAGCGCCATCCTCGGTAACGAAAACCTCGCCGTGCTGAATCGGGTTCATTGTTCCCGGATCGATATTGATATATGGATCAAATTTCTGCATTGTCACTTTGTATCCGCGTGCTTTTAACAAACGGCCAAGTGATGCGGCAGTGATTCCCTTTCCAAGTCCGGATACTACTCCGCCGGTAACAAATACGTATTTTACTGCCATTGATTCTTCCTCCTGTGTTTATTTTATCTCCCAAAAACGGGGTTTTTATTCTTTACATATAGAATCCATTATACATCCTCTTTCACCAGAAATCTACTTTTTTTTCACTGTTCAACAAGTTTTTCTAGATTTTAGTTACAGATCACTCATCATATGCATTCAGGCAAAAGCAATCATCATGATCAGTGGAACTGTGATCACACTGAATAACGTTGTCATAAATACAGAGCGACCAGCTGCAGCTGTATTTGTTCCATACTGTTCTGTAATCATGGACTGTGCCGATGAAACCGGGAGAGCTGCTGTCAGGATCAGGACATTTTTTAAAGTCTCATCCAGCTGCACGGGTACAACCCGTATCAGTCCGATTATTAGTAATGGAAAAACAAGAAGCCGGAAAGCAGTTAAGATCAGCATCTTTTTATCCTGAAAAACAGCTTTCACCGGAAGTCTTGAAATGGACAATCCCACAACCAGCATGGATAGGCCACTGGTGATATTGGACAGATATGACAGAAGCTGATTTAAAATATCAGGAAGTGATATCTGCAAAATACATACCAGAAGTCCTAGCACTACTGCTATATTGATATTATTCAGCACCATTTTGCGGACACTTAATTTCTCTTTGATCGGATATTTCCATGTCAGCAATTTAATTCCAACGGAAAAGATCAGGAAATTTCCAACCACATTACCAAGTGCCATCAGAAACATGCCCTTTCCGTTAAATACAGACAGTGCCAGCGGAATTCCCATAAATCCATTATTTGAAAATAACATACAATAAATCCAGACCCCCTGATCCAAATCCTGTACTTTTGCAGCACGCACAAGGATCAGTCCTACGATCAGAGCACACAAGTGCAGAATGATAATCGAAACAAATGTCTGTATTCCATACGTAAATAATTGATTTCTGTCCTGATCAATAATGGAGCAGAATACTGTCACCGGCATAGTCACCTTTAAAACCAGAGCAGATAAATCCGGTATGCTTTCTTTATGGATAATGTTTCTTTTTCCTAATATAAATCCCAGTACGATCAGAGCAAACAGTAGAAATACACTGGTAGCTACGACAGACATATAGATTCCTCTTTTCTTGTATTGTAGTTATGTGGGAATCATTCATCAAATTCCACGATAACATAATAACCTTTTGGCGTTTCTTTGACCTCTGTGACGGTGCCTTCACGGACTTTCAACCGTTCGCGAAACTCGTAGTTGGCTGACATCGCATAGGCTTTTCCCAGTGTATAGTACCAAGAGTTTGGCAGCTTGCTTTCTGTCACCGGAAGGACATCGCCTACTTTCAGCAGTCCTGTACGCTCCATTTTAAATTCCATTTTTCGCATAATGCTTAATCTTCTTCCTTATAATCCACGTCAATGATATCATCTTCTGGATCATGATATTTCTTATATGCTCTGCCGGCGCGGCCATTCAGCCACAATCCACTGACACCATCATAGATCAGGATCACACCGACTGCCATCATACCGATTTCCAGTGCCAGCCATGTATGGAGCATCAGGATTATACCGATGATAATTGTTGCAATGGCAACCAGTAATCCAAGCCACCAGCGCGGGCTGTTGCCTTTTTTTACTTCCAGGCAAAATACCAGATCCTTCAATCCGTGGTACGCAAGCATTACACCGAGCAGGATTGGGATCAATGATACAAATACCCCAGGACGCACCAGAATCCAGATTCCGATCACTGTGCAGACCACTGCCGGAAGCATCCGCACAGAACGTCCCAGCATTTCCTGAACACGAATTCCTGAAATAAGCAGAGAGATTCCTGCCACTAATAATACAAAACCGGCAATCCGACACAGGGTAACAAGGATCGTTCCCGGCCAGATACAGAACATCACACCAAATATGATGCAAATAATAGATGTGATCATAGATTCTTTTTTAATTTTTTGAAATAATCCAGACATTTTATACTCCTTTCTTGCAGGCTATTCTGCCTGAATATCAGAAACCTGTGCATTTGTCACATCGACAAGATCCTGCGGACTCATTTTTAACGTAAGTCCTATTCTTCCGCCGCTGACATAGATTTCTGCAAAGTTTTTCACACTTTCGTCAATCACCGTCGGAAACAGTTTTTTCATTCCAAGCGGAGAACATCCTCCCCGTACATATCCTGTGATTTTTGTAATATCTTTTACATGGATCATTTCCACGGATTTTTCACCAACGGAACGGGCTGCTTTTTTCAAATCCACTTCGCATGCAATCGGAATGACAAATACATAGTACTGTTTGCTCTTTCCCTGCATGACCAGTGTCTTGTAGGAGGCATCCACCGGTGCACCGGTGATTTCTGCACAATGCATCCCATCAATAAATTCATCCACTTCGTAAGTCAGCGCCTCGTATGGAATTTTCTTTTTATCAAGCATACGCATGGCATTTGTTTTTGCTTCTTTTCCCAAATTGAATTCCTTCTTTCTACCTATATTCAGAAAACTAAATGTTATAATTTTTCATCCAAAAGCTTTTCGTCGCCAATATCAACTTTTTTCACTTCCCGACGAAATAAAATGTCGTACAGTACCGGAACAACAAACAGTGTCATAAGTGTGGCATACAGTAATCCGCCAATTACAACGATTGCCATACCACGGCTCATTTCTGCAGCCGCATCAGTACTAAATACCATGGTACACATTGCCAGTACCGTTGTCAACATTGTCATCAGAATCGGACGCATACGGGTTCTTCCTGTCTCCACGAGAGCTTCACGTTTTTCCATTCCATCCATACGCAGCTGGTTTGCGTAATCGACAAATACGATACCATTATTTACAACGACACCTGCCAGCATCAAAAATCCCATCATGGCTGTCAGTGAGATTTCCTGTCTGCCAATAAAAAGTCCCAACAAACCACCGGTAAAAGCCAGTGGAATTGTAAAGATTACAATAAACGGAGATAATAAACTCTGGAACTGTGCTACCATGATCAGGTAAATAAAAGCAATTGCCAGACCGATCATCAGGAAAATATCGTTCATGGCATTCATAACTTCGGTACTTTCACCTGCAATCTCCAGACTATAACCATCCGGCAGTTCATAGCCCTCTAATTTATCCTGCAGTATACGGGACAATAATGTGGTATTATAACCATCTTCTGTCTCTGCAGTCACACTGATGTATGTTTTCTGATTATCTCTTTTAATAGAAGCAAGGCTTACGCCCTCGCTCATGGTTGCAAATTCGCTGAGTTTATGGATTTCTGTCTCTGTGGTTCCGTCCGCATTCTGTTTATCCACTGAAAATTCATAGTTCATCAGAGAATCCACATCTACCGCATCATTTTCGTTGACAATCTCCACATCATACTGCTTCCCGTCCATAGTCAGAGTTGTTGCCGTCTTTTCTGTCGTCAGATTTCCGGCAAGTTCCTGGTAAATCTGCGCCACTGTCAGTCCCTGCTTTGCAGCCTTATCTTTGTCAATGGTCAGCTGGATGGTTTTATCACCGCTCTCCTGTCCATTGGTTATTTTGGTAAATCCTTTCACGTCGGACACAATGTCCATTACATCATTGCTGATTTTCAGCAACTTGTCTGTATCACTTCCGTAAATATTAACGGTCAGTCCACTTGCCATATAGGAAGACATATCCATATTAGATGTCGACACACTGTAATCTTTAAATTTCAGATCTTTACATATTTTTTCTAATTGTTTTGCCACCGGACGGTTGTCCTTTGCTGTTTCTTCATCTAATAATAAAAATACATTCAGATTGTGTGTACCTCCATTGCTCATCATCATGGAAGATGCATTTTGAGAAGCACTGGAAGAACCGGAAATCATGCCTACATAAGTCACACCGTCAATCGCAGTCATTTTTTCCATCGCCTGATCTGCCAGTGCAAAAGTTTCCTCATCTGTCAGTTTCTCATCTGCCTCCATTGTCACAGACATCTGGTCGCCTCCCATCGTCGGGAAGAGAATCATACCTGTATTTACCGCCTTGTATGCACAACCGGCAAGCAGTCCAACTGCAATGATCAATGGCACAAATTTTTTCCGCAGACAGAAACGTAACATTTTTTCATAAACATTCAGCATTTTATTTAATAATTTCTGCGGTTTCGGCTGCGTATTCCGCAACATGGTTGAACTCATTGCCGGAACGACTGTCAGAGCGATGAGCAGGCTTGCCACTAAACTGTATGCAATTGTCAATGCCAGATCCACAAACAGTTCACGCACCAGACCATTCACAAAAATAATCGGTAAAAATACACAGATCGTTGTCAATGTGGAGGAAGCAATGGCACCTGCCACCTGCTTAGCACCCATAACCGCTGCACGGATGGAGGGTACACCAAGGCTGCGCAAACGATAAATATTTTCAATAACAACGATAGAATTATCCACAAGCATACCTATTCCCAATGCCAGTCCTGACAAGGAAATCAGATTTAACGTCACGCCACTGAAATACATCAGCACAATTGCCACTAATACACTCAATGGGATACTGAAAGCTACTACAATCGTTGGTTTGATGGAGCGAAGGAAAATGGCAAGCACGATGATAGCGAGAATTGCACCTACGATCAGGTTTGATAGTACGTTCTCTACGATCAGATCTATATAATCTCCCTGATCCATCAGACTTGTAATATGAAGTCCGTTATAGTCTTTTTCCAACTGACTGATTGCCGCATTACAGGTATCTGACACATCAGCAGTTCCTGCTGTGCTTGATTTTGAAATAGAGAGGACAATTCCGTCACGTCCGTTTACCTTTGCATAGGCATCTTTGGAATTATCGATCCAGGTGACATCTGCTACGTCAGACACATGCACATCACCGAGTCCGTCAATATTACAAAGTACGGAAGATTCCAGTTCACCATCAGAAGCGTATTCATCACCGACTTTCAGCAGATACTGATCGTCCCCCTGATAAATATATCCTGCCGGCATTGCAAAATTCTGAGCAGAAATCAGCTGAGACAGTGTATCTAAATTCAACAAAGCATCCAGATTTGCATTTTTAAGTGCTGTGTCTCTGCCCTGTTCATAAGAAGTTTGTGCATCATCCAGCTTTTCCTGATTTCTTTCCAGTGCTGCCTCGCCGTCCGCAATCTGTGCTGCGCCGGTACTAAAGCCAACTGCAGCAGATATTTTTCCAACTTCCAGGGCTTCATAATTATCTGTTGCTGCTTTTACCTGTGCATTGACCTGATCCACTGCGACCTGTGCCGCCTGAATCTCTACCGCGAGATTTGCCAATTCCGTATCGATTTGTGGCAGACGGGTATTTACGATCTCATCCAGCTGTTTTAAATTATCTGCTGTCAGAGATTCTGCTGCATCTGACTGGCCAATCTGTCTCATAAAAGCAGTCAGTGCATCTAATTTCTTCGGATTTTTCAGTGCATCCGGAATATCCGCCGGGTAAGCAGATACATCCATACCATAGCCTGCTGCCAGTTTCTGCATAGAAGCAAAACTTTCATTTATCTGCTGATACTGTTGTGCAATACCTGCATCGTGATATGCTTTTTTCTCTGTTTCCAATGCCATTTTGGATGCCTGCAGACCTGCAAGCTGTGCATTGTATGCAGATTGTGTTGCCACTGCTGCATCGACGGCTTTACTCGTTTGCGCCAGTTCACCGAATGTCGTATTTTGTTGATTTTCCAGTTCTTTTTTTGAATTTTCCAGTTGTGCTTTTGCATTGTTCATCTGGCTTTTGGCATCGTCAAGCTGTGACTTTGCATCTGCAAGTTTATCATCCACATAACCTGCCAGTTTATCATTCAATGTATCGATTTTTTCCTGATTTAACCGAATTTCCACGGTTTTTTCAATGGAACCGGTAGTATCGACACTGGCTACTCCATTCTGACGTTCCATCGTTGGAACCACGGTATTCTCCACAAAATCACTGAGTTCATAGATATCTTTTCCTTCATAATCTACGCTGGCATAAATGACAGGCATCATATCCATAGACACTTCCATGATCATCGGCTTTCCGGCACTATCCGGCAATGTGATCAAATCCAGGGCATTAGACAACTTTACCATGGCACTGTCCATGTTTGTATCCTCTGCAAATTCCAGCATAACAGTACAATAGTTTTCATTCGAAGTACTTGTGACATTTTCTACTCCATTGACTGTTCCTAATCCTGCTTCCAATGGTTCTGTTACTGTACTCTCGATTTTGTCCGGTGAAGCACCCGGACAGGTCGTCACTACCACAACGTACGGCAGTGAAAACTCCGGCAACAGATCTGTCGACATTCTGGTAAAACTTACTACACCAAGGATCAGACAGAGCACCACCGCAACAAACACAGTATATGGTTTCTTCACGCTAAATTTTGACATTTCTTTCCTTCTTTCTACTTTTCTATTGTTTACATTGCGGATCAACGTTTCCTTATTTCTGTTTTTTCCTTTTCATTGCAGATCAACGTTTCTTTTTCCAATTCTTTATTTTTCAAAAGTTTTTTATATTTTTCCGGTGTTGTTCCTGCAAATGCACGAAAATCTTTTAACATATGTGACTGGTCATAATATCCGCAATTGAGTGCCAGTTCTTCGTTGTTCACCTGGTCTGCAGCTCCGTGAATTGCATTCAAAAATGTCTGAAACCGGATAAAACGTTCAAATTCCTTTGGTGAAATTCCATGAATCTGTTTGAAAATCCTGCGAATATAACATTCCGAATACCCTGTTTCTCTGCTCAGCATCTGTATGGAAATATTACCATTCGTAGCATAAATCCGTTTTCGCAGATATTCTTCCAGGACATGGACGGAATCTTTTACCTGCTCCTGCTGATTTTCTGCCAGATAACTCAGTAAGATTTCAGCTCTTTTTTTTACATTTTCTGCCTCTGCCAGCGCATCTGTCAGCCCTGCACCATATTCATTTTTATCGATTTCAAGATCCTGATTGACAACTTCCTGAATCGTAAGTCCCGAAGGGAGAATGTATTTTCCCGGAAAGAATCTGGCTCCGAAGTAATATCTCCCATCTTCAAATTCCCAGTCCTTTGCTTTCAGAACTGTTCCACCAAGCAATACTTTCACATCACGCTCACCGATACCAAAAACAAGATCCGTACTGTCATCCGGCACCGCCTTAAAATTTGCTGCTGCTCCTTCCTGTACATGAAATTCATAAAAATTTGAAATTCCCATTCTGTGTGGAATGATCTCTTTGTAATCATCTGCATCCAGTGATAAATATGGCTGTACAGGTACCAGTATTTCTTTCTCGTTCATCGTATCAGCTCCTGAATTTTCTTAAGTTTATGCCTCCGCTGTCCTTGTTACGGATGAGTATATCACATTTTTTTAATCACTGCACGAAATCTGTCTTAGCAGAAAGCTGAAATATCCAAGATTATTGGTTCTTCTCTTGTAACTATAAAGCAAAAAAATCACCCGGCTATCGAAATTGATAACCGGGTGATTTTTATAGTATATAGGGTAAAGTATATTGGATAATTTACTTAGAAAACAACTTTACCATTGACGATTTTGTAAGTTTTTCCGTTGGATTTAATTTTTCCATTGTAGGAGAAATCAACTTTACCATCTTTTACATACCACCAGCCGTTCTCGTTGTTTGCGAGACCTGTGAAGCCAAAGTCTACTTTACCATCTTTGATTCTCCACCAGCCATTCTGATTGTTCTTGATACCTGTGTAGCCAAAGTCAACTTTTCCGTCTTTTACATACCACCAGCCGTTTTCGTTGTTTGTTACACCTGTGTAGTTAAAGTCAACTTTACCATTGACAATCTTCCACCAGCCGTTCTGGTTGTTCTTGATGCTGTTGCAGCTGAAGTCAACTTTACCATCTTTTACATACCACCAGCCGTTTTCATTGTTTGTTACACCTGTGTAATTAAAGTTAACTTTACCGTTTTCAATTCTCCACCAGCCGTTCTGATTGTTCTTGATACCTGTGTAGCTGAAATCAACTTTTCCGTCTTTTACATAGTACCAGTCTGTCTGGTTGTTGTAAACGCCTGTTACGTCTGTAGCTACTTTGCCATCTTTGTAGTAGTAGATGTTTCCATCTGCTGCTGTTTCGTTTGCAAGACCGTCTTTGATCTGCGGTGCAACCGGTGTATCCGGTGTCTCATCTTTCTGATCAGATACTGTTACGTTCTCATATGTCTTACCTGCTTCCAGAGTGATTGCATTTCCATCAGCATCTTTTGCAGAACCATACTCTACAGTTGCGTCATCAGCGATTGTCAGTTTTGTGATGATAGATGTACCATCAGCTGTCCATACAGCACCATCTTCAACGTTTACAACAACATCATTAGATCCGTTGTAAGAAGGTGTATTCATTACATGACCAATCTGGTTGTAATCTGCTTCTTTGATGGATGTGTTCTGTGTCTTGCCGCCATCTGTTGTATGTTTGATCGTTGTAGCACTGATAGAACCTGTTACGGAACCACCTGCCTTAATATTTACAGTCAGTTCCTGACCATCTCCGTAATATCCGGATCCGTTGTAAATATTTCCTTCTAACTGGTTTGCAACGTTTAATGTAGATGCTGTTGTCTGAGCTGCTCCACCTGGTGCTCCATCTGGTGCGCCACCCTGGTCGCCACCTGCTGCTCCATCCGGTGCTCCACCTGGTGCTCCATCCGGTGCTCCGCCTGGTCCACCCGGCTGCTGTCCGCCAGCATCAGAAGAAGCAGATGCTTCTAACCAGCCTTCAGACTCAGAATACTCAGCATCACTGAATACAGGACCTGAATATCCTTCCGGGAAGGAGATTCCTTTTGCTGCTGAATC